>CASECT010000030.1 GCA_949286525.1 uncultured Eubacteriales bacterium | reverse complement strand
GGTTATTCCCGTGAATGATCAGAAGAAATCCGGGTACGGCTACGGGAGAAAAGAAGAAGGGAGCAGGAAGGCATGAGTGAGGGAAAAGCAGCAATGGAACAGACAAAAAATGAACAGAATAACACTGTGGATTCCAGCCTTCTGCATACTGTCCGCATCAATCCGGTACAGCTTTCGTTTCAGACCAGCGAGGCCATCAAGATGCTGCGGGCAAATATACAGTTCAGCGGATATGGCCTGCGGGCGATCTCGCTGACCAGCTGCAACGCGGGCGAGGGAAAGAGTTTTGTTTCCTTTGAACTGGCAAAAAGTCTCGCGGAATTGGGAAAGCGGACGCTGTTTTTGGACTGCGATATCCGAAATTCCAAGATACAGACGAGACTCGGGATCAGGAGCGGTGCGCCGGGACTGACAGATTTTCTGGTAGGGAAGGCGCAGGTGGGCGATATCCTGTGCAAGGCGGCGAATGTGCCCCACCTTCATATGATTTTCGCGGGTTCTGTTTCCCCGAATCCGTCGGAGCTTCTTTCCAGCAGTCTCTTCGGCAATCTGTGCGACGCTCTGAAGAAAAATTACGACTATATCATTATGGACACCGCCCCGTTAGGTGCGGTAATCGATGCGGCCATCATCGGAAAGCAGTGTGACGGTACGGTTCTGGTGGTTGAAGCCGCGGGGACAGACAGAAAGCAGGCCCAGCGGGTCAGAGGACGCCTGGAAGCCGCGGGTATAAGGATCCTCGGCGTTGTGCTCAACAAGGCGGGCGCCGGCGGAAGCGCCTATGACTATAAGAAATACGGTTATGGCGAGTATTACTACAGCTATGGAGAACAATCCTCCGGGAAGGGAAAGAAGAAATCATGAGTGATCATGAACACAGACATCAGCATCACAAACATCACAGGAATGAGCAGAAGGCTCGCCGGGAACGGATGATCAATATAATGACCGTGATTCTTGTGGCGGCTGTGGTGGTGGCAACGGGTGTGATCATCATCCGCGGACTCGGAGACCGGGAGGTCAATACCACAGCCGAAAGGGAATCCAATACCGGCGCTTACCGCGACATTACGGTGGACGGTAAGGAGTACGAATTCAATAACCTGATAGAGACGGTACTCTATATCGGAATCGATTCGGAAGGAGCCATGGAGACCAGTCAGGCTTACGGCAGCGCGCCGCGATCCGACGTGGTCATGCTGGTTGTGATGGACAAGTACCATAAGACATTATCGATTTTATCGTTTAATAGAAATACCATGCTGGAAATTCGTCAGTACGATGTGGAGGGCAATCCGCTGACGCCGGTGGAGGAGCAGCTTGCCTATGCTTTCGCTGCCGGAAATGGCGGGACCAGAAGCTGTGAGATCACGGCGGATGCCATCTCGGATCTGCTGGGAGGAATTCCGGTCGACCGATATGTGGTCATGAACCGCAGCTCCCTTCCCTACATCAATCAGATGCTGGGAGGCGTGACAGTCACGCTGCCGGATGACAGTCTGGCCCAGCAGTTCCCTGGATTGACGGCGGGGAGTACCGTTACCCTGACCGATGAGCAGGCGGCGGCTTTTGTCCGCTACCGGGACACGGATCAGGCCTTCTCCAACAATGATCGAATGGAGCGCCAGAAAGTGTTTGTCCTTGGCGCCATCGACAAGCTGGAGGAAAATGTGCTCCAGGATCCGGAACAGACCTGGGAGCAGATGAATGACAGCAACATGTCCGACTATGTGATGACCAATATCACACAGGGACAGTATCTGAACTACGTTAATATTTTAGAGGACCTGGATCTGTCACAACCAAACTTTTATATACCCGAGGGCGAGAGCGACGATTCAGAGGAACTCGAAAAATATTATATTAATGAGAACTCATTAAAACAGTTGATTCTGGATATTTTTTATCTGGAAGAGTAACAGAAAGGTGGTTTTTTCATGAAAAAAATCTTGAGTATGGTCTGCGCTGCCGCTCTTGCGGTTTCCGCCTTCGGCATGGCAGTCTGCGCGGCTCCGAGTCCCACACAGGAAGTGCCGACGGTATCCTCCGGGACATCCAACGGCGCGGCGGTAGAACTGGTTGCCGAGTCCGCGGAGGCGTATATGGACAGCTGGGTTGCGGACGAGGATATCGCGGATCCGGTGGTCTCCCTTCTGGAGCAGATGGTGGAGAATACGATCTCCACTGTCCAGGCATTGGAGCAGATGTTTGATGATCCAAAGGAGGTTGTGACAACCACAGGCGGGACCATGGACATGTCTGGTTTCGCGATGCTGGTAGCGCCCTTCGACCTGCATCTGACCAACGGAGAGAGCGCGACAAATGTGACTGCGACCTTCGTTACAAGGGCAGTCATCGGGCTGAGTGACGCGAATCAGGTAACGGTACTTCACTACAACACGGTCTCCAAGGCATGGGAAGCAATCAAGCCCGATCATGTAGATTATTCCACCGGCGCGATTACCGCGACCTTTGCCAACTTGTCTCCGGTTACAATCGTATATCAGCCCACCGCGCAGGATGGGAACGGAGCGGCGTCCGGAGATTCCGCGACAGCTCCGAAGACCTACGATGGCAATATGCTCGCGGTATATGCCGTAGTGGCGGTTCTGGCTGCGGGAGCGATTGTTGTCATCAACAGAAAACGCCATCAGGCGTAGTTTAAGCTTAAACGCAATTTTGACATCACGGACGGACAGGATGAGGGTATAGCAAAGCGAAGTTCGCAATGATGTGTCAGATCGCGGCGGGCGCTGCAGCGCACTGCTGGCCTCCCCGCCTTTTCTCGGGCGGGGAGCGGCGCTGGCACAGGACGTGATCAGAGGGGAAGCCGGAAATTTTCCGGCGTGTTTAAAAATAGTGAGATGAAAGCATGAGAGAAACGTTACATAGATTGATCAATAAAGTGAAGCACTGGCAGATCATCGCGATTTTCCTGGTCCTGTATGATATTTTCGCTGCCAGCGCAGCCTATTTTCTGGCTCTTTGGATAAGATTCGATTTTGTGTATTCCCGCATTGACCGGGACTGCCTGCAGGCGTATCTGGCGTTTCTGCCCATTTACGTCATGGTGTCGCTGGTTATTTTTTATGCGTTCCGTCTCTACAACAGTATCTGGCGTTTTGCCAGTTACTATGAGCTGATCCGTATTCTGGGGGCTTCCCTGGTTACCAGCGCGTTTCACACGATAGCGATTACCGTCTTCTTTCATCGGATGCCGGCGTCCTATTATCTGTTCGGAGCGATCCTTCAGTTTGGTCTTCTGGCAGCAGTCCGTTTTTGCTATCGTTTTATCCTGCTGGAGAGAAATCTTCTCAGAACCGCGCGGACGGGCGGCGGCGACGGAAACGGTCTGCGGCAGAAAATCATGCTGATCGGAGCGGGCGCTGCGGGACATATGATCCTGCGGGATATTGTAAAGACCAACAGTGATCAGATGCAGGTCTGCTGTTTTATTGACGACGATTCCAACAAGTGGGGAAGGGATATCGACGGCGTACCTATCGTGGGCGGCAGCGATGATATTCTTCTCTATGCTGATAAATATCATATTGACCAGATTTTGCTGGCGATTCCTTCCGCTTCGGTGGAGCAGAAGCGGGATATTCTGAATATCTGCAAGGAAACGGGATGCGAGCTAAAGAGTCTCCCGGGCGTTTATCAGATGATAAACGGGGAGGTAACTTTGAGCAGCATGAAAGACGTGGCGGTGGAAGATCTCCTCGGACGGGATCCCATCAAGGTCAATATGGATGAGATTTTTTCCTATATCCGCGGGAAACGAATCCTGGTTACCGGAGGAGGCGGTTCCATCGGAAGCGAGCTCTGCCGGCAGATCGCCGGTCATCATCCCCGGCAGTTGGTCATCTTCGATATCTATGAGAACAACGCCTACGATATCGAGCAGGAACTGAAAAAGAAATATCCCGATCTGAACCTGGTAACGCTGATCGGCTCTGTCCGGGACAGCCGCAGGATGCAGATGGTATTTGATACATATCGGCCGCAGATTGTCTACCACGCGGCGGCTCACAAGCATGTGCCGCTGATGGAGACCAGCCCGAACGAGGCCATCAAGAACAATGTGATCGGCACCTACAAGACCGCTTTTGCCGCGTTAAAGTACGGCGCTGAGCGTTTTGTGCTGATCAGCACGGACAAGGCGGTCAACCCCACCAACATCATGGGGGCCAGCAAGCGCCTCTGCGAGATGGTCATCCAGAGTATGGACTGGGTGGGCAAGCATCGTCGGGAAGAGCTGCTTCCCATCCTGCACGCGCACAGGGATTTTAAAAAGGATGATCCGGCCGGAAACGCCGGGACTTTCCGGGAACTGCACGACCCGGAGGGGCAGGCCATGCCTGTGGTGGCCGAAAAAATGGTTCCCTTCGGGGAGAAGAGTACCGAATTTGTGGCGGTGCGTTTCGGAAATGTGCTGGGAAGCAACGGTTCTGTGATTCCGCTCTTTAAGAAGCAGATCGCGGCAGGCGGCCCGGTCACGGTAACCCACCCGGATATCATCCGGTATTTCATGACGATACCCGAGGCGGTCAGCCTGGTGCTCCAGGCCGGCACCTACGCCAAAGGTGGAGAAATCTTCGTCCTGGATATGGGCGAGCCGGTCAAGATCGACACGCTTGCCCGAAACCTGATCAAGCTGTCGGGGCATAAGCCGGATGAGGACATCAGGATTGTCTATACGGGGCTCCGCCCGGGAGAAAAGCTCTTCGAGGAGAAGCTGATGGCTGAGGAAGGCCTGGAAAAGACCGAGAATCAGCTGATTCACATCGGAAAGCCGATCCCCTTTGACATAGAGAAGTTCTTTGGCCAGTTGGAAACGCTGGCGAAGGAGAGCTATGAGAACAGCGGGCATATTGTGGAGCTGGTGGAACAGATTGTGACGACCTTCCACCCCGCCGGAGAACATCCGGAGGAGACGATTGCCCGGGAGATGGCTGAGACAGCGGCGGAAGCGGCTGTCTGAGAAACAGAGAGTATCATCACATTGTTGGAAATATAACAGGATTGCGTATTTGCCGTGATTGTCGCCTTGCCGCATCACGGCGGATCCCATGACATAGAGGAAGTCGTAAAGGCGAAAGAGCATCGCCCTGAAGGAGTGAAAAGGTTTTACTTCGGCGGGGAGAATGGCGAAGCATACGCTGAAATAAGATGTCCCATATAGCGTGTCTATTTCTTTTTCAGACACGTTTGCACTCTGCGAAAAACGCAATCTATCTTAAGCGTGACGAGAAGATAGAGTCAAAAAAGAAGCAAAAAGATAATCAAAATCAAAAGATAAGGAACTAAAAGGGGAGTAGAAGAGTAAAGGGGGAAGTGGTATGTGGTATGTGATACAGGTCCGGGCGGGGCAGGAAGAAAAGATCGTGTTCCAGTGCCGGAAAAAAATCCAGGGGAACCCGAAAACGGCTGGCGTACTTGAGCGGTGTTTCATCCCTTACTATGAGCAGAAGCGCCGCTACGAGGGAGCCTGGCATATAGAGAAAAAGGTCCTGTTTCCCGGCTATGTCTTTCTGATCAGCGACGATGTGGAGCAGCTTTTTTTTGCGCTGAAAAACGTGCAGGGACTGACAAAAATTATCGGAACGGGACAGGAAGTGGTGCCCCTTACCGACAGCGAGGTTCTGCTGCTGCAGAAACTCGGGGGAGATGATCAGATTGTGGAGACTTCCATCGGTGTCATGGAGCATGACCGGATTCGGATAACCAGCGGCCCGCTGATGGGCCTGGAGGGATGCATCAAAAAGATTGACCGGCACAAGCGAACAGCCTGGCTGGAAATCGAGATGATGGGTAGAATCGTCGAGACCCGGGTGGGGCTTGAGGTTGTGGAAAAGAGATAGGCAAGAGACAGAGGGAAAGGAGATAACAGGAGAACATGGAGATCAAACCATTTGATCATAAGGTATGGCTCTCCTCCCCGACCATGCACGGGGAGGAACTGAAATATGTGACAGAGGCCTACGAGACGAACTGGATGTCCACGGTGGGAGAAAACATCAACGAAGTGGAACGCTTGGCCTGTGAAAAAATCGGATGTAAGTACGCGGTCGCCCTCTCGGCAGGGACGGCCGCTTTACATATGGCGGTAAAACTGGCGGGGGTAAAGCCCGGGGATCGGGTGTTCTGCTCCGACATGACCTTTGACGCGACCGTCAATCCGGTTCGGTACGAGGGCGGCGAGCCGATCTTCATCGACACGGAGTACGACACCTGGAATATGGATCACGTGGCTCTGGAAAAAGCCTTTGAGATCTATCCGGATGTCAGCGTCGTGGTGGTGGCCCATCTCTACGGCACGCCGGGAAAAATCGAGGAGATCCGGGAAATCTGCAGAAGGCATAACGCCGTGATCATCGAGGACGCGGCGGAATCTTTGGGGGCAGCCTACAAGGGCGTGCAGACCGGAACTTTCGGCACCTACAACGCGATTTCCTTCAACGGAAATAAAAT
>CASECT010000029.1 GCA_949286525.1 uncultured Eubacteriales bacterium | reverse complement strand
TATCATGGCATCCCGTACCATTGAAAACGAGAGAGACCGCCGCATGACCATCATGACGACGACCTTCATTCCCTGCGGGGCGAAAATGCCCTTTATCGCCATGATCGCCGGAGCGATCTTCGGCGGGGCGCCCTGGGTTGCACCGCTGGCATACTTTGTCGGTGTCGCTGCCATCATCTGCTCGGGAATTATCTTAAAGAAGACGAAAATGTTCTCCGGAGACCCGGCGCCCTTCGTTATGGAGCTGCCCGCGTACCATCTGCCCACTATCGGCAGTGTCCTGCGCAGCATGTGGGAGCGCGGCTGGTCCTTCATCCGCAGAGCGGGAACGATCATCCTTCTGTCGACGATCGTGATCTGGTTTACCACATACTTCGGCTTCGTGGACGGACAGTTTGGCATGCTGGCTGAGGAGGAGATCGGAAACAGCATTCTGGCAGCAATCGGAAACGCGGTGGCCTGGATCTTTATCCCGCTGGGATGGGGAGACTGGCAGGCGGCAGTGGCGTCTGTTACCGGACTGGTGGCAAAGGAAAATATCGTTGCCACTCTGGGTGTCATCTACGGTGGAACTGGGGATGTATATGGAACCATGCAGGCTGCCTTCACATCGGCAAGCGGCATGTCCTTCCTGATTTTCAACCTGCTGTGCGCTCCCTGCTTCGCGGCTATCGGAGCCATCAAGCGGGAGATGAACAACGCCAAGTGGACCTGGTTTGCCATTGGCTATCAGTGCGGATTGGCCTACATCGTGGCGCTGTGTGTATACCAGATCGGAACCATGCTTCTGGGAGGCGGATTTGGTCTGGGAACTGTCGTGGCGGTTGTGCTGATTATCGGATTTATCTACATGCTGGTGCGCAAAGATAAATATAAGAATGCGTAATATAGAGAGGTGAGTGAAATGGGAACAGCGATTGTACTTGTGCTTCTGGTTGCGGCGATTATCGGAATTGTACACAGTCTGACGAAAGACAGAAAGAAACCCGGTGGGGGCTGCGGCGGTTGCGGCGGTGGCTGCGCCGGCTGTTCCGGTCACTGCGCCCACTGAACAGACGTCCATAACGGTATGAATGAAAAATCGTATGCCAGCGATACTCCCAAATATTTGTACCGTTTGGAATATACTCCTTTACTTTTTCTAGTAATAAAAATATATCCCCCGTGTCGGAAACGGCGCGGGGGATATGTTTTTTTGAGGTGGGAGACATTTCTGCTTTTTTATGGGAAAAATAGTGTATAATAAAAAAAGAAAAACCGGAGGCGCTGCTTATGACAGACAAAAAGATAAAATTTTCCATCGTATTGCCTGCATATAATGTGGAACAATATATTATAGAAGCACTGGAGTGTCTCGCCAATCAGGATTATCCGGAGTATGAGGTTATCGTGGTGGACGATTGCGCCACGGACGCTACCGGGGAACTGGCGGAGCAGTTCGTTGCGGAATGTGGCGGCGGGAAATTTTCTGTGATTCATCAGCCGCAGAATCGAGGCGTTTCTGAAGCCAGAAATGCAGGGATGGACGCCGCCGCGGGGGATTATATTCTGTTTCTGGATCCGGACGATTACTACGAGCCGACACTGCTGTCCACGCTGTATTCTGCCCTTCAGGGGAAGCAGTGGGATATTGCGCTTTTCGGCTACACGGAAGATTATCTGAATGCGGACGGTAAGATGAGTTACCAGATAGCAAAGAGCCTTCCCGGAGCAGAGTTTTGCAGGCTGTGTGAGCCTTTGGATGAGGATGGGGATAACGATGCGGGAAAGAAGGCTTTTGCAGATTGTATTGTCCGGCTGGAGCGGGAGACTATGTACGGATATCCATGGAATAAGGCGTATCGCCTGGATTATCTGAGGGATCATGGGATCCGATTCCCGAAAATTACACATATTGAGGATATTATGTTTAATATCGCCGCTTTTGAGGAGATCGCGTCCTTTGCGCTTCTTCCGGAGGTGCTTTACCATTACCGCAATCAGGGGCAGGTAAGATTGACCGGGAAATATCTTGAAGATTATCTGGAATTGCAGAAGACGAGGATACAGGCATTCCTGGAACAGCAATGCCGGTGGCGGGAGGAAAAATTCGAGGAATTGGATCAAAATGTTTTGGAGACCATGGCAGGTTTTTATTTTCGTTCCCTGCAGTCGGCGATTGTGCGGTCGATTTCTCACGGGGATAGCCGCCGGGAGATTTTTGACTGGCTGGAACAGGAAATGGAGGAGCCGTTGTATGGGCTTTTGAAAGGCCATCTGACTGGCGGAAAGGCAGTAAAAATTCTCTATGGACCTTTGGCGAGGGGGAGCCTTGTGACAGCATATCTGGCAGCCAGATTCATCGGGGGCATCCAGCGGTCTTTTCCGGGGGTTTACGCGCGATTGAAGCAGAACCGCTGACCGCAGAACATGAAGATTCTGTGATAAATTGATGAAAAATTTGGAAACTGGGTTTCTTATCCGATATTTTGTGCTATATTATCAGATAGAATACAGACAGGAGAATACGCATGGACTGTAAGATTATAGTGGCGATGCACAAGAGCTGTGAAGTTCCCGTGGATCCCATGTACTTTCCCCTTCAGGTGGGAGCTGCGGGCAAGGATGCACTGATTCCGCTGAATCGGAAGGAGCCGGTAGCCAGGGATGATACCGGGGAAAATATATCAGAAAAGAATCCCTCTTACTGTGAGCTTACGGGATTGTACTGGGCCTGGAGGAATCTGCGGGCGGAGGTTATCGGGCTTGTGCACTATCGGAGGTATTTTGAACGGCAGGATTTTTCGGACGGTTTGTACCATCTGCCCATCGATGACATCCTCTCGGAAACGGAGGCGGAGGAATTGATGGAGCGATATGATATTGTCGTGCCAAAGCGGCAGAAATACTATATTGAGACATTGTACTCCCACTATGCCCACACCCATTACCGGGAGCATCTGGATGTGACCAGGGAGATTATCCGGGAGCAGTGTCCCCAGTATCTGGATTCCTGTGACCGGATTTACAGGCAGCGGTACGGTCATATGTTCAACATGTTTCTGATGCGCAGAGAACTGGTGGACAAGTACTGCCGGTGGCTCTTCCCGATTCTGGAGGAACTGGAGCGGCGGATCGGCGGCGAGAATCTGTCCGCCTTCCAGGGGAGACTTTACGGCCGGGTCAGTGAGATTCTCTTTAACGTATGGCTGGAAGAGGAGAAAAAGCAGGGCAAGACGGTTTTTGAGGTGGCCTGCATCTATATCGACAAGATCAACTGGCGCAGAAAGATCATCTCTTTTCTCCGGGCAAAATTCCTGGGCAAGAAGTATGAGAGGAGTTTTTAGATGAAGGTCAGCGTGATTACCCCCTACTATCAGGGGAGAGAATATCTGGACCGCTACTGCGGGATGATGGAGCAGAACAGGAGCCGGCTGGAGTCCGGCGACGAGCTGGAAGTGATTCTGATCAATGACAGCCCCTGGGAGAAGGTGGTTCTTCCTGGGGGCGAACGTTTTTCCTGGATCCGAATTTTGGAAAATGAGAAAAATCAGGGCATACACGCCTCCCGGGTGGCAGGACTTGCCTGCGTGCTCGGAGAGGCGGTTCTGTTTCTGGACCAGGATGATGAACTGGCGCCGGAGGCCATCCGGCGGATGATCGGGGAGGCGAAGGCCCATCCTGGCAGCGTCATCGTCTCCAACGCGGTGCTGGAACAGGAAAGATCGAAAGAACTGTGGTACCGGACGCCCTATCACAAGAGACAGATCGGCAATCTGAAGACCTATCTTACCGTGGGGATTCAGATTATTTCTCCGGGACAGTGTCTGATCCCGAAGGAGCGCGTGCCGGAACTGTGGACCCGGAGAATCTGTAAAAAAAACGGGGCCGACGACTATCTCCTCTGGCTGCTGCTGCTGCAGGAGAAAGTTCCCTTTGTCTTTCTGGACGCGCCGCTGTACATACATAAGTATACGGCGAAAAACCTGTCCGCGGACACGAAGGTAACGGACGCCTCCGCCTACGAGTTTCTGGATATGCTGAAGGAGGAGCAGGCCATGCCGGGAAAAAGCATCCGCACACTGAGGCGGATGCTTCGGTATAAAGATGCCTTTCGCAATGGTTCCGGCGCTGGGAAACTGCTGGAGAGCCTGAAAAACCCGGATCTTTTCGCGGCAAATGTGTTTTTTAAGCTTCGTTCCCGGACGCCTTACGGTTTTAATCGGGGGTAACGGGGCTCTCCCGGTTCTCGCCAAGACTGTCGATGATGGTAATGACCAGACCCCGGATGCTGTTCTCCATCGTCCGGTAAGGGGCGATGCGCAGGGTGTAGAATTTCCTGTTCGAGGCCTTCACTTCCCGGTCGATGGGAATCAGGTCCCGCAGTACGGTCTTGGCGTCCTCGATGATGTCTTCGCTGGGAAAGCTGTGGGCAAAGATCTGCATGGATCGTCCCACATCGTGATCCATCAGCTGGAACTCCCGCCCTACATATTCGGTAAATTTTCGGATATTCAGATTGCTGTCCACAAAGAGGATGCCGATCATGGTGGAAGAGAGGAAGTTGGACAGGTCGTTTGTCATCATGGTCAGTTCATCCAGCTTCTGCTGATACTCGGTATTTACCGTGTACAGCTCTTCGTTCACAGACTGGAGCTCCTCATTGGAACTCTGAAGTTCCTCGTTTGCGGTCAGAAGTTCCTCATTGGCCGCCTGGAGTTCTTCGTTTACCGTCTCCAACTCTTCTATGGAAGCTTTCAGATTATTCTGGGATTCCTGAAGCTCCTGTTCCAGATCGGCGATGCGCCGGGCAGCGGTAGTATTCACGTCGTATTTTTCTGTCAGGCTGTCCACTATGGGCCCATGGGCATTTTCCAGGAACAGAACAGCGATCAGCTCTGTCTCACTCTCGGCCTCGTCACTGTCCTTGACCGGGCTTACCTGCAGATCGATGGTTTTGCGTCCGGAGGCACAGTCTACAGCAATTCCTGTATAGGTTACAGCCACATGCTCGGTGCGGCAGCGGTTGATGGCGGTGGAGGCAGCCAGACTCAGATCCTTGTTGAGCATGCGGAAAAAGTTCAGCGTTGCTTTTCCGGGGGGAAGGGCCAGATAATCCCGATAATCCCCGAAAAAGTGAATCACATTGTTTTTTTCATCGATGATGACGGAGGCCGGAAGAAATTCTTCCATGAAGCGGGTGTATATATGCTCCAGAACGCGTCCGTCTGTCTCCGGGGTGTCCGTGTCCGCCGGTTTGGAGGCGAAGGTCTGAATATTCGGAATGCTGAAAGTAGGCGGCGTCAGATCGCCCACTTTCCCTTCGCTCTTGTGGATGTAAATCTTCTCCGCGCTGCACACCGGGGTAAATACATTGGAATACTCGCTGGCGGTTTCACTCTTGCCCAGGAAGAGATAACCGTTATTCTTCAGGGCCGAGTGGAAGATGGCGAAGAGGCCTTTCTGCAGCACCGGCTGGAAATAGATCATCACGTTCCGGCAGCTGATCAGATCCAGTTTGCCGAAGGGCGGATCCGACAGCATGTTGTGGGGAGCGAAGATGATCATCCGGCGGATCTCCTTGGAGATCACATATTGGTCGCCCCGCCTGGTAAAGAATTTCGCCAGCCGTTCAATGCTCACATCCTCCACGATATTTTCGGAATACACGCCCTTGCCGGCCTGCTCGATGGCCTTGGAATCCACGTCGGTGGCAAAAATTTTCACATCCCTGCGGACGTTCAGCTCGTCCATCACTTCCCGGAAGAGAATGGCGATGGAGTAGGCCTCCTCGCCGGTGGAGCATCCGGCGCTCCACACCCGGATGGGATCCTGTTCGTCGGAACGCTGCACGATCTCGTAGATGACCTGCTGTTTGAGCGTTTCAAAAAAGGCGGGATCCCGGAAAAAGTTGGTTACGCCGATCAGGATATCCTTGACCAGCTCATTGGCCTCCTCGGGATTTTCGGCAAGCCGCCGGGTAAAATCCGTCAGGCTGGCGCTGTGGGAAACGATCATGCGCCGTTCGATCCGGCGGGTTACCGTGGTCTTCTTGTAGTAGCTGAAATCGATGCCGCTGACTTTCTTCAAAATGGCGTAGATCCGCGACATGGTTTCCTCATCGGAGAACAGCAGATCCTCCTCCTGGGGGCGCAGGAAGGTCGGATAGTGTGCCACGTTGAGGACTTCTTCGGCGATGTCTTCCGGAGACAGAATGAAATCTGCGAGCCCGGTATGGATGGCGCTGTTTGGCATACCGTCAAATTTCGCGGTCTTCGGATCCTGAATCAGTACCAGACCGCCGTTTTTCTTGACAGCTTTTACGCCGTTTGTACCGTCGGAACCGGTTCCGGAAAAAATGGCTACAATGGCCCGTTCCTTCTGCTCCGCAGCCAGAGAAGTAAAGAAGATGTCGATGGGATGATTCAGCATCCCGTGCACATACTCTGTCAGCATCAGTTTCCCATCCCGAATGGTCATATTGTTTTTGGGAGGAATCAGATAGACGGTGTTTGGTTCCACCGCCATCTGGTCTTCCGCCTGCAGGACGGTCATCTCTGTATTCTTCCCCAGAATGTCGGCCATCAGACTCTTGTAGTCCGGAGAGAGATGCTGTATGACGACAAAGCTCAGCCCGCTGTTTTCCGGCATACACAGAAAAAAGCGCTGAAGGGCCTCCAGGCCGCCCGCGGAAGCTCCGATGCCAACCACAACGGGGGACGGCGGGGAAGCTGGGATGTTCTGCCCGGTCTCTGCCGGATGTTCGGTATTCCTGTTGCTCATAAAAACCTCCTATTCTATTCTTCTGCCTGCCGGGGGCGAAGATATTTGTTTTCGAAAGCCGGTGCGGACAGCGCGTGGTCGTAATAGTAGCCCTGGGCGTAGCAGCATCCGGCGCTCAGGAGAGCGGAGATCTGTTCCCTTGTCTCCACGCCTTCGGCAATGCAGTCGGTCCCGGAACTTTTACATATTTTAACGATGTTTTCCACCATCATAACGCTGATTTCGTTCCCGGGCAGATTGCTGACCAGGCTGCGGTCCAGTTTGACTTCACTGAACCTGCTGTTGCTGAACATGGACAGGTTCGCGTAGCGGGAGCCGAAATCGTCCAGAGAAAATTCCAGCCCGTAAGCGCGGAAATTTTCCATGATTCCATTGAGGGTTACGGATTCTACATTTCCGGCGGTCTCGGTTATCTCCAGTCTCAGGAGAGACGGAGAAATATCCGGATGCCGGCTGAGCAGCGCCAGCATGGAAGCGGGCGTGGTGGGACCGAACAGAGTCAGCCGGGAAATGTTGATGGAAACCGGGGGAAGGGGGTAGCCCTTTTCTCTCCACTGTTCCATAAAGGACAGAGTCTGTTCCAGTACTCCGAAATCCAGCTCCCGGATAGAACCGTCCCTTTCCATCTCCTCGATAAAACGGCCGGGCGGAACGATATCGCCGTCCTGGTCAAGCCCCCGGACCAAGGCTTCCGCTCCGATCAGTTCTCCTGTGCGCATGTCGGTCTTTGGCTGGAAATAGACGGTAAAACGATCCATCATTGTCCGCTGCTTCGGCGAGCGGGCCAGATCTTCCCAGTATCCGGTATCCTGGGGAATCGGGTCACAGCGCATGATAGCCGCCGCATCTTCCACCAGGCGTCTGGCGGTAAAGAATTTGTCCGACCAGGTGTAACCTACCCGTATCCGCTGGGGGTACCGACGCTGCAGAGCCGTTCGCAGACGGACGCATCTGGCGGTAAAAACTTCGTAGGTAATGTCCGGACAAAGGACCACAAATTCCGTTTCCCAGGTGCGGTAGAGATGGGCTTTTTGAAAAATTTCCGCCATGACCTCGCTCACAAAGATCAGCATTTTTCTTGTGTAATCTTCGCCCATTCCGTCGCTGAAGGGGGAAAGGCCGGGAATATCCAGTATCACAACTCCGAGGGCGTCGCAGGAATCGGAATCCATATTGTGGAGTACGTTGAGATAGGAACGCATATTGGCCATTCCGGTCAGGGCGTCTTTTCCGACAGTTTCGGAGACGGTAACCGTATCCTGAAAACGGTAGCGTTCCCGGAGCATGTAGGGAATCAGCGTGCTCAGAAGAGCCACATCCGACGGGTGTTCCCGGGAGTTCTCGATACAGAGAAAACCGGTCACATGGTCATTCTCCAAAAGCGGACAGGCGGTAAAATGCCAGAGGGAGGATGGGGCGTCGGAATGTTCCGGCGCCGGGGGAGTCAGAATGACGGGCCCATGGCTTTTCAGGCAGTTCTCCAGAATGGGGAACCGGCTCAAAGGCAGATGAAACATAACCTGCTGAATGCTCTGGATGCCGGGGGCTGTCCACTCATGCATCATGGTTACTGTCCGCTGATCCTTCGTGAGCGAGAGCACATATACCCGGGACGCCTTATAGTAGAGCCCCGCGCACCGCAGCACGCTGTCAATGGAATCCGAAAAGGATCCGGAGGCAAGCATCTCCGTGACACAGTGAAAAGCGGCGCGCTGTTCTTCCATGGAGAGGGATCGCTCCAGTTCCTCAGCGGCGACAGCCTGCCCTTTCTGTTCTTCGGATCCGGGAAGAAGGGACAGGAATCGCGCGTTTTCCGGGGTGGGAAAAACGACCGTGTCCGTGGCGGCATTCTTTTTCAGCTCACAAAGCATGGCCGCCCGGGAAATCAGGAGAGACGGATTGGCGCGGCCGCACTGCTCGCAGGCGACGCCGGCGATAAAACGCATGGTATCCATCGATGCCAGATTGACGGAGAGGAAGCGGACATAGTGGATCGCCTCCTCAATTCTTCTGCGAACGGCGGCTTCCGACCGGATGTCAGGGAAAAAGCAGATCAGCTGCCTGTCGTTGAAACGTCCGACCGCGCAGTCTGCCCCCAGCGACAGACGGAAGACGGGAGCCAGGGAAATAATGGGAGCTTCCTGGCTGTCGGAGGCAGGACCGTTTCTGAGTGTGCCTGTAATCTGTAAAACCGCTACCGCGCACAGGACATTTTTGCCCTGGGCCAACTGCTTGCGCATAATAGCCCCTTCGGTGTCGGCATCGTAAAGTCCGCTGGCCTTATCTCTTCCGATCCTGTTGTTCAGCGCCTTTTCCCATCTGCGGCGGACGTTGGTATTCTGAAGAAAAGCCAGCAGATGGATATGGCCGGTCTGCTGATTCCGGTACAGACGCACGGTGGCGGACACATGCTGGATCTCTCCGTTCTTGGTTACCCGGCGGAAATCCCGGGAAAACCAGGAGGGGCCGTTGGCCTGAAAATTACGGATCAGCAGATCCCGGGAAAAGCATTCGTCAGCCGCTTTTATATCCTTCTCGGAAAAAAGCGGAGCGGGGTGCGCCTCCGTCTGCCGGGAGTAGCTCTGCTGCCTGGCCAGATTTGTCATATCCGTTCCTCTTATCCAGAATTCCTCTATGCGGTCAGAGGTCAGATCTGCCCTGAGTTTGAGCAGGAGATAGCGCCGCAGGGTATCCGGAAGAAAGGTCTGGCCGCATTCCGACTCGGGGTCTGTAGGCAGACTGGGGTTGATGTTGCTGACGCCGATAGCCTTGATGGGATGTCCGTCTTCGTCGTACAGCGTACGATACAGAAGAGAACGCCATTCATAGTGATCAGAACGTTTGCTCTTGAGGATAAAATTGCCGCGGCCCTCGGAACTTCCCTGCAGCAGATCGACAGAGAAGCGGATGAAATCTGCCGAGGAATCCGGGGCTACCAGATCGTTGTCTATGAAGTCTTCGGGAAAGCGAAGCCAGGGACCGTTCTGAACGAGAGTACCGTCGGAAAAATTTTGAAACTGAACTTTTTTTCGGGGGATATCCACTTCCCAGAGGAGATATGGCGTCTGCTCCAGAGACACCAGAAGCCGCAGGTCACTTTCTCTTATTTTCTGCTCCTGCATCCGGGAGACCGTGATATCGGCGGAAATCTCAATAACCAGGGGATGAAGGTAA
Source organism: uncultured Eubacteriales bacterium (assembly GCA_949286525.1). GTDB lineage: Bacteria > Bacillota > Clostridia > Lachnospirales > Lachnospiraceae > Pullilachnospira_A. Next base: position 863 of record CASECT010000029.1, on the reverse strand, counting down.
TAGAGACCGCTGGCACCGGTCATGGGGACAAACTGTGCCTGTCGCAGAGACCATTTCCCGTCAGAGTCCGCAATCCGGTATTTGCAGTGGGTTACACTGCCGCCTGCGAGACTCTGACGCAGAGTCTGCAGGTAAATTTCCTCATCATCGGGATGTATGCGGAGTTTGGAGAAAGGACAGGGGAAAGCGCCGGCGGAAGAGGACGTGTCATAGCCGGTAAGGCGGCAAAAGGCGGAGTTGGCGTAAAGGATACGAATATCGTTTCCGGATTCCAGAAGGCAGACGCTCTCTTCCATATGTTCCATCAGCGCGGAAAAGCACAGCGGATCTATGCGAAAGTCTTTTGTTTGATTGTTTTGACCGGACTGCACAGAGCGGTGTTCTTTGAAAGAAGCGCGGATGTCGAAAGCAACACTGTCGGATGCGTCGTGTTCTGAAAGATGGTTCATCAAAATCACCTTATTTTAAAAAATTATCTGATATGTATAGGTTGATTATAGTACACATACACAGAAATTTCAACGATCGATTGCGTTCTGACATGATCTCCATCTCGTCATTCTGCCTTTTTATTGTGTTCCGGCTGCCGGGATCATGCAAACAGATGGAAAATGCGACAGAAACACGGAAAAGATGTTTGACAGTGAAAAGCGAAGAGGATAAAGTAGAAGTGACGGCAGCCGGTCGAGTTGCGCTGACACCGCGAACTGTGAGGGCCTGCCGGAATGCAGAAAAAGAGCAGGGAGGTTTACCATGGACAGAGAAAAATATCGCAGACAGGCAGAGGAGCTGGTGGCAAAGATGACCGTGGAGGAGGCGGCGTCGCAGCTTTTGCACCACGCGCCGGCCATCGAACGGCTGGG
>CASECT010000028.1 GCA_949286525.1 uncultured Eubacteriales bacterium | reverse complement strand
AATTGTTGGTAATTCCCACAAGATTCACATCGTTTACGGAGTCGGCATAGTTTTGCAGTTCATTGCATTCCTCCACATCATCTTCCACAAGCAGCACCGTTATTTCCTGATTTTTCTGATCCATTTGAATCCTTCCTTTCTCTGATCAACTCTGATGTCTCTGATATTTTTTGTTCTGTATTCTATTATAGATGATTGCGTCAAAAGTCACAACAAAAAACAACAAAAAATAACGGGATAGAGGAAAAAACGACACGAAAAGTAAGAGGATATGCCGAAATAAAGGAGTATGATAATAAAAATACTTTTGCTATTCCGGGAGACGAAATGAGATGATATACGATCTTGAAATAGAGTGCGGGGTTTTGGGACAGCGGATTCGGGAATTCTGCGAGATGAGGGGCATGACCCAGTATATCCTTTCGCAGAAGGCCCAGGTGTCCAATTCCGGTTTGAATTCTATCGTGCGAGGTGCGACCAAGCCCAGTATTTATACCCTTTTGCGGATCTGCAACGCGCTGGATATTCGGATACAGGATCTGCTGGTAGGGGGAAGGCGGCGTGAGGATGAACCTCATGCCTTTCCACTGGACAGACTGCGGTCCGACGAACTGTTCGCAGATACATCTATGAATGAGCGCCAATGGCTATATAAGTATCGCTATCTGCCGGACGCTGACCAGAAGAAGGTGCAGGATTATATGATTCAGCTGTCTATCGAACGCTGGGGAGAGGATTATGACAGCAGCAGGTATGCGGAGACGGAAGAAGTGGAGCGTACTGTGGAGGATGGTGGAAAAAACGATGCGTGCAGCGACTTCGATATTTGACAAAGGGGTGGTATCCGGGTATAATATAAAAGATTTTTATGAATTTTTGAGATGAGAGAACAGTCAGATGAGCAGAAGTTGCAAGAGTGCCTGTACTGCATGCTGTGGGACAGGTTTTTTTTTACAAATGAAAACGAGGGAGACGCGGCCGCGGCGGGTTATTGTCCGGGGTGCAAGTAACCCATGAGAAAAACGCCGTAAGGACAATAGCGATATTGTTTTTACGGTGTTTTTTTGCAACGAAAACAGAGAAAATCATAAAATATCAATATACGAATGGGAGAGAAGAAATGGGAAAGTATTTTGGAACAGACGGATTCCGGGGAGAGGCGAATGAAACGCTGACAGCAGATCACGCCTATCAGGTAGGAAGATTTCTCGGATGGTATTTTGGAGAGATGAAACGCAGGGCAGGCGATGAAAGACCGCCCCGTATTGTGATCGGAAAAGACACGCGGCGTAGCAGCTATATGTTTGAGTACAGCCTGGTCAGCGGACTGGTGGCTTCCGGGGCGGACGCGTATCTTCTGCATGTGACCACGACTCCGTCCGTGGCCTATATTGCCCGGGTGGATGGATTTGAGTGCGGCATCATGATTTCCGCCAGCCACAATCCCTACTATGACAACGGCATCAAGCTGATCAACGGACAGGGCGAGAAGATGGAGGAGTCGGTTATCTCTCTGGTGGAAGATTATCTTGACGGCAGACTGGTACTGTTTGGTAAAAAATGGGATCAGGTGCCTTTTGCCAAGCGGGATAGAATCGGACGAACGGTGGATTATGTCTCCGGGAGGAACCGCTATATCGGTTATCTGATTTCTCTCGGGCTTTATTCTTTCAAGGGCGTGAAAGTGGGCCTGGATTGCGCCAACGGCAGCGCGTGGAACATTGCGAAGTCTGTGTTTGACGCGCTGGGAGCGAAGACCTATGTGATCAATGCGGAACCCAATGGAACGAATATTAATCTGGACGCGGGGTCTACTCATATCGGGGGTCTGCAGAAGTTTGTGGTGGAAAACGGTCTGGATGTGGGATTCGCCTATGACGGCGACGCGGACCGCTGCCTCTGTGTGGACGAGAAGGGGCAGGTGGTCTCCGGCGATCATATCCTGTATGTGTACGGCAGATATATGAAGGACCGGGGCAAACTGACCAACAATACAGTGGTTACCACGGTCATGTCCAATTTCGGGCTTTATAAGGCTTTCGACGAGCTGGGCATCGATTATGCCAAGACGGCGGTGGGCGACAAGTATGTGTACGAGTACATGATGACCAACGGCTGCCGTCTCGGCGGCGAGCAGAGCGGGCATATCATCTTCTCAAAATACGCCTCCACAGGCGATGGAATTCTGACCAGTCTGAAAATGATGGAGGTAATGATGGCGAGAAAGCAGCCTATGAGTGAATTGACCAGAGAGTTGAAGATTTATCCTCAGGTTCTGAAAAATGTGCGGGTTCGAGATAAGGCGGCCGCCCAGGCCGATGAGGCGGTCCGTGAGGCAGTGCAGGAGGTGGCGGACGCCCTGGGCGATACCGGACGGATCCTTGTGCGGGAGTCCGGGACCGAGCCGTTGATCCGCGTGATGGTGGAAGCGGAATCTGAGGAGCAGTGTCACGCTTATGTGGACCGGGTGGTGGATGTGATCCGCGCCAGAGGCCATGAGCTGGCTCAGTAGCAGTTCAAAAACGCGTGAAGACATAGAGGCGAAGCGGGAACGGCAAGACAGGCAAGCAAGATAGAGGAGGATTGAGAATATGTGTGGAATTGTAGGATTTACCGGGAACCGGCAGGCGGCGCCGATTCTGCTGGATGGACTGGAGAAGCTGGAGTACCGAGGATATGACTCCGCAGGTATTGCGGTGCGCGACGGAGAACATCCGGTAGAGGTTGTAAAGGCTAAGGGACGGCTGCGGGTTTTGGCGGAGAAGACCGACAACGGGGAGTCTCTGCGGGGCAGCTGCGGTATCGGTCATACACGCTGGGCGACGCACGGGGAACCCTCGGAGACAAACGCCCATCCCCATATCGCAGATGACGGGAATGTGGTGGGCGTCCACAACGGTATCATTGAAAATTATCAGGAACTGAAGGAAAAACTGATTAAGAAGGGATACGGCTTTTATTCGGAGACAGATACGGAAGTGGCCATCAAGCTGATCGATTATTATTATAAGAAATATCTCGGAACACCGGTGGATGCCATCAATCACGCGATGGTGCGCATTCGCGGCTCCTACGCCCTGGCGGTTATGTTCCGGGATTATCCCGGAGAGATTTACGCTGCCCGCAAAGACAGCCCCATGATCATCGGTGTGGAGGACGGCGAGTGCTATCTTGCCTCCGATGTGCCTGCGATTCTGAAGTATACCCGCAAGGTATACTACATCGGCAATCTGGAGATCGGAAGATTGCAGAAGGGAAATGTGACCTTCTACAATATCGACGGCGACGAGATCGAGAAAGAGTTGAAAGAGGTTACCTGGGACGCGGAGGCGGCAGAGAAGGGCGGCTACGAGCATTTCATGATGAAGGAAATTCACGAGCAGCCCAAGGCTGTGGCGGATACCATCCATTCTGTGGTAAAGGAGGACGCTATTGATTTGACCGCGGTAGGGCTGACAGAGGAGCAGATCCGTGATATTTCCCAGATCTATATTGTTGCCTGCGGTTCTGCTTATCATGTAGGGGTGGCCGCCCAGTATGTGATGGAGGATCTGGCGAGGATCCCTGTCCGTGTGGAACTGGCCTCGGAATTCCGTTACCGTAAACCTTTGCTGGATCCCAATGGATTGGTCATCATCATCAGCCAGTCCGGAGAGACCGCCGATTCTCTTGCGGCTCTGCGGGAGGCAAAGGCAAAGGGAATCCGTACCCTTGCCATTGTGAATGTGGTGGGATCCTCCATCGCCCGGGAGGCGGACAATGTGTTCTACACCTTGGCGGGACCTGAGATCGCCGTGGCGACTACCAAGGCGTACAGTACGCAGCTGATCGCCTGCTACACCCTGGCGCTTCAGTTTGCCTATGTGCGCCAGGAGCTGGAAGAGAGCGAGTACAGACGTATGATTGCTGAGATGCAGACGCTTCCCGACAAGATTTCCAAGATTCTGGAGGAGAAGGAGCGCCTGCAGTGGTTCGCGGCCAAATATTCCGCTGCGAATGATATCTTCTTTATCGGACGGGGGATCGATTATGCCATCAGTCTGGAGGGAAGCCTGAAATTGAAAGAGATCAGCTATATCCATTCGGAAGCCTACGCGGCCGGCGAATTGAAACATGGTACCATCAGCCTGATCGAGGACGGTACGCTGGTCATCGGCGTTCTGACCCAGCAGAGTCTTTTTGAGAAGACGGTCAGCAATATGGTGGAGTGCAAGAGCAGAGGCGCGTACCTGATGGGACTGACCACCTATGGCAACTATGCTATTGAGGATACGGCGGATTTTGTGACCTACATACCGAAGACCGATGAGCATTTTGCAACGAGTCTCGCGGTTATTCCCCTGCAGCTTCTGGCTTACTATGTGGCGGTAGCCCGGGGACTGGATGTGGATAAGCCGAGAAATCTTGCCAAGAGCGTGACGGTAGAGTAAAATTATAGTATCAGAGGTGTGGATGCGTGCTCAACGCTCAGGCAGAAAAGGAGGAGAAGGCGCATGATAAAGGGAGATCTGAACAGAATGGGAGACTATGTGGCCAGAGAGCCTTTGCTGGCGACTGTGGCGGATTTTCTCGGAGAGAGAAAAGTCCGGGATCTGGAGGTCGGAAAGTATATGATTGATGGGGATCGGGTTTACGCCAATGTGCAGCAGTATGTGACCAAGTCTTATGAAGAGGCAAAGTACGAGGCGCACGATCACTACATAGACGTGCAGTGCATCGTCTCCGGAGAGGAGGCCGTCTATCTGGCGGATCGGGAGGAACTGGAGGTAAAGGAACCTTACAATTCCGCTAAGGATGTGATTTTTTATGAGGATGCCGGGGAGACGGAACCGGTTATCCTCCGCGATATGGAGTTTGTGGTTATCTATCCCCATGAAGCCCACAAGCCCGGGGTTGCTCCGGGGGAGAAAAGGGAAGTTTCAAAAATAGTATTCAAGATACGGGTAAACTGATATGAATCTGAACCAGAGATGGAGCGATATGAACAGCTCACAGAGGAAAGGCCTGGTCATCGCCATTGTGGCCGTCGTTGTGATTGTATTGGGATTGGCGGGCGTTTCCTTCCTGCAGCAGCGGGGAAACGAAGGGCCGGATACAGTTGCAGAGGAAGAGGAAAAGGACTCTGAAAAAACCGGTGGAAACAGCGAAAATGCCGGTAAAGATGACCGGGGAAGCAATGAGGAGGGAGCGGACGCCTCCCAGACCGCAGAAAATCAGGCGGATCCCCTGGCGGGATTTACCAGGCAGGATCAGACCGTATGGACCACGGCCCGGGTTAATTTTCGGGAAGGACCGGGGATGGACAGCGGAGTGATCTCCGTGATAGGCAGCAGACAGCAGCTTTCCAGCAGCGCGTTTTCCCCGGATTGGTACTATGTAACTTACGGGGAGCGGAGCGGATTTGTCAGCGCCTCTTACATTTCCAAGGAAGAACCGCCTGCGCCGGAGCCGGCGACAAATCAGACGGCTGCGCTGCCATCGGTAACCAGGCCGGCAGGCAGCGCCGGGAGAGTCGTGGTTATCGATCCGGGCCACCAGAGAAACGGGGACAGTACCCCGGAGCCCGTCGGTCCTGGATCTTCTGCCACGAAGGCCAGGGTGGCTTCCGGAACCCGCGGTACTACTACAGGCGTACCGGAATATGAGCTGACATTGGCAGTGGGACTGAAACTTCGGACAGAACTTCAAAATCGCGGATATACGGTGTATATGACCAGGGAATCTCATGATGTGAATATCAGCAATATGGAGCGGGCGCAGTACGCCGGCAGTGTGGGAGCGGATATTGCCGTGCGGCTCCACGGAAACGGAGTGGAGAACTCCGGCGTCAGCGGGGCGTTGGCATTGGCGCCCTCCACCGCTAATCCCTATATCAGCAGCCTGTCCGGCGAGAGCCAGCGGCTGAGCCAGTGTGTGCTGAACGCTTACTGCAGCGCTACGGGACTGAGGAACCGTGGCGTTTCGGGAAACGATTCGATGACCGGTATCAACTGGAGCAGCGTTCCGGTTACGATTCTGGAGATGGGATTTATGACCAACCCCTCCGACGACCGGAACATGCAGGACACCGCTTTTCAACAGCGGATGGTGCAGGGGATCGCCAACGGGATTGACGATTATTTCGGATTATAAAATCGGGGTCACTTCCGTTTTCTTTTATCATCAAACTTTGCTTTGTTCAGGCCGCCCTTACCAAAGGGGCGGTCTGTTTTTGCGTCCATGAAGACGGCGCGGCGAATGGCGTCGTCGCCGAATTTGCTGCGGACTGCGTCGATGGCGCAATCCAGTTTCCGGAGTTTTTCGGCTTTTTCCTGATCAAAGAGATCCAGCTGTTCTCCGAAACCATCCTTCGGCGTCTCCACCTTGCTGGTGGTAACGCCCAGCAGCCGGATCGGAGCGTGGTCCCACAGCTCGTCGAAGAGGGTGCAAGCGGTGTCATAGATTCTCTGGGTGCTGTTGGTGGGGGAGAAGAGCTGAGTCTGCCGGGAGGTCTGGTGGAAGTCACAGTCCCGGATCTGGACGCAGACCACGGTGATTTTCGCCTCGTCCGCACGCAGTCTCGCACCTACCATCTCGCAGAGGGAGAGCAGGGTCAGCTTCGCCTCCTGAGAGTCGGTCACATCCCGGGAGAGGGTTACCGAATTGCCGTAGCCCTTGGGCTGGGCGTGTTTTGTCATCAAATCGGACACGTCGATGCCGTTGGCGTATTTCCAGATCATTTCCCCGTGCTTTTTAAAGTGGGAGATCAGGATCTTCTGATCCGTCTGTGCCAGCTGTCCGATGGTGGCAATTCCCATTTCCCGCAGCTTTCGGCTGGTGGATTTGCCCACAAAGAGCAGCTCCTCCACGGGCAGCGGCCACATCTTTTCTCTGATCTCTTCCGGAAACAGCGTGTGCACCCGATCGGGCTTCTCGAAGTCCGATGCCATCTTGGCCAGCAGACGGTTGGTGGAGACGCCGATATTGACGGTAAAACCCAGCGTATCCCGGATCTCGTCCTTCAGCCGGTGGGCGAATGCCACAGGATCGCCGTAGAGGGTCCGGGTCCCCGTCATATCGCAGAAAGCTTCGTCGATGGAATACTGTTCCACGGACGGGGCATAGGTCTCTAACAGAGAGATCAATTCTCTGGAATGTTTGACATAGGCGGGGAAATTCGGCGGGACAATGGTAAGGGTCGGACATTTTTCCAGGGCCTTTACGATGGGTTCGCCGGTTCGGATGTGATAGGCCTTGGCGGGAGTGGATTTGGCAAGAATGATGCCATGGCGCTGCTGCCGGTCCCCGCCCACCGCGGAAGGGATTTCCCGCAGGTCCGGGGCGTCGGGGTCGGCGGCTTTTTGTTCCCATGCCTCCCAGCTTAGGAAGGCAGAATTGACATCCACATGAAAGATGACCGGGTTTGCCATGGCATTTCCTTTCTGATAATATTCGGTAGTTTAATTGTCCTCGGAGTCGGCGTCCGACATGGAGTAAACCTGACGTTTTCTCGCCATCTCGTCGCTCTCCAGGTAGTCGTCGTAGGTGGTAATCTTATCCACGATCTTGCCTCCGGGAAGAATCTCGATAATGCGGTTCGCCGTGGTCTGTACGATCTGATGATCCCGGGAGGAGAAGAGAATCACGCCTGGAAATTTGATCAGGCCGTTGTTTAAGGCGGTAATAGACTCCATGTCCAGGTGGTCGGTGGGTTCATCCAGCATCAGCACGTTGGAGGCCTCGATCATCATGCGGGAGAGCAGCACGCGCACTTTCTCTCCTCCGGAGAGTACCCGCATTTTCTTTACGCCGTCCTCGCCGGCAAAGAGCATTCTGCCCAGGAAGCCCCGCACATAGGTGGCGTCCTTGATCTCGGAGAACTGGGTCAGCCAGTCCACGATGGTGTCGTCGGTGTCGAAGATCTTGGTGTTGTCCTTGGGGAAGTAGGACTGGGAGGTGGTCACACCCCACTTGTAGCTGCCGCTGTCCGGTTCCATCTCCCCGGCAAGGATTGAGAAGAGCACGGTCTTTGCCTGCTCGTTTGGGCCTACCAGGGCGATCTTATCCTCCCGGCCCACGTTGAAGGAGATATTGTCGAGAATCACTTCCCCGTCGATGGTCTTGGTCAGATTTTCCACGGAGAGCACTTCGTTTCCGATTTCTCTCTGGGGACGGAAATCGATGTAGGGGTACTTGCGGCTGGAGGGACGGATCTCATCCAGCTGGATTTTCTCCAGGGCGCGCTTTCTGGAAGTAGCCTGTTTGGACTTGGAGGCGTTGGCAGAGAAGCGGGAGATGAACTCCTGGAGCTCCTTGATCTTTTCCTCCTTCTTCTTGTTGGCTTCCTTCATCTGCTTGATCAGAAGCTGGCTGGACTCGTACCAGAAATCGTAGTTTCCGGCGTAGAGCTGGATCTTGCCGTAATCGATATCGGCGATGTGGGTGCAGACTTTGTTCAGAAAGTAACGGTCGTGGGACACCACGATAACGGTGTTCTCGAAATTGATCAAAAACTCCTCCAGCCAGGCGATGGCGTCCAGATCCAGGTGGTTGGTGGGCTCGTCGAGAAGCAGAATGTCCGGGTTGCCGAAGAGGGCCTTCGCCAGCAGTACCTTGACTTTCTGAGCACCGTTTAATTCACTCATGGTCATATAGTGGAGGTCAGTCTCGATACCCAGGCCGTTTAACAGGGTGGCGGCGTCGCTTTCGGCGTTCCATCCGTCCATGTCGGCGAACTCCGCCTCCAGCTCGCTGGCCTTGATACCGTCCTCGTCGGTAAAGTCCTCTTTCATATAGATGGCTTCCTTCTCCTTCATGATGTCATAAAGTCTCTGGTTGCCCATGATGACCGTATCCAGCACGGTGTAGGCGTCATATTTGAAATGATCCTGCTCCAGAACAGACAGCCGCTGTCCGGGTGTAATAATGACGTCTCCATTGGTGGGCTCCAGCTGCCCGGATAAAATCTTCAGAAATGTGGATTTTCCGGCTCCGTTGGCGCCGATCAGGCCATAGCAGTTTCCTTCGGTAAATTTGATGTTCACATCCTCGAAAAGAGCTTTTTTTCCGAGACGTAAGGTAATATTACTCGCTTGAATCATAGGGATATCCTTTCTTTAATTTATATGCTCAGTGCAATCGGTATCTATTTTAGCGTAATTTCCTGTTTTTTCAAGAGGTAAGTTGGAAAAAAGCGTTTTGGGGTCTGCGGAGAAGTGATATTCAGTAAATTGGTATACTGGTATTGACAAATTTTCCGGCGGCTTTTATACTTAATTGAAGAACTGGCAAAAAACGGGGTACAGAACAGGGAAAGGGGTATGATCGCGAATGATCTTTAACGACGCTATGCCCATTTATGAGCAGATTAAAAATGATATTGTGGATAAAATCGAAAATGGTATTTACGTTCCCGGGGTGCGTCTGCCAAGCGAACGACAGCTTGCGGAAGAGTACGCCGTAAGTCGTGTTACCGTTCGTCAGGCAGTGGGGGAACTGGTCAATAAGGGAATTCTTCATAAGAAAGTCGGTTCCGGAACCTATGTACGCGCCACGAAAGTGGAACAGTCCCTCGTGCAGTTGAAAGGGATTATCGAAGAACTGCGTCAGCACGGATATAATGTCAGTATCCGTGTGATTGAGACCGTATATGTCAAGTGGTCGAGTAAGAACCGAATGTTGTGGGAGAATCTGAAGCTTGACAGAGGCGAAAAGGTGTATAAGATCAAAAGAGTGATTATGGCGAACAATCAGCCGCTTTTGATTGACTATAACTATTTTCCCGAGGAGATTGGAAGAAAATATGAAATGCTCGACGTGAGCAAAGACGTGATTTTTCGCGCGCTGGAGGCGCTGGGATATCATGTTGAGTACGCGACGCAGAAGGTATCTGCGAAAAATGCGACCAGAGAACAGGCGCGGCTGCTGCAGATTGAGGAGCGGGACGCGGTATTGGAGGTAGAACGGCTGACGTTTTCCGGCAGTGATGTTCCATTGATTTACACACGGGCAGTTTATGTGGGAACAAAGTATTCCTACAGCGCGGTTTTGAGGGTATAGCAACAGTTTCCGGCGAAAACAGAAGATGCAGAGGTTGGGACTTTCCGGCCTCTGTTTTTTTGTTGTGTAAAACAGATGAAAAACGATCTTTAAATATGTGAATGGTGTTGACTGTGTTTTCCGCATATTTTCTTTTTTCGGGAAAACAGCCGTCGATCCGCCCGGGAATCAGAAACGGATGTGTGGCCGGGACACTCAGCGGCCTTCTGGGAGGGGCGCTGAGCGTTCCGGGCCCTCCCCTTGTTTTTTATTATCTGGGGGTGTTTGGAGATGATAAGACGGGGTATCTTACAACAATCTGCGCTTCTTTTCTTTTTCAGAATGTCTTTCAGCTGGGACTGCAGTTAGAAAAGCAGGAAATGGGGGTGGAAATGCTGTATCTGTTCGGATGTTCCTGCACTTTTTGCGCGGCAGGATATTTTCTGGGACAGAAATTGTTTCAGAAAACAGATCCGGCGGTAATACGACGTATTTTGTATGCGGTTATGCTGCTGATGGGCATCAGAAACCTTCTGACGGGATATGTATTCAATTAAAAACAGCGCAACCTATTGATTTTTTTTATCAAAAATCTTATATTAAATAGTAGCGACGTAGTGTATTTTTTGCGCCCGTTTTTGGGACAAGGATACTTATGTACATATTCCAAGACTTTTAGGAGGAAACAACATGAAAAGAGCAATGAAAACCATGGATGGAAACCATGCTGCAGCTCATGTGTCCTATGCGTTCACTGATGTTGCCGCCATCTATCCGATTACTCCTTCTTCTGTTATGGCAGAAGCCACTGACGAGTGGGCGACCGCAGGCCGCAAGAACATATTCGGACAGACCGTTCAGGTAACAGAGATGCAGTCTGAGGCAGGTGCAGCCGGTACCGTGCACGGCTCTCTGGCAGCCGGAGCGCTGACCACTACCTACACTGCTTCTCAGGGATTGTTGCTGATGATCCCGAATCTTTACAAAATCGCCGGCGAGCGTCTGCCGGGTGTATTCAACGTATCTGCCCGCTGCGTGGCGACCCATGCGCTGAACATTTTCGGAGATCATTCTGATGTCTATGCCTGCCGCCAGACGGGTGTCGCAATGCTTTGCGAGTCTTCTGTTCAGGAGGTTATGGATCTTACCGCTGTCGCACACTGCGCAGCTATCAAGGGACGCGTTCCCTTCATCAATTTCTTCGACGGATTCCGTACTTCCCATGAGATCCAGAAGATTGAGACCTGGGATTACGAGGATCTGAAGGATCTGGTGGATATGAATGCCATCGATGAGTTCCGCAAGAACGCGCTGAATCCGAGCCATCCCTGCGAGATGGGCTCCGCTCAGAACCCCGATCTGTTTTTCCAGTCCAGAGAGGCATGCAACGGCGCTTACGACGATCTGCCCGCCATTGTTACCGAATACATGAACAAGGTAAATGAGAAGATCGGAACGGATTACAAGCTGTTCAACTACTACGGGGCAGAAGATGCCGAGAATATCATCATCGCTATGGGTTCCGTTTGCGAGACCATCGACGAGACCATCGACTATCTGATGGCAAGAGGCGAGAAGGTCGGTGTTGTAAAGGTTCGTCTGTATCGTCCGTTCGTGAAGGAAGCCCTTATCGACGCTATTCCGGATACTGTTAAGAGAATCTCCGTTCTCGACAGGACCAAGGAGCCGGGATCTCTCGGAGAGCCGCTGTATCTGGACGTTGTAGCAGCGCTGAAGGGCTCTAAGTTCGATCAGGTGCCCATCAGAAGCGGCCGTTACGGACTGGGTTCCAAGGATACCACTCCGGGACAGATCATCGCTGTATACAACAACACTGAGAAGGAGAGATTTACCATCGGTATCATTGATGATGTAACGAATCTTTCTCTGGAAGTAAAAGAGAATCCGGTAACCACTCCGGAGGGAACTACCAACTGCAAATTCTGGGGTCTGGGAGCAGACGGTACCGTAGGCGCCAACAAGAACTCCATCAAGATTATCGGCGACAACACCGATATGTACGCACAGGCATACTTTGATTATGACTCCAAGAAGTCCGGTGGTGTGACCATTTCCCACCTGCGTTTCGGACATACCCCGATCCGCTCCACATACCTGATTTCCCAGGCAAACTTTGTTGCCTGCCATTGTACCGCTTACATCTACAAGTACAACATGGTTCAGGACCTGGTTCCGGGCGGAACCTTCCTGTTCAACACCCAGTGGTCTGTGGATGAGCTGGAGGAGAAGCTGCCGGGACAGGTAAAGAGATATATTGCCGAGAATGATATCAACTTCTACATCATCGACGGCGTGAAGATCGGTAAGGAGATCGGTCTTGGCAACCGTATCAACACGGTGCTGCAGTCCGCGTTCTTCTCTCTGACCAAGCTGATTCCGGAAGAGAAGGTTATCAAGCTCATGAAGGATGCAGCTACCGCTTCCTACGCAAAGAAGGGCGACGATGTGGTTAAGATGAACCATGACGCTATTGATGCCGGCGCGACTGCTTACATCAAGGTTGAGGTTCCCGAGAGCTGGAAGAACTGTCCGGATGATGATCTGACCGAGAAGGTTGGAGAGGGCAGACCGGAAGTGATTGACTTCGTAAAGAATGTACAGGCAAAGGTAAACGCTCAGCAGGGTAACACGATTCCGGTGTCTGTTGTAAAGGCTTATGAGAACGGATCCACACCGTCCGGTACTGCCGCATATGAGAAACGCGGCGTCGCCACGGATGTTCCCGTTTGGGATTCTGAGAAGTGTATCGGATGCAACATCTGTTCTTACGTTTGCCCGCACGCATGTATCCGTCCGGTTGCAATGACCGAGGAGGAGGCTGCGGCAGCACCCGAAGGAATGCAGATGAAAGAGATGCTCGGCATGCCTCAGTACAAGTTTGCCATTACGGTATCCGCTTTCGACTGTACAGGATGCGGTTCCTGCGTGAATGTCTGCCCCGCAAAGGAGAAGGCAATCTCCATGCAGAGCTTCGAGGCGAACGAGGACGAGCAGAAGTACTTCGATTACGCTGTAAAGCTTCCTGAGAAACAGGATGTCATCGATAAATTCAAAGTAAACACCGTGAAGGGATCTCAGTTCAAGCAGCCGTTGCTCGAGTTCTCCGGAGCCTGCGGCGGATGCGGCGAGACACCGTATGCGAAGCTGCTGACGCAGCTGTTCGGCGACAGAATGTACATTGCCAACGCAACGGGATGCTCCTCCATCTGGGGTAACTCCTCTCCCTCCACTCCGTACACCGTCAACGCGCAGGGACATGGTCCTGCATGGTCCAACTCTCTGTTCGAGGATGCGGCTGAGTTCGGTTACGGTATGCTGCTCGCTCAGAGAGCAATCCGTGACAGACTGAAGGGCGAGCTGGATGCCCTGGCTGCCGATACGGACAATGAGGATGTGAAGGCTGCTGTTAAAGAGTGGAACGATACTTTCGCAGTAGGCGCTACCAACGGCGCGGCTACCGACAAGCTGGTTGCTGCCCTTGAGGCATGCGGATGTGACGCCGCCAAGAATATCCTGAAGGAGAAAGATTTCCTGGCTAAGAAGTCCCAGTGGGTATTCGGTGGAGACGGATGGGCTTACGATATCGGTTTCGGAGGTCTGGATCATGTAATCGCTTCCGGTAAGGATATCAACATCATGGTATTTGACACCGAGGTATACTCCAACACCGGCGGACAGTCTTCCAAGTCTACTCCGGAGGGAGCAATCGCACAGTTCGCTGCCGGCGGAAAAGAGACCAAGAAGAAAGACCTGGCTGGTATCGCCATGACCTACGGTTATGTATATGTAGCGCAGATTTCCATGGGCGCTGATATGAATCAGTGTGTAAAGGCTATTGCAGAGGCAGAGGCATATCCGGGACCGTCCCTGATCATCGCTTACGCTCCCTGTATCAACCATGGTATCAAGAAGGGTATGAGCAAGGCTCAGACCGAGGAGAAACTGGCAGTGGAGTCCGGATACTGGTTCAACTTCCGTTACAATCCGACCCTGGCTGCAGAGGGCAAGGACGCATTCTCTCTGGACAGCAAGGCTCCCAGCAAGGATTATCAGGAATTCCTGAAGGGCGAGAACCGTTACGCTTCTCTGGCGAAGTTCAATCCCGAGAGAGCCGCGGAACTCTTCGCAATTTCCGAGCAGAACTCCAAAGACAGATACGAGTATCTGCAGAAGCTGGTTGCTCTTTACAAAGCAGACTAAAGTTTTCTCTGAATGAGATCATAGATTGCGCAGATTGGCTGCCGCGTTCCGGATTTTCCGGAGCGCGGCAGTTTTTCTGTGCATTTTTTGCGAATACTTTTTCGTTTACAAAAAATGTGCCGAATGATAAAATAAAGACATACTTGTGTGAAAGGAACAGATAGGAGCATATGATGGGAGAGGAACAGATGACACAGGATGCCGGGATGGCAGCGAGGGAAGGCGAGACAGTCGGAGATCAGGCAAATACGCAGACACCGGAACCGACACCGGTTCGAGTACAGATGCCGGAACGGATGCCGTCTCAGGGACAGATACAGGCGGAGGCGGCAAAACAGGATGAGGATACCTCAGAAAATGGAGAGGACATGCTGCTGGCACAGATCGATGCTTTTCGCGATAAGGCGAAGCAGCTGCAGAACCTGATCAGTGCAAAGGAACGCAAGGTCAAGGAGCTGGAAGCGCTGGTAAGGGCCAAGGAGGAGAAGAACCAGGCGCTCCGGGAGCAGAATATGAGACTGCAGGAGGAGCTGAACAGAAAGAAGGCCAAGGCGGATGGGCTGGTTTCCGATGTGGAGAGTCAGGTGGACCGCATGCTGCAGTCCCTGCAGGGAGAGTTCAGCGGAATGCAGCAGAAGATTCAGCATCAGGTGCAGTATACCCAGGAACAGGCTTCCGAGAGAACCCGCAAAGTGGAGGATTCTCTGGTAACGGCCAGGGAGGACATGCAGAAGATTCACAGCGGAGTGGAGCAAATTCATACCGGTGTGAGCCGGATCGGGGAGAGCGTGGCGTCGATTCACACGGATGTGACCGGAATCAGTTCCGATTTTGGGGAGGTGCGGGAGAATCTCTCCAGGGTCAATACCGGCATGGAGTCGATGCAGAAGGACCTGTTTGATAAAATTCATAATGAGAATGTCAAAGTGTATCGGAATCTCCAGGACCTTCTCCAGGAGATGGATCATTCCCAGGATCAGGAGCAGGAGTCGGAGCATAAATTTCGTCAGATGAAAAGAGGGTTGACTGTTGTAACCGTTTTTTCTGTGATTAATCTGGCAGCTCTCGCCGTTGTGCTCTTCAATCTGTTTGGAATTCTGTAATTTTTGGGAGGAAAAGATGGCAGAACAGAAGCAGCATGTCGTGTGGGTGGTGGGGCACAAGAATCCGGATACGGATTCCATCTGCGCGGCGATTGCCTATGCGGACCTGAAGAACAAATCGGAAAGAGGCGTATTCCTTCCGAAAAAGGCCGGGAATGTCAACCAGGAGACCCGCTATGTGCTGGACCGGTTCGGTGTAAAGGAACCGGATACCATTGCGGATGTAGGGGCACAGCTCAAGGATATCGATTACCGGCAAAGCGAAGGCGTCAGTGAGCATGTTACCCTGAAAAAGGCCTGGGAGCTGATGCGCCAGCTGGATGTGGTAACCATGCCAGTAGTAAATGAAAACCGGCATCTGGAAGGGATCATTACCAACAGTGATATAGCGTACTCCTATATGGATATTCTGGACAATCGGATCCTTTCCAGAGCAAGGACCCAGTATAAAAATATTGTGGAGACAATTCAGGGGAATCTGCAGTGCGGTAACCCCCATGCCCGTTTCACAAAAGGGAAAGTGGTGGTGTCCACGGGGAACCGTGATGCTATGCGCCGGGAGATTGATCAGGACGATCTTGTCGTTGTGGGAAACATTCGGGAACGTCAGCTGATTGCTCTGGAACGTGACGCGGCCTGTATTGTTATCTGCGGGGAGAATCGGGTGGATGAAGATGTTCTGCGTCTGGCACGTCAGCAGGAGTGTGTGCTGATTACCACAGAATACGACGCTTTTACGACGGCTAGGCTGATACATCAGAGCATACCGATTCGGTTTTTTATGACCAGGGATAATATCATTTCTTTCCAGTTGGATGATTATGTAGATTATGTGCAGGATGTGATGGCAAGCGTCCGGCACCGAGACTTCCCGATTCTGGATGAACAGCGCCGGTTTGTGGGAATGCTGTCCAGACGATACTTGCTGAATACCCAGAAGAAACAGGTTATTCTTGTGGATCATAACGAGAAGACGCAGGCGGTGGACGGTATCGAGCAGGCGGATATTCTGGAGATTATTGATCATCATCGCATTGGCAGTCTGGAGACCATGTCGCCGATTTTTTTCCGAAATCAGCCGGTGGGCTGTACATCTACGATTATCTATCAGATGTATCAGGAAAAACATGTGACTGTGGAACCGCAGATTGCCGGACTCCTCTGCGCGGCGATTCTGTCGGACACGCTGATGTTCCGTTCGCCTACCTGCACAGAGTTGGATGAGTGTGCGGCCAGAGAGCTGGCCTCCATTGCGGGTGTGGAGGTGGAAGAGCTGGCTTCCGCAATGTTTGAGGCAGGAAGTGATTTCGGGGCAAAAACCGTATCGGAGATCTTTTACCAGGACTTCAAGACCTTTGTGGCGGAGGAGGATTCTTTCGGCGTGGCGCAGATCAGCGCGGTCGGCGAGAAGCAGCTTGCGGCTATTAAGGGTAATCTGCAGACCTATATGCCGGTGGTGTTGGGCGAGAAGGATCTGAAGATGTGCTTCGTCATGCTGACTAATATACTTACGGAATCCACCGAACTTTTATATGAAGGCAAGAAGGCGAAGGAGACGGTACACAGGGCATTTTCGGATGCGGAATTTACCGGAGACAGTTTTCTTCTGCCGGGAGTGGTGTCCCGCAAAAAGCAGTTGATACCGTCGTTGATTGACGCTATGCAGGAGGATTGACGGATGGTGGAGAAGAAACAGATCTGGAAGCCGGGAAATATGCTCTATCCGCTGCCAGCGGTTCTTGTGTCTCTGCGGGATGAAGCAGGTCGGGATAACATCCTTACGGTTGCCTGGACAGGAACGGTGTGTACCAACCCACCCATGCTCTACATTTCCGTTCGGCCCGAGCGCTACTCCTATCGGATTCTTCGGGAGAGGGGACAGTTTGTGGTAAATCTTACTACGGAGGAACTGGCATGGGCTACTGATTACTGCGGGGTAACCTCCGGACGGGACGTGGACAAGTTTGCGGCCTGCCATTTGACCAGAGAGGAGGCAGTCCGCATCGATGCCCCGATGATCGGGGAGAGCCCGGTCAATATTGAATGCCGGGTAACGGAGGTGCAGGAACTTGGTTCCCACCACATGTTTCTGGCAAAGGTGGAGGCGGTGCATGCCTCGGAAAAATATATGGATGAGACCGGAAAATTTGCTCTGGAGAAGGCGAAGCCCATCACTTACTCCCATGGCATTTACTACATGCTGGGGAGAAAGCTGGGGACTTTCGGCTATTCTGTGAGAAAGAAAAAGAAACGTTAGAGGAAGAGGGATCACTGGATCAGCGTATCCATGATGTTCATGTAGACATCTTCGTAGCGGACTTTCCAGTTGTTGCAGATGGTCTCTGCCTGCTCTCTTGTGGCGGTGTGGAGCGTGAGATTGATAATTTCCCGCTGGCCTTCTCTGGCGGTACAGTGGACCAGATACCCGCCGCCCAGCGCCTTGTCATAGTTTGCCGACAGGGCGTTTTCTTTTTTAAATTGAATCCGATGTTCGCTGAGATAGGTACGGATATCCTGCTGAATAGCTTCCGTCAGTTTGTCGCCGAAGAGTGCCAGCGTCCGGTGCCCCTCCTCTGTCAGGCGGTAGCGGGTGTTGTTGTGCATGGTCTGGGAAGTGATCATATCCGTGTTTTCCAGGTCGCTCAGCACCTGCTGTACATTGAAATAATCCGTATAGCGCCCATCCAGAAAAAATCCGGTAATCTGCATATTGCTGAGGGGTTCGCCGGCCCTGTCCAGCATTTCCAGCGCAGCAATTTTATATATCATATTCGGTTCAGCCATTTTCTACCTCTTTTCCCTGATAAGAATTCAATCGTTTCTGTTGTTTTGCGATAGTGTTCAGCACCTGTTTCTTGTGAAGCGTCCACAGGGGCGCGATGAGAGAGGCTCTGGGCCCGTCGCCGGTCAGCCGATGGATGACTACGTCGCCCGGGAGAAGTTCCAGACACGCGATTACCAGAGAGGCGTATTCCTCCATGGTCAGAAGCGGAAAAGGATGCTCCTGATACTGCGCGCCCAGAGCGGTACCCTTTAAAATGTGCAGCATCTGCAGTTTGATGCCCCACAGGGGGAGAGAAGCCAGATGCCGGACGGAGTCGAGCATATTCTCGCGGCTTTCCGTGGGAAGCCCGAGAATGACATGGGCGATGACCCGGATACCGAGGCTGTGAAGCGTGTTCACGCAGTCGGTAAATACCTTCAGGTCAAACCCGGTACCCATCCAGCGGTGGGAGCTGGCATGCATGGACTGATACCCGAGTTCTACCCAGATGGGTTTGCGGGTGTTCAGTTCTGCCAGAAGTTCGTAGATCTCCGGAGAAAAACAGTCACTTCGGGTGGCAATGGACAGTACCGCCACATCAGGACGGCAGATGGCTGCCGTAAATTTTTCCCGGAGGATATTTACCGGAGCATAGGTGTTGCTGTAGGCCTGAAAATAGGCGATGAATTTCCGGCAGTCCGTTTTTTGGAGAATGGCTTTTTTGGCCTCTTCGATCTGTTCGTTGACAGACAGAAGGGAAGAAGCGGCAAAATCGCCGCTGCCTCCTTCGCTGCAGAAGATACATCCGCCTGTACCAAGATTCCCGTCACGGTTGGGACAGGTCATACCGCCGTCTAAGGCCAGCTTGTATACTTTTTCTCCGAACGTCCGCTTCATCTCCCAATCCAGAGAGTGGTACCGCTTGTCGCCCCAGAACGTGCTCATGAGGGAATGTTGCGCTTTACGGCGGCGGAGACCGCCTGAGCCACCCGGGGATCAAAAGCCTCCGGCAGGATGAATTCTTCGCTGAGTTGATTCTCCGATACAAGACCGGCGATAGCTTCCGCCGCAGCCAGTTTCATCTCTTCCGTAATCTGAGCGGCTCTGCCCTCCAGGGCGCCTTTGAAGATGCCGGGGAACGCGATTACGTTGTTGACCTGGTTGGGGAAGTCGCTGCGTCCGGTGCCGACGATCCGCGCGCCTGCGGCTCTGGCTTCATCCGGCATGATCTCCGGAACAGGATTGGCCATGGCAAAAAGGATGGCGTCGGGACGCATGGAGACGACCATCTCCTTCGATACGATGCCGGGAGCGGAGACACCGACGAAGATGTCCGCGTCCTTCAGAGCGTCGGCGAGAGATCCGGACAGGTCTCTGGGATTGGTTACCTCCATCATGGATTCCTGCATCCAGTTGAGTCCCTCTATTCCGGAGCGAAGAATACCCTGTCGGTCGCAGAGGGTCACATCGGTAAATCCGTAACGGAGCAGAAGTTTCGCGATGGCAATGCCGGCGCTGCCGGCGCCGTTGATGACTACCCGGCAGTCTTCCTTCCTTTTTTCGGTAATTTTCAGGCTGTTGATGATGCCGGCCAGTACTACGATAGCGGTTCCATGCTGGTCGTCGTGAAAGACAGGAATGTCCAGTTCCTTCTTCAGCCGCTCTTCGATCTCAAAACAGCGGGGGGCGGAGATATCCTCCAGATTGATGCCGCCGAAGGTGGGAGCGATGGCCTTGACCGCTGCAACAATCTCGTCCGGATCCTGTGTAGACAGGCAGATTGGAAAGGCATTGATGTTGCCGAACTCTTTGAAGAGGACACATTTTCCTTCCATGACAGGCATGGCTGCCTCGGGGCCGATGTTGCCGAGTCCCAGAACAGCGCTTCCATCGGAGACCACAGCTACGGTATTGGCTTTCAGTGTGTAGGTGTATGCTGCGTTCCGATCTTCGGCGATGATGCGGCATGGAGCCGCCACCCCGGGCGTGTAGGCGATGGAGAGATCCTCCCGGTTCCTGACAGGAGCTTTTGAGGTAGTCTCAATCTTGCCGTGCCACTGTTTATGGAGAAAAATTGCTTTTTCGTCTATGCTCATTTTTGTTCATCCTTTCCTGCAAAATTTCATCTTTTATTATGATATCATGATTGGAAATGCGATGCAAGAAAATTGGGGCTTTCCTTTTTTTCGGAAATGCGCTATACTAAGCAGAGATTTCATAGACATTCAACCGTCGAATCAGACGAAATTCCCATGAGGACTTGGTTTACGAGAACAAAATTGCCGGGGATGCTGAAGGCATTACGTGATTTCCGGCAGTCAAATAGATAAGGAGAGTTGTATGCGAGAAAAGTATGAGAGTTTATCGGTCAGTGTGCTGCGGGAACTGGCAAAATCCAGAGGCATCAAAGGGACTTCCGGGATGAAGAAGGCGAATCTCGTGGAAGCGATGCTGGCAAAGGACGAGGAGGAAGCGGCCCAGAAGCAGGAGAGCCGTGAGAGCGCTCCGCGGCAGGAAGCCAGGGAGAATGCCCCGAAGCAGGAGCACCACGAGAACGGTACGCCGCGCCACGAGCAGCACAGCAGAACCTATGGAAAGGGCGAGGCAAAAGGAGAGAATCCACGGCATGAGGGACAGAGAAAATCCACGCCGCCGGTTCCCCTGGAGGATACCTGGGAAGCCAACGGGATTCTTGAGGTTATGCAGGACGGATTCGGATTTATTCGCTGTGAAAATTATCTTCCGGGAGAGAATGACGTATACGTGTCCCCCTCTCAGATTCGCAAGTTCAACCTGAAGACGGGAGATATCATCAAGGGACGAGCCAAGCGCAACAATCCCACCGATAAGTTTGCAGCGCTTCTGTTCATCGAGAATATCGACGGTTATCGTCCGGAAGAGGCTGCAAGAAGGAAGAATTTTGAGGATTTGACGCCGATTTTCCCGGATGAGCGGATTCGTCTTGAGAGGCCGGGCTGTTCTGTGGCCATGCGTATCGTGGATCTGATTTCTCCCATCGGAAAGGGGCAGCGAGGAATGATTGTCTCCCAGCCAAAGGCGGGAAAGACTACGCTTTTAAAGGAGATCGCAAGTTCTGTAACGACATCTCATCCAGACATGCATCTGATCATCCTTCTGATTGACGAGCGGCCGGAGGAGGTTACGGATATTAAGGAGGCTATCGAAGGCAAAAATGTGGAGGTTATCTATTCTACCTTTGACGAGCTGCCCGAACACCACAAGCGTGTGTCTGAGATGGTTATTGAGCGGGCGAAACGTCTGGTGGAGCACAAGCAGGACGTGATGATTCTTCTGGATAGTATTACCAGACTGGCCAGAGCCTACAATTTGACAGTTCCCCCCAGCGGGCGGACATTGTCCGGAGGTCTGGATCCGGCAGCTCTGCATATGCCTAAGCGATTTTTCGGCGCGGCCAGAAATATGCGGGAGGGAGGAAGTCTGACTGTGCTTGCCACAGCGCTTGTAGATACTGGTTCCAAAATGGACGACGTGGTATTTGAGGAATTCAAGGGTACCGGTAACATGGAGCTGGTTCTGGATCGGAAGTTGTCGGAGAAGCGGGTGTTCCCAGCTATTGATATCTCAAAATCCAGTACGCGGCGGGAAGATCTGCTCCTTTCCAGAGAGGAGCAGGAGGCAGTGGATATCATGCGCAAGGGACTCAACGGTATGCGTAAGGACGAGGCGGCAGAGACAATTCTGAATATGTTTGCCCACACAAAGAACAATCGGGAATTTATCTCCATGATCATCCGCAAGCGGATGCTGTGATGTGCGCGGAGACCCGGCGGAACTCCGGACGGATTCGACAGAATGGAAAAAATCCTGTTGCATTGAGGCGAGGGCTGTGATATAATACAAAAGCTGTTTAACGGGATGTAAATAGTATCGGGTATATAGATAATGCATGATGTGAGGTGAAAGAAGTGAAAAAGAGTATTCATCCGGATTATTATCAGGCTACAGTTACCTGTAACTGCGGCAACACTTTCGTGACTGGATCCACGAAACAGGACATTCACGTTGAGATCTGTTCCAAATGTCATCCGTTCTACACGGGTCAGCAGAAGGCTGCACAGGCTCGCGGACGTATTGATAAGTTCAACAAAAAATATGGCATCCAGTAGGAGATTGATACGGGTAGGTCAAGGTTGAGGTTGTAAAATCTCAACCTTTTTCTTCATATAGGAGCAACAGTATGAAATATTCAGGAATCGGCGGTCAGGCGGTTATGGAGGGTGTCATGATGCGCAACGGCGCGAAGTACGCGCTGGCTGTGCGAAAGAGCGATCACACCATCGCGGTGGAGACCCATAAAACCAGAGATCCTTCCGGTGGAATTTACCGGATCCCCATATTGAGAGGGGTTGTCTCCTTCGCGGATTCCCTGGTTATGGGAATGTCTACGCTGATGCAGTCCGCCGCGTACTTCGAGGAGGAACAGGACCAGAGCGAAGAGAAGGACGGGAAGAAAAAAGACGCCGTCAGAAAAGAACGGGAGGAAAAACTGAAGATGGGAATGACGGTTGCCATCGCGGTTGTTTTGGCTGTGGCAATTTTTATGGTGCTTCCCTATTTCCTGTCCCGGATTCTCGAAGGCGTCATTTTGTCCGGGGCGCTACTTGTTCTTGCGGAGGGTTTGATCCGCATCGCCATTTTTGTAGGATATATTCTGGCCATTTCAAGACTGGAAGATATACGCCGGGTCTTTATGTATCATGGCGCGGAACACAAGTGTATCAACTGTATTGAGCATGGGATGGAGCTGAATGTGGAAAATGTGCGGAAAAGCTCCCGGCAGCACCGGCGCTGCGGTACCAGTTTTCTTCTGTTTGTTTTTCTGATCAGTGTGGTGGTCTTTCTCTTTATCCGGTTCGATTCGCCCATCCTGCAGCTTTTTGCCAGGCTGCTGTTGATACCGGTCATCGCCGGAATTTCCTATGAATTCATACGTCTGGCCGGAAGAAGCGAGCATCCGCTGGTATTGCTGCTTTCCGCGCCGGGACTCTGGCTTCAGAATCTGACTACGAAAGAGCCGGATGACGATATGATTGAGGTGGGGATCGCATCGGTGGAGGCGGTTTTTGACTGGCGGGCTTTTCAGCGGGAAAATCAGGAGAACGTTTCATGAAATATCGGGAATTGCTGATAAAGGGAACTGAGACGCTTCGACATGCGGGGATACCGGACGCGGCTGCGGACGGGTGGTATCTGTTGGAATATGTTTCGGGGATGTCCAGAAACACCTATTTTCTTCGGATGGAGGAGGAAGCGCCAGGGGAACTCTGCGACGCTTACGGGAGGATCCTTGAGAAGCGCTGCGCGCGGATCCCTCTGCAGTATATTACCGGGGAACAGGAATTTATGGGATTGACCTTTCTGGTCAATGAACATGTGCTGGTGCCCCGGCAGGACACAGAGACTCTGGTGGAACAGGCGGAGAAGAAGCTTTTATCAGGTATGTGTCTCCTGGATCTGTGCACCGGTTCGGGATGTATTCTGATCAGCCTGCTGGCCCGGGTGCCCGGTGTCATAGGACTGGGCACCGATATCTCGGCGGAGGCTCTGGAAACTGCTGAAAAAAACGCGGACAGGCTGGGAGTCGGAGATCGCGCGCGGTGGACCCTTGGGGACATTTTCGCGCCGGTGGAGGGGAGATTTGACGTGATTGTCTCCAATCCTCCTTATATCCGCCGGGAAGACATCGACGGTCTTATGCCGGAGGTGGCAGACTTTGAGCCCAGGGAAGCGCTGGACGGCGGGAGAGACGGATTGGAGTTCTACCGCAGAATCATATCGGAGGCGCCGGAGTATCTGAAGGAGGGCGGCTGGCTTTTCTTTGAGATTGGATGTGATCAGGCAGAGGATGTGACGGCGCTGATGAGAGAGACCGGGTTTGTCCGGACAGAGACGGCACAGGATTTGAGTGGTCTGGACCGGGTGGTGTATGGGTGTCTGCCTGAGAAGCCGGAGAAAGCGTGTGTGGAACAGATAAGGGAAATAAGCGGATACAGCAGCGGCTGTAAAATGTGAGATAAAAGAATGGTAACAGGAGGAAATTATGTTTGATAAACTGGACGATCTGGTGCTTCGCTACGAGGAAATCATGAATCTGCTCAGCGAGCCGGATGTGGCTGCGGACACCCGGAGATTCCGGGAGCTGATGAAGGAGCAGAGCGATCTGGCTCCCATCGTGAACGCCTATAAAGAATATAAAAAATGCCGTCAGGACATCGATGACTCTCTGGCTATGCTGGAGGAGGAGAACGATGAAGAGATGCGGGAGATGGTCAAGGAAGAACTTTCCGCGTCAAGAAAGCGGATGGAGGAGCTGGAGCGGGAGCTGAAGATTCTGCTTCTTCCCAAGGATCCCAACGATGACAAGAATGTGATTGTGGAGATCCGGGCCGGAGCCGGAGGGGACGAGGCCGCCCTCTTTGCCGCTGAGGTATACCGTATGTATGTGCACTATGCGGAGAGCCGCGGGTGGAAGGTAGAGACAATGGAAATGGAGGATACCGGTATCGGCGGCATGAAATCGGTCAACTTTATGGTAACAGGCCAGGGAGCTTATTCTGTTCTGAAGTACGAGTCGGGCGTTCACCGTGTGCAGAGAGTCCCGGCTACGGAGTCCGGCGGAAGAATCCACACTTCCACAGTTACCGTGGCGGTTATGCCGGAAGCGGAGGAAGTGGATATTGAGATCAACGAGAAGGATATCCGTATCGACGTGATGCGGGCGTCCGGAAATGGCGGTCAGTGCGTCAACACCACTGATTCCGCGGTGCGTCTGACCCATTATCCCACGGGGATTGTGATCTATTCCCAGACGGAGAAGTCTCAGCTTCAGAACAAGGAAAAGGCTTTTGCTCTGCTGCGGACCAAGCTCTACGATCTGGAACTGCAGAAAAAGCAGGCGGAGGAATCGGCGGCGCGGCTCAGTCAGATCGGGACGGGAGACCGGTCGGAGAAGATCCGCACCTATAATTTTCCCCAGGGGAGAGTGACAGATCACAGAATCAATCTGACACTGTATAAGCTGGACAAGATTCTGGACGGAGATCTTCAGGAGATACTGGATGCGCTGATGGCAGCGGATCAGGCGGCAAAGCTGGCCAATATGAACGAGGCGGAATATTAAGCTTAATTTAAGGATTGCTGTATGCAGTTTTAAGCATTGCCTGCTATGATAAGATAAAAGATAAAGAGAGGCAGGAGATCATTATGTGGACGATTTCAGCGCTGAAAGAGCGGGCAAGAGAGCGGAAGAAAACAAATCGGTGGAAAATGATTCTTGTGGCCCTGGTTCTTACTGTTGCCGCCGGGACCAATGTGTCTGTGAATTACGGGCTGGACTGGATGACAAATACATCTTCCAGCCAGGAGGCGGCAGTCTATGAAGTGGCCCCTCAGGAGGACATTTCCGGCCAGACTGTCTATGGCCCGGATATTGCCGTGGAGGATCCTGCTTATACGGGGACGGAACTTGCGATTTCCGCAGTGGTTTTTGGTATTGCTTTGTTGGTGGTATTTTTCATTATACTTGTGCTTCTGGTACCGATCTGCTTTTTCCTTCTGAACCCGCTGTTGGTAGGGGGAAGACGGTTTTTCTATCTGAATATCCGGGGAGATGCCCAGATCAAGGAGATATGTTTTTCCTTTGATAATCATTATATGAACAGTGTGAAGATCATGTTTTTCCGGGATCTGTACACGATTCTTTGGTCGCTGCTTCTGGTTATACCGGGGATTGTGAAAGGGTATGAATATCGGATGATACCCTATATTCTGGCGGAACAACCGGACATAGAAATGAAACAGGCGTTTTCCATGAGCAGAGAGATGATGGATGGCAATAAGTGGAGGGCATTCCTGTTTGATCTGTCTTTTATCGGATGGAGGATTTTAAGTGCTCTGACACTGGGGATCCTGGGATTCTTCTATGTGGATCCCTATTATCATCAGGCGGACGCCATGCTTTATGACGCCATTAAATATGATAAGTTTGTGGCGCGGTCCCAGTGGAGAGATCAGGGTCAGAGAAGACAATTCGAAAAAACGGAAATTTCAGAAAATCAGTCCGATAGCGGACAGTAAGGAGAAGGGGGAGAGAAGGCGATGACGTACAATATATTGATTGCGGACGATGAGGCAGAGATCCGTCAGCTGCTGCGGCTGTATCTGGAAAAGGACGGCTATCAGGTTATGGAGGCGGAAAACGGCGTGGAGGCTATGGAACTCCTGCGGCAGCGGGAAGTACATCTGATTCTTCTGGATATCATGATGCCTCAGATGGACGGTTACCAGGTGCTGCGCAAATTGCGCCAGGAGAGCAACATACCGGTTATCTTTCTCTCGGCGAAGGGGGCGGATGAAGATAAAATTCTCGGATTGGATTTGGGGGCTGATGATTATATTACCAAGCCTTTCAATCCGTTGGAGGCCATGGCCCGTATCAATGCGGGGATACGGCGGTTTTATCATCTTGGCGCGGGGCAGCAGAAGCAGCGCCAGATTCATGTGAAGGATCTGACGCTGGATACGGAGGCCTGCGCGCTTTACCGGGACGGAAACTCTATCCCGCTCACTTCGGTGGAATACAAACTTATGAAGCTGTTTATGGAACACCCGGGCAAAGTATTTACCAAGCAGCAGCTTTATGAGGAAGGATGGGGCGAGGACTTCATCGTGGCTGATAACAATATTATGGTCTGTATCAGCAAGCTTCGGGGTAAGCTTTCCGAGGACCATGACGCCTATATCAAGACGATCCGGGGATTGGGATACCGGATGGAAAAGGATGAAATGTAGATGAAAAAACAACAGGATCTCCGGCTGTTTCTCATAACCCGTTTTCTCATTGTGATGGTGGCTGTGGGAATCGCCGAAATGGCATTGAATGCGCTATACAATGATTTCATCTATCCTCTGTTGGATCAGACCTACGGATTCAGAGAGCTGATGGAGGGAGCCAACCTGCGTGATACGGTAGCAGCAGTCCTGTCGGGACTGCTGTTTCTGCTGGTAAAACAGTTTGGCGGCCTGCTGCCGGCGAATGCGGCGGCTTTTCTGGCAAGGGAAGTGCGCAATCCCATGCGAAAGGATCTGGTGGAGCATTTCCTCGAACGAACGGCTCATATGACGGACGCGCAGAAGAAGATTTATATGATCACATTCTTTCTGGTACTGATCTTTATTTTCTATTTCTGGGTGCTGCCCTATGTGATCGGCGCTGTCTATTTCGGCATTGTAGTTTCCAGGAAGATGAATGAGATTGAGGCGATGGAACTGGAAAAACAGCGTCAGTACGAGCGGCAGAGAAATCTGCTGCTGTCGGATGTGGCCCATGATCTGAAGACACCAATGACAACGGTGGCCGGTTATGCCCGAGCCCTGGCGGACGATGCGGTTCCGCCGGAGCGCAGGGGGGAATACCTGGAGCACATTTACGGAAAGACCATGCAGATGAGCGAGCTCTTAAATCTGCTGTTTACCTATGTAAAACTGGACAGCGACGGATTTCAGCTGAACAGGGAGGAGACGGATCTGTGCGAGTTGGTACGAAAAGCTGCGGCGGAGCAGTATGACGATCTGGAAGCCCACGAGATGGAGCTTTCCATGGATCTGCCGGAGGAACCGATGCCGCTGTCAGTGGATGTCCTTCAGATGGGGCGGGTGCTGGCCAATCTGATCGGCAATGTGATCCGGCATAATCCGGACGGCACGACGCTGTTTCTGGAACTGCGGCGGCAGGGAGGGATGGCGTGCCTTCTGGTGGGAGACAGCGGGGTGGAGATTGCGCCGGAGCTGGCGGAGCGCATCTTTGACCCCTTTGTCCAGGGAGATGCCTCCAGAAGCGGCGGCAGCGGCAGCGGACTTGGTCTCGGTATCGCAAAAAAGATCGCGGAAATGCACGGAGGAACCATCACGCTGGAACAGGCTCCCCGGCCGGGTATGACCAAGGCTTTCGTGATCCGGCTGCCCGACACACAGTGAGAAGAGGAAAGAAAGGCGAGGAAGAGCAATGTCCTTACAATTTATTATCGGCAACGCGGGGAGTGGAAAGTCTACGCTTCTCTACCGGCAGATCATCCGGGAATCCATGCAGAGCCCTTCCCGGAAATTTCTGGTCATTGTGCCGGAGCAGTTTACCATGCAGACCCAGAAGGAGTTTGTCAGGCTTCATCCCAGCCACGCTATCATGAATATCGATATCCTTAGTTTCGAACGTCTGGCCTATCGGGTATTCGAAGAACTTGGCACCGACACGCTGACGGTGCTGGAGGAGACGGGAAAAAATCTTCTTCTGCGCAGAGTCGCCCGGGAGCGGGGAGATGAGCTGAAGGTCCTGGGACGCAATATGAAGAAAAAGGGATACATTTCCGAGATCAAGTCTCTGATTTCGGAACTGTCTCAATACCATATTTCCCCCGACGATTTTCTCAAGATGGCTGACGGGGCCGGAATGTCCGCCTCTTTTCGCAGCAAAGCGGAGGATATCCTGGTCATGTACCGGGGGTTTCTGGAGGAGATTGCCGGGCGCTATATCACGGCGGAGGAACTGCCGGAACTTTTGACCCGGGTGGTGGATCAGTCCCGGCTGGTAAAGGGATCCGTGATGGCCTTTGACGGGTTTACAGGCTTTACACCGATTCAGAATCAGCTGCTGCGAAAGCTGCTGACGCTGACGGAGCGGACGATGGTAACGGTTACCTGCGATGTGCGGGAGAATATTTTCGGCCTATGGCGGGAAGAAGATCTCTTTGCCATGAGCAAGAAAATGATCCGGGACCTGGCCGATATGGCCCGGGAGACGGGGACGGAGCTGGAGGATGTCATATACTGCGAAGGAAAAGAGCGCAGACGTTTTGTCCCCGGAGGATATCTGCATCATCTGGAACAGAATCTGTTTCGGCGCAGGGCCGTATCCTACGAGGGAGAATGCGGTAAAGGCAGCGCCGCAGGCAGCCGGGAGAGCGGTGCGGACAGCGCGGGTAATGCCGACGCCGTCCGTATTTACAGCCTGGCCAGTCCCAGAAAGGAACTGGAATTTGTGGCGGGGCAGATCTGCGCCGGAGTGCGTCAGACGGGATACCGGTACCGGGATTTCGCGGTGGTCTGCGCCAATCTGGGGGATTACCGTTTCCTGGTGCCGAGAGTGTTTGAAGCCTACGGGATACCCTACTTCGTGGATGCCAAAACGGAGATTGTGTTCCAGCCTTTTACGGAATTTCTCAGCAGTCTTCTGCAGATGGTAACGGACCGCTTTTCCTACGAGAGCGTATTTCGTTTTCTGCGCAGCGGGCTGACGGATCTTTCCGACGTGGAGATTGATGAGCTGGAAAATTATGTTCTGGCAGTGCGAGTTCGCGGATATAAAAAATACGACGCGCCTTTTGCCATCATGCCCGAAGCTTACGGACCGGAGGATCTGGTTGTATTAAACGGGATACGGGAGAAATTTATCGCTCCGCTGCGGCCTTTCTGTCAGGCTGTGCGGGGGAGAAAGCATACAGCCGCTGAGATTTCCGAGGCCCTTTACCGCTGTATCGTCTCCTGCGACGCGGAGGTAAAGCTTAAGGAGAGAAGCCGTCGCTGCGAGGAGGCCCATGAGGAGGAGAAGGCTCGGGAGTACGGGCAGATTTACGGAATCGTCATGGATCTTTTGGACAAGATGGTTTTTCTTCTGGGGGAGGAACAGATGTCCCTGGAGGAATACCAGGAGCTGCTGGAGAGCGGATTTGAGGCGGCGAAGATCGGCGTGATTCCGCCCGGCAGCGACTGCGTGATGGTGGGGGATATCGAGCGGACCCGTCTGGATCATGTGCGCGTGCTCTATCTGATCGGGGCAAATGACGGCGCCATTCCGAAGACCGTTGGCCGGGGCGGCATTCTGTCACAGATGGAGCGGCAGCAGCTGAAGGAGGCTGACTATGAGCTGGCGCCTACAGACCGGGAGAAGGCTTTCATGCAGAAATTCTATCTGTACCTTGTTCTGACAAAACCTTCGGATGAGCTGGTGGTCAGCTACACCAGAGTGGATACCGCCGGGGCGGCGCTGCGCAGGTCCTATCTGATCGGAACGCTGCAGCGCCTGTTTCCACAGGTTGGGATTGAGGAGATTGACCGGGAAAGGCCGGCGGATTATCTGGTTTCCGAGCGGACTCTGCACGGATTTGTGTCCGAAGCGCTGCGGGAATATGTGGCAGAGGAGGCCAAGGAGGATCCAAAAGAGACCGGGGAGAGGCAGAGGTATCTTTCGGCGGCCTTATCCTGGTATGGTCAGAGCCGGCCGGATGAGCTGGAGATCATGCTGGAGGCGGCATTTTATCATCACAGGAGCGAGGCGGTGGGCCGGGCAGTCATGGATGAGCTGACGGGCAGAGATCTGGTTGGGAGCGTTACCCGGTTGGAACAGTATGCCCGCTGCGCCTACGCTTATTTTCTGTCCTACGGTCTGAAGCTTCAGGAGCGGAAGGAGTATGCCCTGGAACCGGCGGATATGGGGACTCTCTACCACGAGGCGCTGGACCGGTATTCCCGGCTTCTGGAGGCGTCGGGGGAGAGCTGGTTTTCCATTTCCCGGGAGCGGATGGAGGAGCTGGTGGGTCAGGCGGTGCTGGACACCTATCGGAATCTGAAAAAGACGGAAATTCTGGAAGACGCCCGGGACGCCTATGTGCTCAGACGCATGGAGAAGACCATTCGCCAGACTGTATGGGCTTTGACCGGACAGGTTCGAAAGGGAAAATTTGTGCCGAGAGCCTTTGAGGTGGATTTTTCCCGGGTATCGGATCTTGACGCCCTGGAATTCGCGCTGGATGAGATGCACCGGATGCGCCTGCGGGGAAAGATTGATCGTCTGGACACCTACGAGACAGAGCAGAAGGTCTATGTGAAGATCGTGGATTACAAGTCGGGAAATCAGGATTTTGATCTGCTGCGGCTTTATCACGGGCTGCAGATACAGCTGGTTCTGTATCTTGGTGCGGCCATGGAGGGAGTCTCAAAGGCGAATCCGGGGAAGGAAGTGCTGCCCGGCGCCATGTTCTATTATCACATCGACCATCCGCTGGCGGATGGTAACCGTTTTCAGAAACCTGAGGAGGTGGAACAGGAAATTTTCCGCCAGCTGAAAATGCGCGGGCTCGTCAATTCCCAGCCGGAGGTAATCGACGCTCTGGATACCGGTCTGACCGGGAGATCTGATGTGATGCCGGTAACTCTGAAAAAGGACGGAACGCCGGGAGAGGTTTCCAGCGTTATGGAGCAAAAGCAGATGAGTCTGCTGTACGATTATGTCCGTCAGCAGATCGCCGATACGGGGAGACATATTCTGGAGGGAGATTTTGACTGCAGGCCTTATCTTCTGGGCCAGCGAGGTGGCTGCGATTACTGCGGCTACCACAGCATCTGCGGTTTTGACAGGAAGCTGGAAGGCTATCGGTGCCGGAGGCTGGAACAGCTGACGGATGAAGAGATCATGGCGAGGATAAAGGAAAAACTGGAAGAGGAGGAAAAAGAGGATGGCGACGACGTGGACTGAGGATCAGCTGAGGGTCATTGAGACCAGAGACAGCAATCTGCTGGTCTCCGCGGCGGCTGGTTCGGGAAAGACTGCGGTGCTGGTGGAGCGGATCATACAGCGGGTAACGGACAGGGACCATCCCATCGATATTGATGAACTTCTGGTGGTTACCTTTACCAGCGCAGCGGCGGCGGAGATGCGGGAGAGAATCCGGGATGCCGTGGAAAGGGCCTTGGATCAGGACGAAGACAACCCGCATCTGCTCCGTCAGATGACCCTGGTTCATAACGCCCAGATTACCACGATCCACAGCTTCTGTATGAATGTGATCCGCAATCATTTTCACGAGATCGATCTGGATCCCGGATTTCGCATTGTGGACGAGGGGGAGAACCGGCTGCTGATGGCGGACACTATGGATGCCATGATGAAGCGGCACTATGAGGAGGAAGAGGAGGGAAGTGTTTTCTTTTCTCTGGTGGACACCTATGGAAGGCGGGGCAGAGACACCTCTGTGACGGAGATGATTCTGGAGCTGTATGAAAAGGCCCAGAGCTATCCCTGGCCGAAGGAATGGCTGGAGAGCACGGTGGAATCCTACCGGGCTTCCACGGAGGAAGACCTGGCAAAGACGCCCTGGATGGAGTTTGCCCTCTCCTACGCCAGAAGCAGAATCGGGGATGCCGGGGAACAGACGGAAGATCTGGTAAAAATCTGTCAGCTCCCCGAGGGGCCGGGATGTTATCTGGAGAGCCTCACGGGGGATCTGGAGCTCTACGACCGTCTGCTGGCAGGGGATACTTACGGGGATCTGGTGCGGATGTTCCGGGATCTGAAATTTCAGAAGATCGGAAACAGCAGAGGTTTTACCGGGGATCCGGCCCTGCTGGAACAGGTAAAGAACGGGAGGGACGCCTGCAAGAAGGCTATCGGCAAGCTGGCTGAGGATCTCTTTTTTGAGGAGACGGCGGAGGTGCTTGCGGACATGGCATGGCTTCTTCCTTATATGGAGAAACTGGCCCTTCTGGCCGACGAGTTCAGCCGGGATTTCGCCCTGGTAAAGCGGAAGAAGAATCTTCTGGATTACGGGGATCTGGAGCATATGGCCCTGGAGATCCTCGTGGACAGTGAGACAAAGGAGCTGCGCCCGGCCGCGCTGGAATATCAGAGGCAGTTCGCTGAGGTTATGATCGACGAGTATCAGGACAGCAATTATATTCAGGAGGCGATTCTTACCAGCGTTTCCAGGGAGAGCGCGGGAGGCCACAACCGTTTCATGGTGGGGGATGTGAAACAGTCCATCTATCGGTTCCGTCTGGCCTGTCCGCAGATTTTCATGGACAAGTACGCCGCCTATTCCCGCGAACCCGGCGCCAGGGATCTGCGGATCGACCTGCACATGAATTTCCGCAGCCGCAGAGAGGTACTGGATTTTGTCAACGACATTTTCTATCCCCTGATGCGGAAGGATATCGGAAATGTAATCTATGATGATCAGGCGGCCCTCTATGTGGGGGCGAAAAATTATCAGGAAGTCAACGGCATGTTCTCCCCGGAGATTCTGGTGGGAGATTTTGCTGATGTGAAGGATCCGGGGGAGGAAGACCGGCTGACCTACGAGGCGAAGATTGTGGCGGACCGGATCCTTGCCATGAAGGGAGACCAGATGGTCACAGACAAGGCCAGCGGTCAACTTCGTCCGGTGCGGTTTTCCGATATTGTGATCCTGATGCGCAGCCCGGGCAGCGGCGGAGAGACCTTTGTGGAGGTGCTGCGGGAAAACGGGATTCCTGCCTTTATGGAGAGCCGCACCGGGTATTTTACCTCCACAGAAGTGGAGACGGTATTGAGCCTTCTGAAAATTCTCGACAATCCTTACTGGGACATTCCCCTGACCGCGGTGCTCCATTCCCCCATGTTCGGCTTTACGGACCGGGAATTGGCCAAAATCCGCGGCGGGCAGGAGGGGAGTTTCGCCCATGTCTTTTTTGCCTGGGCCAGAGAGCACAGCCAGGAGAAGAAGGCGGCAAAATTCCTTTCCTTCTACGACCGGGCCCGGGAGAAGGTGGCGGACACGCCGATCCACCGGCTTCTGGAATTTGTGCTGGAGGAGACCGGATATCTGGATTATGTCACTGCCATGCCCGCCGGGGCCGGCCGCCGGGCGAATCTGGAAAAACTGGTGGACCAGGCGGTGGCCTACGAGCAGACCAGCTATAAGGGACTGTTCCACTTTGTGCGCTATATCGAACATCTTCAGAAGTACGAGGTGGATTTCGGAGCCGCGGAGCTGATCAGTGAAAATGACGACGCAGTGCGGATCATGAGCATCCATAAGAGCAAGGGACTGGAATTCCCGGTGGTCTTTGTGACCGCCCTGGGAAAGCAGTTTAACCGGCAGGACAGCCGGGGGCGGATGGTGGTGCACTCCGATTACGGGGTGGGCCTGGAGTATGTGGACGACGAGGGAGGTGTGCGCAAGAGCACCCTCTATAAAAAAGCCGTGGAGCGGGCGATCACGGTTGAGACACTGGGGGAGGAGATGCGGGTGCTCTATGTGGCCCTGACCCGTGCCAAGGAGAAGTTGGTGCTTACCGGTGTGTGCCAGAATGCGGTAAAAGATCTCGCCCTGTGGCGGGAGCAGAGAAGAGCGCTGTCCTACACGGAACGCCTTACGGCTTCCTGCTTCCTGGAATGGGTGGTGCGCTGCGCGTCTCTGTATCCGGACAGGTATCCGACGACTGTCTGTACGCCGGGCAAAACGGCGGAGCAGGAGGCGGCAGGGGAGACGGACCGCCAGAAGCGGCGTCTGGAGCTTCTGAGGGATATGGCCGGAGTGGACGCGGATCTGACCGATTGGATGGAGAAACAGATGGCGTTCGTCTATCCTTTTGAGAGGGAGCTTATCTACAAGGCCAAATATTCGGTTTCCGAGATCAAACATCGAGCCATGGAGGCGCTGACGGATGAACTCCCCGGAGAGCAGCTCTTCTCTTCCGGGGAGGAGGAAGCCTGTGTGCCCCAGTTTATCTCCGGAAAAAAGCGCGAGGAGGCCTCAGCGGGCGCGCTGCTTGGAACAGCAGTGCACCGGGTGTTGGAGTGCCTGGATTTTACCAGAGAGCCGCTGGCGGAATCCCTGGAGGAGCAGATACGACAGATGCTGGAGAACGGCAGGCTGCTGGAAGATCAGGTTGCAAGGATTCCTCTGGAAAAAGTCAGAAAATTTCTCGGCACATCCATCGCCGGCCGTATGGCGAGAGCGGCGGCAGCAGACCGCCTCTTTTTGGAGCAGCCCTTCGTCATGGGAGATTTTCCGGAAAAGATTTTCGGCGATGGGGTGTCTTCCGGGGAGATGCTTCTGGTGCAGGGAATTATCGACGTCTTTTTTGAGGAGGAGGACGGCATTGTTTTGCTGGATTACAAGACGGATCGGGTAAGAGGAGCGGAGGAACTGATTCGGCGCTACAAAAGGCAGTTGGAGCTCTATGGGGAGGCCCTGGAGCGGACGAAAGGTAAACGGGTCAAGGAGCGCTGCCTTTATTCCTTTGCCCTGGGGGAGACGATTCGGCTGTGAATTTTTTGTTACCGTTCACAGCAACTCCATCCGCATGCGCAGTCTTGATTCGAAATCGCCAGCTAATCCTTGTGTGCGAGCACGATGTATTGCCTGGCGATTCCGATTCGGCTGTGAAGCGTAACAATTTTTTCAAAAAACATGACGGAATACTTGTATATCCGGCAAAGTCTCAGTATAATATTTTCTTAAAGAGGGAAAAGGAGGAGACTGCTATGAACAGTTACGGCGAGGAATGCATTCAGTTTTTTCTGGAAAACCAGCTTCAGCTTTTTCCCGAGGCTGTTGCTGAGACGCCGGAGGAAGCGGAGGAATTTCTGGAGGACTGCATGGCTGTGGTCTGCGATACCAGAGAGGAAGCGCTTGCATATCTGGAAGAAGGGATGGATGTTTCCGGAATGTCCGAGGAGGAGATCCTGGAGGCGGAGGAAGTGTTTACTCTGCCAAGCGGACGATATCTGATTGTGGAAGCATGACAGGAGAGGTTAAAGGGACATGAGAGAAAGAAGAGCGCGGATTGCGGCAGGGCTCATACTTTGTATGGCTCTGCTGATTTTCGGAGGCTGCTCTGTGGGCGGCACAAAAGTATTTTTTGCTTCGGGCTGCGGATGGAACGATGTGTTTAAAATCGGAGGCATGGCCTGCGGGCAGAAAGAAGCCAAGGTTTATCTGATGAATTACAAGAATCTTTACGGCGTGGTTTATGACACGGATCTCTGGAGTGGAGATTTTGACACTGCGACAGTAGAAGAAGCGCTGAAGGGAGAAGCGCTGCAGTATCTGACACGGATTTATATGCTCAATGCGTACGCGGAGGAGCAGGATATCGTTTTGGATGCAGGAGAGCAGAGTGCTATGGAGCAGGCGGCGGCAGAGTATTACGAATCTCTGACGCAGGCGGAACGTTCCTACTGCGGAGCTTCTCAGGCAGACATTGAACGGATGTATCAACGGTACGCTTTGGCAGTCAAAGTATATGAGCAGCTGATAGAGAGTGTGGATGAGGAGGTCAGTGAGGATGAAGCCAGAGTAATGGATGCCAATCTGATCTATGTGACGGATGAGGCAAGTGCCAATGAGGTTGAGCAGAACCTGGCGGCAGGGACTTCTTTTTCCACGCTGGCGCAGACATATAACGAGTTGGAGCAGACCAGCGTGTCTTTCGGCAGGGGGCAGTATCCCGAAGCGGTGGAGCAGGCTGCTTTCTCCCTGGAGAATGAACAGATTTCCGGTAAGATTGCTGCAGACGGCGGATTTTACTTTATTCAATGCGTCAACAAGTATAATCAGGAGCTTTCGGAGGCAAATAAGGAACAGATTATTACCACAAGGCAGCAACAGGTACTGGAAGATATCACAGCATCTTTGGAAGAAAACCGTTACTGTGAATTGAACGAGGACCTCTGGAACAGGCTTCATGTGGAGAACGGTACAGAGCTTACCACGGATTCTTTTTTCCGGGTAGCAGAATCTCATCTTCACGGAGAAGTCTGATTTTACAAGGATTTGCGGAAAAAAATGTGGAAAAATTTCCAGGATGTGATAAAATATTCAGGTAGACATTGAGCGGCAGCCCGTTTTGGAAAGAGAAAATTGCCGCGGATGTTTAAACCAGCCAAGCGAAGGGAGATATGGAAAATGGCAACAACAAAAAAGGTAACAGCGGAAGACGTGAAAAAAGCAGCGGAAACAGCGAAGAAAGCTGCATCGGAAGCTGTCGCCGAAGCCAAAACCGCTGTGAACGAAGCTAAGACAACAGTGTCAGCCGAGACAAAAAAGGCTGCGGAGGAGACCAGAAAAGTGGCTGAGAAGGTAAAAACAACGGCAAAGAAGGCGACGGAGACGGTGGCCGCGGAGACAAAGAAGGCGACAGCAAAAAGGTCTGCCGCAAAGAAACCGGCTGCAAAGAAAACAGAGGTTGTGAGGGCCGCAGTTGTACAGTTCGCCGGAGACGAATACAAGGTAGATGAGGTCATTGCCAATGCAGAGGCTGCATTTAAGGCAGAGAATAAGAGAAAGGCAATCAAGGACATCAAAGTGTACATCAAACCGGAAGACCATGCAGCATACTATGTGGTAAACAACGAGTATGCAGGCAAGATTGACCTTTAAGGAGCAGAGCGAAAAAAGGAAGATAGAAGAGTCTGATGATGAACACAAAAAGGGACAGGGCATTTTTTGCTCTGTCCCTTTCCCTTATTCTTGTGTCAGAAGCATCATGATCTGATTACTGCGGTTTACGAATGCGGTCATTTCCTCCGGAGAGAGGGGGTGATTGGAGATCATAGCCAAATCATAGAGTTGCTTGCAGAACAGGTCCGTGTGTTCTTC
This sequence comes from uncultured Eubacteriales bacterium, assembly GCA_949286525.1. GTDB lineage: Bacteria > Bacillota > Clostridia > Lachnospirales > Lachnospiraceae > Pullilachnospira_A. The sequence goes on along the minus strand of CASECT010000028.1, from coordinate 23,065 downwards.
GTCTCCATGATTCAGAATGTACTGTACCAGATCGTTGTTGGCATTGAGCACCAGTGTTTCATCTCCGCCAAACATGGAGGGATCCATGCCGTACATGTTGTACATCTTCATCATATCCTGCATTCTTCGGCTCTCCTCGGGGAGAGTAATCACGGAGGAGACGTCCTTGTTCTTGAATTTCTCCACCTTGACATTCAGGTTATCCTTTCCCAGAGCCTTGCGGAAAATGCCGGTCAGAGTATCTGTGGATTCCTTCAGTTCTTCCTCGGAGGTTTCCTCCACCAGGCTGTCGGTCACATCAGCGTCAATACGGAGGAATTTATAATTCTGATTCCTCTGCTCCAGCTGTGTGATGAAGGAGCTGTCGATGGTATGGTCGAGAACTACCGCGTTCATGCCCTGCTGACGGAACATATTGATATACTGGCTCTGTTGCTGCATATCGGTCACATAGTAGATGGGCTTTCTGGTATCCCCCGGCTCGGTGTCCTCCGTGTCCTCCTTCTTCTCCTCAGCTACGAGAAGCTCCGGAAGGGTAGTGTACTTGCCGTCGATATCTTTGAAGAGGATGTAGTCGTTCATCTTGTCGCAGAACTTGGTATCCTTCAGGCAGCCGAATTTGATGAAGGGACTGATATCGTCCCAGTATTTCTCATAGTTCTCTTTGTCGGTCTTGCACATGCCGATCAGCTTGTCCGCCACTTTCTTGGTAATGTAGTCGGAGATCTTGTTGACGAAGCCGTCGTTCTGCAGAGCGCTTCTGGAAACGTTCAGAGGCAGATCCGGACAGTCGATGACACCTTTTAAGAGCATCAGGAATTCCGGGATGACCTCCTTGATATTGTCGGCGATAAACACCTGGTTGTTGTAAAGTTTGATTGTCCCTTCGATGGAATCGTACTCGGTGTTGATCTTCGGGAAATACAGGATACCTTTCAGGTTGAAGGGGTAGTCCATGTTCAGGTGGATCCAGAACAGGGGCTCTTTGTAATCCATAAATACCTTCCGATAGAATTCCAGGTATTCTTCCTTTGTGCACTCGCTGGGGTTTTTCGTCCAGAGAGGATTGGTGTCGTTCAGGGGAACCGGACGCTTTTTGATTTTGAGCTTGTCCTTCGCGGGGGATACCTCCACCTGCTCCTTGGTTCCGTCCTCGTTCTCCTTTTCCTCGTATTTGGCCTCCTCGTGGATCTCCTCCACCACCTCATCGGTGTCCAGCTTATCCGCCGCGTCGATGGTCTCATACTGGGGCTCTGCGTTTGCCTTGGTCAGATAGATCTCCGTAGGCATGAAGGAGCAGTATTTCTCAATGACTTCCCTTGCCCGGTATTCGTTGGCAAATTCCAGACAGTCCTCATTCAAGAACAGGGTAATCCTGGTTCCCACCTGGTCCCAGGAGCCTTCGCTCATGTCAAATTCCGTGCCGCCGTCGCATTCCCAGTGTACGCTTGTGGCGTCCTTCTGCCAGGAGAGGGTATCGATGTGTACCGCGTCGGCCACCATGAAAGCGGAGTAGAAGCCCAGTCCGAAATGACCGATAATCTGATCCTCGCTGGCTTTGTCCTTATATTTCTCCAGAAAATCGGTGGCTCCGGAGAAGGCGATCTGATTGATGTACTCATCTACTTCGTCGGCGGTCATACCAAGACCGTTGTCAATGAAGGTCAAAGTCTTTTCCTCTGGGCTGACGATTACTTCGATCTTGCCCTTATAATCCTCGGGAAGTGCATATTCCCCCATCATGTCCAGTTTTTTTAATTTGGTAATCGCGTCGCAGCCGTTGGAGATCAGTTCACGGAAGAAAATGTCGTGATCTGAGTACAGCCACTTCTTGATGACCGGAAAAATGTTCTCGCTTGTAATAGAGAGATTTCCATGTTTGCTGCTCATTTGTAACACTCCTTTTCATAAAAATCATCATAAAGTATAGTAACCCTGCTGGTAAAAAAAGTCAATAAAAAATTAGCACTCTTTTCAAAAGAGTGCTAATAATTACTGAAAAATCTATTTTTTGTTCAGATTCCTCTGAGCTGTGGAGAGCATCAGCTTAATCCGGTTCAGCTGGTTTACTTCGGAAGCGCCGGGATCGTAGTCAATGGCCACAATATTGGCCTTCGGGTTCTCGCTGCGGAGCTTCTTGATGACTCCTTTTCCCACCACATGGTTCGGCAGGCAGCCGAAGGGCTGAATGCAGACGATATTGGGAACGCCAATCTCCATCAATTCCAGCATCTCACCGGTCAAAAACCATCCCTCACCGGTCTGATTTCCGTTGGAGACAATGTGTTCCGCGGCCTTAGCAAGATGTTCGATATGGGCGGGAGGCGTAAAGCGCTCACTCTCCTCAAAGGCTTCTCTGGCCGTATTTCTCAGCCACTCAAAGAAACGAATACCGGCGTTGCTGATGACTTTGGACTTTTTGCTGCTACCCAGGTTGTCAGTCTTGAAGTTGCTGTTGTAGAAGCAGTAGAGCAGGAAGTCGGTCAGATCCGGCACCACAGGTTCCGCGCCTTCGGCTTCCAGAAGATCCGCCAGATGGTTGTTGGCTGCGGGGAGGAACTTGACCAGAATCTCTCCGACAATACCGACCCTCGGTTTCTTCTCATCAGTAATCGGGAGGGTATCGAAATCATGGATGATGGCCCGGCACATCTTTTTGTACTTTTTATGGGAGAGGATACCGTCCTTTGTCACAAAGTCAATGACTCTCTTTTTCCATTTTTCATGAAGGGCGTCAGCGGATCCTTTTACCTTCTCATAAGGGCGCACCCGGTACAGACAGCGCAGAAAAATATCTCCGAAAATCAGCGCGTACAGACCGTGCTGGATCAGTTTTGGTGTGAAGGTAAAGCCGGGGTTTTTCTCCAGGCCGCTTAAGTTGATGGAGATAACCGGTACATCCGGGTATCCGGCTTTTTCCAGAGCCCGCCGGATAAATCCGATGTAATTGCTGGCCCGGCATCCTCCTCCGGTCTGGGAGATTAGGATGGCGGTACGGTTCATATCGTACTTTCCGGAATTTACCGCGGCCATCAGTTGTCCCACTACAATCAGGGAGGGATAGCAGGCGTCGTTGTTGACATATTTCAGTCCCATGTCCACGCAGGTTCTGGAGGGGATGTCGGGCACCTCCAGATGGTATCCGCAGGAGTTGAAGGCCGGTTCCAGAAGTTCAAAGTGAATCGGCGACATCTGGGGACAGAGGATTGTGTAATGCTCCCGCATCTCCCTGGTAAAGACCACACGCTCGTAATTTGAGGGGACAATGTGGCGATCCTTGTGTTTCTTCTCCCGCACGCGGATGGCGGCCAGAAGAGAGCGGATCCGGATCCGGGCGGCTCCCAGGTTGTTGACCTCGTCGATCTTCAGGCAGGTGTAAATCTTTCCGGAGTTGGTCAGGATGTCGGCCACACAGTCGGTGGTAACGGCGTCCAGACCGCAGCCGAAGGAGTTCAGCTGGATCAGATCCAGATTTTCAGTCTTCTTCACATAGTTGGCTGCCGCGTACATTCGGGAGTGGAACATCCACTGGTCCATGACAATCAGCGGCCGCTCCAGCTCGCCCAGGTGTGAGATGGAGTCTTCCGTCAGCACGGCGAGACCATAGGAGTTGATCAGCTCCGGGATGCCATGGTTGATTTCGGGATCCACATGGTAGGGTCGGCCCGCCAGAACAATGCCGCGCTTGCCGGTCTCCTTCAGATAATCCAGGACCTCTTCGCCTTTGGCACTCATATCCATGCGGAAGATGTTCTGCTGCTCCCAGCCGGCATGGGCGGCGAAGCGTATCTCCTCAGCGGAGATGTCAGGGAATTCCTCGCCGAACACCTTGATGAGCTGCTCCGTGAGGATTTCCTCGGTGGAGAAGGCCATGAAGGGATTCAAAAACCGTACTTTGCCCGAGGTAATCTCATCTACGTTATTCTTGATGTTCTCCGCGTAGGAGGTTACGATGGGGCAGTTGTAGTGGTTATTGGAGTCCGGGAACTCATTCCGCTCATAGGGAATGCAGGGGTAGAAGATGAAATCCACCTTCTGCCCGATCAGCCACTGGACATGGCCGTGGGCCAGCTTGGCCGGGTAACACTCGGACTCGCTGGGAATGGACTCGATGCCCAGCTCGTAAATTTTCCGGGTGGACTGGGGAGAGAGCACAACCGCGAAGCCCAGTTTCCTGAAAAACATGGCCCAGAAGGGATAGTTTTCGTACATGTTCAGCACTCTGGGCAGTCCTACGGTTCCCCGGGGAGCCTCCTCCTTTGTCAGAGGCGCGTAGTCTCCGTACTCAAAAATCCGATGGTTCTTGTACTCGTAGAGGTTCGGGATGTTTTCCCTGTTTTTCTCCTTTCCCAGACCCTTTTCGCAGCGGTTTCCGGTAATGAAGGAACGGCCGCCGGAGAAGCGGTTGATAGTCAGAAGGCAGTGATTGGTACATCCCTGACACCGGGCCAGCTTCGTGTCGAAAGTCAGGGCGTTGATCTCATCAATGCCAAGTGTCGTCGTTGTGGGATTCTCCTCGTAGCGTTCCCGGGCGATCAGGGCCGCGCCGAAGGCACCCATGATGCCGGCAATGTCGGGCCGTACCGCATGGACGCCGGCAATCTTCTCAAAACTGCGGAGCACCGCGTCGTTGTAGAAAGTTCCGCCCTGTACCACGATATTTTCTCCGAGATCCTTCGCGTCCGCCAGCTTGATAACCTTGAAGAGAGCATTCTTGATAACGGAATAGGCCAGGCCCGCGGAGATGTCGGCCACGCTGGCGCCCTCCTTTTGGGCCTGTTTTACCTTGGAGTTCATGAATACGGTACACCGGGTTCCAAGGTCGATGGGATGCTCGGCAAAGAGCGCCTCCCTCGCGAAGTCTGCCACCGAATAGTTCAGGGATTTGGCAAAGGTCTCGATAAAGGAACCGCAGCCTGAGGAGCAGGCCTCGTTCAGCTGCACGCTGTCCACAGTCTGGTTTTTGATCTTGATGCACTTCATATCCTGGCCGCCAATGTCCAGGATACAGTCTACGTCCGGGTTGAAAAAGGCCGCGGCGTAGTAGTGGGCCACGGTCTCCACCTCGCCGTCGTCCAGCATGAGGGCAGACTTTAAGAGGGCCTCGCCGTAGCCGGTGGAACAGGAGTGGACGATCCTGGCTCCCTCCGGAAGCTTTTCGTAGATCTCTTTTAAAGAGCGGATCGCGGTAACCAGAGGACTTCCGTTATTGTTGCTGTAGAAGGAGTACAGAAGGGAGCCGTCCTCGCCTACCAATGCGATTTTTGTGGTAGTGGAACCGGCGTCGATGCCAAGGTAACAATTTCCCCTGTAGGTTGAAAGTTCTTTCGTCTGCACATGATTATGGCCGTGTCGTCTGCAGAAGTCATCGTATTCTTCCCGGGAAGAAAAGAGCGGATCCAGACGGGCCACCTCGAATTCCATATGGATCTCATGGGACAGTTTCTCCAGAAGCTCCGTCATGGGGATTACGCTGTCACCTTTGCTGTTCATGGCGGAGCCGATGGCTGCGAAGAGATGAGAGTTTTCCGGTATGATGGCGTGCTCCTCATCCAGCTTCAGAGTGCGGATAAAAGCTTCTTTGAGCTGATCAAGAAAATGCAGCGGGCCGCCCAGAAAGGCCACGTGGCCACGGATCGGTTTGCCGCAGGCCAGGCCGGAGATCGTCTGGTTTACCACCGCCTGAAAGATGGAGGCAGAGAGATCCTCCCTGGTTGCCCCCTCGTTGATCAGTGGCTGGATATCTGTTTTGGCAAAAACGCCGCAGCGGGCGGCGATGGGATAGATAGCCTTGTAATTTTTGGCGTACTCATTCAGACCGGCAGCGTCGGTCTGTATCAGGGAAGCCATCTGATCGATGAAGGAGCCGGTACCGCCTGCGCAGATACCGTTCATCCGCTGCTCCACGTTTCCGTTTTCAAAATAGATGATCTTTGCGTCCTCGCCGCCCAGCTCGATAGCAACATCGGTCTTGGGAGCGTAATGTGTCAGGGCGGTGGATACGGCGATGACCTCCTGTACGAAGGAGACGCCGAGATGCTTTGCAAGCGTCAGACCGCCGGAACCGGTAATCATCGGAGCGATCATAATATCTCCGGTCGTCTCGTGAGCTTTTCGCAGAAGAGAACTGAGAGTTTCCTGAATATTGGCAAAATGCCGCTGGTAATCCGAAAAGACCAGCTGATCATTCGGATCCAGAACAGCGACTTTGACTGTTGTGGATCCGATATCAATGCCTAACTTGTATGTATCGCGATTCATTTGCCTGCTAATCCTTTCTTATATTTATTGCGTTTTTTATTGTATGTTCAAAACACAGACATTATAAGACAGGAGTTGGCAAAAATCAACTCGTAAACCCTATACAATTTTATCCAAAGTGTCGTCGCTTTTGGGTAAAATTTTCCATTCAGATGGATTTCTGGTTTTTTTTGAAATCATCCAGCACGTCCTTCGGAAAATTTTTCTTGAATTCCAGAAGCTGACGGGCCGACTCCACAGGACCGGGATCCCAGCCGGCAGGCTTTTCCGCGCCGATGCCGTGAGCGGCGAAAGCAGGATAGAGGTCGGTAAGACGCCGTTTAAAATCACTATAGCCGTCGGGGGCGCCTCCGCACCAGCTCAGTTCCGCACCGGAGACGAACCGTGGCCAGGCCAGCCGCTCCAGTTTTTCCCAGTCACGGATATACTCGGTCCACAGAAGGCATTCCGTCCCCAGAACCCTGTTTTCCTCATCCGCGGTCAGGGATTCCATTCCATAAGGGATCAGGGAAAGTCCGTAGGTCTTCTTCAGGGAGATGAAGGCGTAGGGGTAGTCGCAGTAGGCGTTCATCATGGTGGACATGATAAGCCGTCCGCCCCGTTTCAGGTGTTCCATGCCGGTAGTATGAATTTCGCCGGAGCCCGGGGCTTTTCCGTCGTTCCACAGTTGAAGGATAATGTCCGGATCCAGATTTCCGCCTCTTGCCGCCTCGTTCCAGGCAATGACTGTCTTTCCCTTCGCTTTCAAAAAAGCGGCGACGCGGTTGTTGAAATAGCCCTGGAGCTGCCAGAGATCTGAGAGACCCTCTTCCTCCATGCGCCTGCGGCAATGGGGACAGGTCTCCCATTGCCCCTTGGGGGCCTCATCGCCGCCGATATGGAAATAGTCCCCGGGGAAGAGTTCCAGCAGATCGGACAGGAGCTCTTCCAGAAAGGCAAAGGTCTCCTCTTTGCCCGGGCAGAGAATATCCTGGAAGATGCCGGCTCTTGTCTGGACATCCACCGGATTGCCGTGGCAGGAAAGTTCCGGATAGGCAGCGAGGATCGCGCAGACGTGACCGGGCAGATCCACTTCCGGCACGATCTCGATACCAAGATCCTCGCAGAAGGTTACCAGATCTTTTACCTCGTCTCGAGTATAGTAGTGCCATTCCTCGTGATCGGAGACATAGCTTCCAAAGTGATCGCCCCCGCGCCTGGCGCCAGTTTCATGCAGAAGGGGGAAGGCGCGGCTTTCGATGCGCCAGCCCTGGTCGTCGGAAAAATGCCAGTGAAATTTGTTGAACTTGAAGACTGCCGCCATGGCAATCATTTTTTTCAGCTCTTCCATGGGAATGAAATGTCTGGCACAATCAATATGAAAGGAGCGGTAGGGCTTTGCAGGGGCATCGGAAATCTCCATACAGGGAATTTGATTCCCGTAAGAATACCGAAGCTGCTCCAGTGTGCTTTTCGCGCGGGCAAAACCGGCCGGAGAGGCGGCCATAAGGAGGATCTTCTCCGGTGTGACGAGAAGGCGATAGGCCTCATTGGCAAGCCCCGGGACGGTCTGTTCCGTCACGACGACATTGGAGGGGGCCGTCTCGCCGGTAAAGGTTATATTCTTCGGCCTGGGAATCAGGGCCGGGATATGCAGTGTGTTTGCGTTTTTCATTTCAAATTGTCTCCTTTCCTGCAATAAAATAGAAAATAATTTTCTTTATTGTATCATGGAATGAAAATATTTTCCACAGTAAAAGGGAGGAAGGCGAAAGGATTGGTATTTTTCAACAAAAATACAGTGGAAAAATTGACAAAAATAGGCTTCCCCCGTATAATGATGGTTACATATTTGTTTGGGGCAATACTGGAGTTTGAAAGAAAATAATTGTATTTGAGGTGTATGCGATGCTGAATAAACTTGAAAGAAAATTCGGAAAATACGCGATTCCCCATCTGATTGTATACCTGATCGGCGGCTATGCCATCGGATATCTGCTGCAGATCGGCGGTCTGATTACGAATGTGAACTTTATCCGCTTTATGACGCTGGAGCCTTATTACATCCTTCACGGTTTTCAATTCTGGCGGCTGATTACCTGGGTTATGATTCCTCCCAGCAACGGGATTCTGTTTGTTCTGATTATGATGCTGTTCTATTATCAGCTGGGAACAATTCTGGAACACACCTGGGGGACTTTCCGGTTCAACGTATACATGTTCGGAGGGATCATCGCCACGATCATCGGAGCTTTCGTGCTGTATTTTATCTACGGATTGATCGGCATTCCCCATGCAGTGGGAATCGGTAATTATTTTACTACCTATTACATCAATATGTCGATTTTCCTGGCCTTTGCCGCATGTTATCCGGATATGGAGGTACGGCTGTACTTTTTGATTCCCATTAAGATGAAATGGATGGCGGTTGTGTACGCGGTGCTGGTCCTGATCGATGTGATCGGCAGCGGCTGGGGCGGCAGGGTTGCCATTATCTGCTCGCTTTTGAATTTTGTTGTATTCTACCTGGCCACCAGGGATTTCCGGCGCGTGTCGCCAAAGGAGATGCACCGGAAACAGGCGTTCCGGAGGGCTATGAACGACAGGCCGGGAAGCCGGGGCGGCGGAATGAGCGGCTTTGGATCCGGGAGTGGTGGAAGATCCGGCAGCGGCCCCATTGCCCGGCACAAGTGCGCGATCTGCGGACGGACAGAGCTGACGAATCCGGAACTGGAGTTTCGTTTCTGTTCCAAATGTAACGGCAATTATGAGTACTGTCAGGATCATCTGTTTACGCACACACATGTGAAATAAACATGTGTAATCACAGAAAAAATCAGAAGGGATAGGGCATATGGAAAATATGGAAAAGGAAAACATGGAAAACAGCGAGACGAAATCCAGAAATTTTATAGAGACGGAAATCGACAGGGATCTGGCGGAGGGACGCTATGATACCGTCTGCACCCGTTTCCCGCCGGAGCCTAACGGCTACCTGCATATCGGTCATGCCAAATCCATTCTTCTGAATTACGGTCTGGCAAGGGAGTATGGAGGAACTTTTCACATGCGCTTTGACGACACCAATCCCACTAAGGAGCGCGAGGAGTTCGTGGAGTCCATCACGGCGGATATTCAATGGCTGGGAGCTGACTGGGGCGAGCATCTCTACTATGCTTCCGACTATTTTGACCGGATGTATGAGGCAGCTCTTAAGCTGATACGGGAAGGAAAGGCATATTGTTCAGACCTTTCGGCGGATCAGATTCGGGAGTATCGGGGAACGCTGACGGAGCCCGGAAAGAACGATCCGAACCGGGATCGCAGTGTGGAGGAGAACCTGCGGATTTTTGAGGATATGAAAAACGGAAAGTACGCGGACGGCGCCATGGTTCTGCGGGCAAAGATTGACATGTCCTCCCCGAACATCAATATGCGGGATCCGATTCTCTATCGGGTGGCTCACATGACCCATCACAATACCGGGGACAAGTGGTGTATCTATCCCATGTACGATTTCGCCCATCCCTTGGAGGATGCCTTTGAGGGGATTACCCATTCTATCTGTACGCTGGAGTTTGAGGATCACCGCCCCCTTTACGACTGGGTGGTACGGGAAGTGGGATTCGATCGTCCGCCCAGACAGATTGAGTTTGCCAAAATGTATCTGACCAACGTAGTGACCGGCAAGCGTTACATCAAGAAGTTGGTGGAAGAGGGGATTGTGGACGGCTGGGACGATCCGCGGCTGGTAACCATTGCGGCTCTGCGCAGAAGAGGCTTCACGCCGGAGTCCATCGCGAAATTTGTGGAGCTCTGCGGTATATCCAAGAGTAACAGCTCTGTGGATTACGCCATGCTGGAGTACTGTATCCGAGAGGATCTCAAGGCGAAGGATTCCCGTGTTATGGCGGTGCTGGATCCGGTCAAGCTGATCATCGACAACTATCCCGAGGGAGAGACGGAATATCTGGAGGTGCCAAACAATTTGGAAAATGAGGCTCTGGGGACCAGAAAGGTGCCTTTCGGAAGAGAGCTCTACATTGAGAGGGAAGATTTCATGGAGGAGCCGCCGAGAAAATATTTCCGCATGTTCCCGGGAAATGAAGTGCGTCTGATGAACGCTTATTTTGTGACCTGCACCGGCTGCGTGAAGGACACCGATGGAAATATTACCGAGATTCACGCCACCTACGATCCGGCTTCCCGGGGAGGCAGCAGCCCTGACGGAAGAAAAGTCAGGGGGACGATTCACTGGGTTAAGGCGGATACGGCAATCCCGGCGGAGATTCGTCTTTACGAGAATATTGTGGATGAGGAAAAGGGGGTTTACAACGAGGATGGGAGCCTGAATCTGAATCCCAATTCCCTTACGGTGCTGAAGGACTGTCTGGTGGAGCCGTCTCTGGCGGATGTGAAGGCCTACGACAGTTTTCAGTTTGTACGCCAGGGATTTTTCTGCGCGGACGCCAAAGACTGTAAGAAGGAACACCTGGTCTTCAACCGGATTGTGTCCCTGAAGAGTTCTTACCGTCTGCCTAGGGATTAACCATCTTCTTATACTGGCTGGGCGTGCAGCCGATATGTTTTTTGAACAATCTGGAAAAATAGCCGAAGTCATGGATGCCGACATTTCCGGCAACTTCCGCCACAGACATTGTCGTGGTGTTGAAGTACCGGATTGCTGTTTGCATCCTTTCTTTTTGCGTGTACACGGAGAGACTTTCTCCTGTCTCTCGATGGAACTGGTCGGAGAGATACGCGGGGTTTTTGTGAAAATATTCCGCGATGGTGGAGAGACTCAGATCTTCTGAAATATGGAGGGTAATATAGTTCATCACGTTTCGGATCAGATAAGAATAGTCGGAAAAGCTGTAGTTGCGGACCAGCAGACAGTATTTTCGATGAATTTCGTAAGGAAGCTGCAGAAGTTTCTGATAATCCTTTGTGTTTTCGATTTTGGTTTCAAGGGTAGTTTCGCACCGGAATATGAAGACGGGATGAATCTGCGTCATCAGAAGCCGGCTGCAGCAGAGGGCATTAATATAGTCAAGCGTTTTTTTCATGGCGCTGGGAGCCATGCTGGAACTGTAGCCGATATAGTCCAGTACATGGTTCAGTTTATCGCCGGCACTTTCTCTGTCGCCGCTTGTCACAGCCTGTACGAATTCTTCCAGGAGAGCGCTGTAAGTTTCCGCCTCCCGAAAACCGAAGGTAGATATGCTTTCTTCATCAGGGACCACGGTACGCTCGTTTTCCGAAAAATTGACGTATTCCGGGGTGGTGTGACTGTATTCCGGAAGGAAGGCGCACAGCAGATGCCGGAAGGTGGTAGCCAGGTTCTGGATATCTACAATGGGCAGGCTGTAGTAAAATCTCCGAATCAGATCCATATATTCTGACGGAAGCTGGTTGGCCTGTACAATATGATTCAGATCTGCCTCTGTCATCTCGCGATCACGGAAAGGTCCAAGAGAGATCAGGTCAGGAGAATTTTCAAGGGTAATAATAGCCATCATATTATAAAAATCCAGAGAACTCTTGATGACTACAATATGCTGCTGCCGGATCATTTCTCCGGCATGGGAGAGAGAAGAGTAGAGGTCCTTGCCCGGCATAATCATACGCCGGAACCCCCGGTCAATTTTGTCCAAATCCGTGTATGGCGCGCTGTGGTACCACGCGTCGATTCGGAAAGTGTCCGCGAGAATCTGGCGGATAAAAGGGAAAGCTTCTTTGATTGGCATATCTATTTTCATATTGACTTCTCCTTCGCTGATAAAAACAGAAAAATTTTATACAAATTTAAGATAACACAAAAATAATCCAAATTCAATGAAAATAGTTCAAGTAGAAAGATATCCGGTCTGCTACAATCAATAATAACAATAGAAAGGGGGACAATGTCCAATGGTAAAAATGAATTGGAATCAGAAATGGCAGTTTACCAAGGATCCCGTTGCGGTTTCCGAAGGAAACTCCGTGCTGGGTTCCGGCAGCTGGGAGGAGCTGGATCTTCCTCATACCTGGAACGGAGAAGACGGACAGGACGGAGGCAATGACTACTATCGGGGAACCTGTTATTATGTAAAAACTCTGAAAAAGTCGGAGCTTCCGGAGGGGGATGAGATTTACATTGAATTCGAGGGGGCGAACTCCTCCGCGGATCTTTATGTCAACGGTCAGGCGGCGGCACACCATGACGGCGGCTATTCTACCTGGCGGGCGAATATTACCGGTCTTCTGAAGGACGATAACGAGATTGTGGTAGCTGTGGACAATGCGCCCAATGATCATGTGTACCCGCAGATGGCGGACTTTACTTTTTATGGCGGCCTGTATCGCAGCGTGAATCTGATTGGCGTGAAGAAAGCGCGCTTTGATCTGGACTATTTCGGGGGACCCGGCATCGCGGTAACTCCCAGGGTAGAAGGCAGCGACGCAAAGGTTCGCGTGGATGCGTACCTGACCGGCATATCCGGAGCGGAGAAGGTAACTTTCTTTATCTGCGACGGGGATCAGGTAATCGCGGAGACCGTTGTGCCAGCCTCCGAGGCGTCCGCTGAAATGGAGATCGCGGGCGTACATCTGTGGAACGGACGAAAGGATCCCCATCTGTATACTATGAAGGCAGTTCTCGCCGATAACGGACAGGAATTGGATTCCAGAGAAGTGCGTTTCGGGTGCCGAACCTATGAGATCGATCCGGAGAGAGGCTTTATTTTAAACGGAGAGGAGTATCCCCTCCACGGCGTATCCCGCCATCAGGATCGGCCGAAGAAGGGGAATGCTTTGAGCAGAGCGGATCATGAGGAGGATATTGCCCTGATCATGGAGTTGGGCGCGACGACAATACGTCTTGCCCACTATCAGCACGATCAGTATTTCTATGATCTCTGCGATGAGAACGGTCTGGTTATCTGGGCGGAGATTCCTTATATTTCCAGGCATATGCCGAACGGAAGGGAAAATACGATTTCTCAGATGAAGGAGCTGATTACACAGAATTATAATCATCCCTGTATTGTAGTGTGGGGATTGTCTAACGAAATTACCATGGGTGGAGAGGGCGATCCGGACCTGATAGAGAATCACAGAATTCTGAATGATCTGGCCCATGAGATGGATCCCACGAGATTAACGACGGTGGCTGTGGTCTCCATGTGCAGCATTGACGCGGAATATCTGAAGATTCCGGACGTGATTTCCTACAACCATTACTATGGATGGTACGGAGGAGATACTTCCATGAACGGACCTTTCTTTGATAATTTCCATGCGAAATATCCGAAGAAACCGGTCGGAATGAGCGAGTATGGATGCGAAGCCTTGAACTGGCATACATCCAATCCGGATCAGGGGGACTACACAGAGGAATATCAGGCTTACTATCATGAGGAATTAATCAAGCAGCTGTTTACAAGACCTTTCATCTGGGCAACGCATGTCTGGAATATGTTCGATTTCGCGGCGGACTCCAGGGCCGAGGGCGGCGAGGACGGCATGAATCATAAGGGTTTGGTTACCTTTGACCGGAAATACAAAAAAGATGCCTTCTATGCTTACAAGGCATGGCTTTCCGACGAGCCCTTCGTCCATATCTGCGGTAAGCGTTATGTGGATCGGGTGGAGGACGTGACCAAGGTAACGGTTTATTCCAATCAGCCCGAAGTAGAGCTTTTTGTCAATGGAGAGAGTCTCGGAAAGCAGAGCTCTGACGTACATTTCTTCTATTTTGATGTGCCGAATGCCGGCGAGAGCAAGTTGACGGCGAAGGCGGGAGACTGCACGGACGAGAGTGTGATCCGCAAGGTGGACACCTTCAATGAGGACTATATCATGAAGGAGACCGGCGATGTGATCAACTGGTTTGAGATTGACATGCCGGAAGGATATTTCTCCATCAATGACAAGCTGTCCGATATTATGGCTACTGCCAAGGGAAAGATGTTCATGGTTTCCTTCGGCGCCAAGCTGATGAAGAAGATGAAAGGCGCGGGCGGCAAGGAAGGCGGCGGAGCAGGATTTGAAATGAACGACGGCATGATGAAGATGATGTCCGGATTTACTGTGAAACGTCTTCTGTCCCTGATGGGAATGGCAGGCGAGGGCGCAGCCATGAGCAAAGAGGAAATGCTGGAGATCAACCGCCAGCTGAACAAGATCAAAAAGAAAGATTAAACAGATATAGGGGGATGATTATGTCAAAAAAGGAGAAGAGCGTCCAGCTGGATGCCAACGGTTACCGAAAATTCAGTATGCTGGACAATGTGTCTTACGCTGCGGGAGATTTCGGATGCAACATGAGTTTTGCCTTAAAGGGCACGATGGCGATTTTCTGGACCCAGTTCATGCAGATGGATTCCATCATGTACGCGGGACTCTTTCTGATCTGCCAGATCTGGGATGCTATCAACGATCCGCTGATCGGTTCCATTGTGGATGCGGATAAGCACAAATACAAGAGAAACAAATTCCTGGCCTATGTGTTTGCCGGATCCATCGGCCTGCTGGTTGCGGGAGCGCTCTGCTTTGTTCCCGTGCCAAACGCGCCGAATGCGGCAAAATATATCATTTTCGTCTGCGGCTATGTACTCTGGGATGCTTTCTATACTGTGGCGAACGTGCCCTACGGTTCCCTGTTGTCCCTGATATCTGACGATCCCGGCGACCGGGCGTCTCTGTCCGCATGGCGGAGCGTCGGTTCTCTGGTGGGACAGATGGCTACCATGGCGCTGGTTCCGATGCTGATTTATGACGACAACAACAATATCATGGGCGAGCGTGTCTTTTTCATCGCTCTGATTATGGGTGTTCTGGGCTTTATCGCATTCCAGTTCATGATTCGCAACACGGTCATCCGTGTGGATGAGGAAGTTCTGGTCAGTGAGAAGAGAGAGAAGTTTAACGTGGTCAAGGCTATGGGCAATTTCCTGAAGAACCGTCCGGCTGTGGGCGCCACGCTGGCGGCTATGGGTATGTTCCTTGGAATGCAGGGCGCGTCAACGGCCAACACGGTTATGTTCCAGTCCTATTTCCAAAATGCCCAGATTTCCGGTATCATAGCGATGTTTGCGATGATTCCGATTATCTTCTTTACGCCTCTGGCCCGGAAGATGGTGGTCCGCTATGGAAAGAAGGAAATGGCGACTGTCGGATCCGTTTTCTCTCTGGTTGCCTGTTTCCTGATGCTGGTGCTGCCGATCACACCCGACGGCAGAGGGCTGGCTATCTACATTGTGTGCCAGCTGATCAACAGTCTTGGCATGGGAATCTATTCCACGGTGTCCTGGGCAATGATGGGCGATGCCATTGACTACAACGAGTGGAAAAACGGAAGCCGGGAGGAGGGAACGGTTTACGCCCTTCATTCCTTCTTCCGGAAGCTGGCTCAGGGCGCGGGACCGTCTCTGGCGCTGGTTATCATGGTGGCTCTCGGTTATGTTGAGGCAAACCAGGGAAATCAGACATTTGAGGTTGCGTTGAACATGCGTTATCTGGTGGCTGCCCTTTATCTGGTCAGCGCGATCCTGCAGTTTATCGGCCTGGCGCTGATTTACAATCTGGATAAGAAAACCCTCGCAAAGATGGAGGATGACCTGAGAGAGCGCAGGGAAACTGCCGCTGAGAACGCGGAGGCATAGAGACCCGCCGGCGGAGTAAAAAATCGAAAGAGGCAGCGACACCTTTGAAAAAGAAAAGCGGGATGCGGTATTTTGTGCCGTGTCCCGTTTTTCTTGTGGAATGGCGGCAAGTCTGCTAAGATGAAAGAAATGGTGGAATAGAAAAATTTTAGAGAGGAGGGAAAATGGAAAAAGGACAGGAAAAATTTCTGCGGGGGCTGGCAAAACAGTATCCGACGATCTCGGCGGCAGCGTCGGAGATTATCAATCTTCAGGCGATTTTAAGCCTGCCAAAGGGGACGGAACATTTTATTACGGATGTGCACGGGGAATACGCCCAGTTTCAGCATATCATAAAAAACGGTTCCGGAGCCATCCGCCGGAAGATCGAGGAGGAGTTCGGGCCGTCCTTCCGCACATCGGAGAAAAAGGCGCTGGCTGCGCTGATCTATTACCCGGAGCTGAAGATGGCCGAGGTGGAGAAGGTGGAGACGGACATGGAGGAGTGGTACCGGATCACGATCCACCGCCTGATCCGGGTCTGCAGGAGCGCTGCCTCCAAATATACCCGATCAAAGGTGCGCAAGGCCATGCCGAAGGAGTTTGCCTACATCATGGAGGAATTGATGACGGGGCGGCCGGATCAGTCGGATCAGGAGGCTTACTACAATGAGATTATCCATTCGGTCATTGAGACCAAGAGTGCGCCGGGGTTGATCATCGCCTTCTGCGGCCTGATCCGCCGTCTGGTGGTGGATCATCTTCATGTGGTGGGGGATATCTACGATCGGGGGCCTTATCCCTATCTGGTTATGGATGATCTGATGCGGCATCACTCGGTGGACATCCAGTGGGGAAATCACGATGTGGTCTGGATGGGGGCGGCCGCTGGGAGCACTGCCTGCATCGCCAACGTGATCCGGATCGCGGCCAAGTACGGCAATCTGAACATTCTTGAGGACGGCTATGGTATCAATCTGGTGCCCCTGGCGAAATTGGCCATGGAGTGCTATGCCGATGATCCCTGTGTGGGCTTTACCGTGGATTACTGTAAGGGGGATTACGACGAGCGGGACGCCCTTCTGGACGAGAAGATCCATAAGGCTATTGCGGTAATCCAGTTCAAGCTGGAGGGGCATATTATCAAGCTGCATCCGGAATTTGACATGGATGACCGGCTGCTTTTAGACAAGATGGATCTAAAGAAGGGAACCGTCATGGTGTACGGAAAGGAATATCCTCTGCGCACCACCTGTTTCCCGACGCTGGATCCCGAGGATCCCTACGCCCTGACGGAGCAGGAGATGGATGTGGTGGAACGGCTGCGGGGCGCCTTCATGAACTGCGAACGGCTGCAGCGCCATATCCGGTTCCTCTACACCAAGGGAAGTCTCTACAAGGTTTACAATGGAAATCTGCTCTATCATGGCTGTGTGCCGTTAAACGAGGACGGAAGTTTTCAGGAAGTGGAGATCTACGGGAAGAAATTTTCCGGCAAAGCCCTCTATGACGAAATTGAGGCCTACGCAAGAAAGGGCTACTATGCCGTGGACCCTATTGAGAAAAAGAAGGGGCAGGATATTCTCTGGTTCATTTGGGAGAACAAGCATTCTCCGGTCTTCGGAAAGGCCAAGATGACGACCTTTGAGCGCTATTTTGTGGAGGATCCGGCCACTCATCAGGAGCCTAAGAATCCCTATTACCGTCTTCTGGAGCAGGAGGATGTGGTAAATGCCATTCTGGCGGAGTTCGGCCTTCAGGGGGAGGAAGCCCACATCATCAACGGTCATATTCCGGTGGAGGCGAAGGCGGGAGAGTCCCCGGTCAAGTGCGGTGGCAAGCTGCTCATCATCGACGGCGGCTTTTCCAGGGCATACCAGCCAAAAACGGGGATTGCCGGGTACACGCTGATTTACAATTCCTACGGTCTGGTGCTGGCCGCCCATGAACCCTTTGAGTCCGTGGAGAAGGCAGTTAAGGAGGGGAGCGATATCCACTCTGACACGATTCTGGTTCAGCATGTAAACCGGCGCAAGACCGTGGCGGATACCGATAACGGCAAGGCTATCGCGGAGACTATCCGGGATCTGCAGGATCTTCTGGACGCCTACCGGGCAGGACTGATCGTGGAGGATTTCGGAAAAGTCTGAAAATCCGGCGCCATGGGAAGACATTTTGGGAAAGCCGCATTTCAGGAAGGCCAGAAAAAGCGGTGTTGACAAAGGGAGTTTCCTGTGATACATTATTTACATTAAAAAAGCAAAACCGATGACATGAAGATCAAACAGGAGATGCGCTTTCAGAGAGCGGATGATGGTGGGATGTCCGCAGTAAGCAGCCTGCAAATGGATCATGGAGGGTAAAGTGAACGCCCCAGTGGCAAGTAGCGGAGACGTATGCCTGCGTTAAAGGCCGGGAATGTGTTGGCATTTCGCAGAGTGGCAGTCTCTTTCGAGGAACTGTGCGGATGATATGGAATGGAATCCGCGAAGACAGAGGGAGACGGCAAGTAAGGTGGTACCGCAGATTATATCTGTCCTTATGTAGATAAGGGCAGATTTTTTTATTTCACAGGAACACAGTTCCTATGAAATAAAAAAGTTCCGCAGACACTGCGTTCTTACCGGGGGTTTTCCACGGCGAAAAGCGGCATGATTTTCCTTCCTTGGCATGCGCGGCCAGGGATGGGCGAAATCAAAGGCGCAGAAAGGGAAAAAACAATGGCAGAGAAAAGAGTAATTGCAGCAGAAAAACAGACAGGACTCAAGAACATCAACAATCTGATCCTGGTGGGAATCATGATGGCGGTAGGCGTGGTACTGCGGCTCTGTGCCAGCTTTCTGGTACTGGGCAACATGCACCCGAATTTTCTGATCGCCACTTACTGTCTTTCGATTCTGATCGTTCGTCCCAACGTGAAGGAGGCGGCTATCATCGGATTTATCTCCGGATGTATCAGCCAAATCGGCACTTCCATGGCATGGATCGGACTCATCAGCGAGACCGTGGGAGCCGTGGCCATCTGTCTGCTGGTCATGATCCCGATGCCGAAGGTCATCAAGGCCCTGGTTACGACATTCCTTACTACGCTGATCTCCGGGTTTGCTTTCGTAGGGCTGGCTGCAATTACCTATGCGAACCCGATGCCCATGGTACAGTTTTTGAACATGGCTTTGGTAACGGTGGTAACCGCTGCGCTTAACTGTGTGATTGTCGCCGTTTTGAGCATTCCGGTAGACAAAATCATCAACAAGGACTGAGGAGGACCGGGGAAACACCCCGGCAGAATGGATATGATTGCTTGTGAGAAATTCAGCTTTTGCTATAAGGGCGGCGAGAAAAACGCCCTGAACAATCTGAACCTGACGATTGCCGACGGAGAGTTTGTAGGGATTACCGGAAATTCCGGCGCGGGGAAATCCACCCTGACCTATGCCCTCTGCGGTGTGATCCCGCACCATTTTACCGGGGATTTTTACGGGGCGGTAAAGATCGACGGTATGGACACGGTAGAGGTAAAGATGGAGGAACTGGCCCGTTGTGTGGGGGAGGTGTTCCAGGACATCGACAGCCAGATGGTTTCCGCGGTAGTGGAGGATGAGATCCTGTTTGGCCTGGAAAATTTCGGCCTGCCCCATGACGAGATCGGACAGCGGGTGGATGAGGTGCTGGCGATGCTGCAGATTGAGGATCTGCGGTTCCGCCAGATCAGCACTCTCTCCGGAGGACAGAAACAGAAGGTGGCTATCGCCGCCATTTTAGCTATGAACCCGGACATTATTGTTCTGGATGAGCCCACGGGAGAGCTGGATCCGGAGAGCACAGTCATGATCTTTGAGATCCTCCGCCGGCTGAACCGGGAGTTTGGGAAGACGGTCATTATCGTGGAGCAGAAGATTATGATGCTGGCAAAATATGCCGACCGGATTCTGGTGCTGGACGAGGGAAAACTGGTCTTTGACGGCCCCAGCAGCCGGATCGTTGAGGAAATCCCGCTGTTTGACCGGCTGGGCATCAGTGTGCCGAGGGTGGTGCGCCTGGGAGATATTTTAAGAGAGCGCGGCCTTTATAGCGGCAGGATTCCCACGGATGTGGATCAGGCGGAGAAGATGGTAAGGGAGGTTCTGGAATGTTAACCTTTGAACATGTGAGTTTTTCCTATTCCAGGGAGGCGGACGCCGTGCGGGATCTGTCCTTTGCGATTGAGGACGGGGAATTTGTGGCGCTGATCGGTTCCAACGGGGCCGGAAAGTCCACGGTCAGCCGTCTGGCAAACGGCCTGCTGCATCCCCAGAGCGGGAGCGTGCTGGTGGATGGAGCGGACACCTCTCAGACAAAGACCAGCGCGATTGCCAGAAAGGTGGGATTTCTGTTCCAGAATCCGGACCGACAGATCTGCCAGAACACGGTAAGGGAGGAGATTGCCTTCGGACCAAAGGTCCAGGGTGTTTCCGAGGAGGAAATCGCCAGATGGACGGAGGAGATGCTTGACACTTTCCACCTGGACGGCGACTGGTTTCCCTTTACCCGTTCCAGGGGAGAGCGTCAACGGATTGCCCTTGCCAGCGTGCTTGCCTGCCATCCGAAGATGGTAATTCTCGACGAGCCCACTACCGGACTTGACTATCGGGAGTGTATCCGCATCATGGATTATATCACGGAAAAGAACCGGAAGGAGGGGCTGACAGTGCTGATGGCCAGCCACGACATGGAGCTGGTACAGGAGTACGCCGACCGGGTGCTGGTGCTCAACGACGGAAAGCTGGAGGGAGACGGCCCTGTAAAATCTGTCATGAAGAATACGGAGGTGCTGAAAAAGGCCCATGTGCTGCCGGCCCAGATTCCCATGTTGGCCCTGCGGTTTGGAGATCGTTTCGCCGATGTCTATACGGTGGAGGAGATGGCGGACGCCATCTCCCGTGAGAGGGAAAATGCAGGGGAGAAGAAAGGAGGTGCGGCTGAATGAATCTTTTGAACTATGTGCCCGGAGACTCCTTTCTGCACAGACTTAATCCGGTGACGAAGTTAGCCGCTGCCTTTCTCTACGGCGTGGTGTGTATCGTTACGGACAGCGTGTGGATGGAACTTCTGTGGATCGGTCTGATGCTTCTGATTTCCTGCTTTGCCGGGCTTGGGAGACGGGCTCTGTTTCTGACGAGAAATCTGCTGGTGCTTGGCGTGATCATGTTTCTGCTGCAGCTTCTCTTTGTGCGGAGCGGGGATCCCCTGCTGGTTATCGGGGGCTTTTGTGTATTTACCACAGGCGGTCTCGACAGCGCATTGCTTCTGAGTCTGCGGATCGTAGCCACCATGCTGCCGCTGATGCTCCTGTTCGCCATTACCCAGATGAACGATCTGTGCGGCGCCCTGGTCAAGCGGCTCCATGTGCCTTACCGGTACGCCTTTATCGTGACCACGGCCTTTCGGTTTGTGCCCCTGTTTACCACGGAGTTCCATGATATCGAGGATGCCCAGAAGGCCAGGGGCGTGGAGTATGACACGGGAAATATTTTCCGCAGAATCCGACTGATTGTGCCGCTTTTCGTGCCCCTTCTGATCTCCAGTCTGCGGAAGGTGGACGCGGGAGCCATGAGCGCGCAGCTTAGGGGATTCAATCTGCGCACGGTAAAGAGCGGTTATCACACCTATCCCTTTCATCTGAGGGACGGGATCTGTCTGCTGGTTGTTGTGTTGCTTCTGGTTATCGCGGCGCTGTTGTGATGCTGCGGCAGAGATGCGGAAGAGATATAGGAATTGGATAGCGTCGGTGTACAAGGGCCGTATTGTCCCTTTGCACACCGACGCTAAGGAGGAAGAACAATGGATGAGAAAATTTCTTTAAACTATGGGGAGGAGACCGTGGAGATCGACGTTCGTGGAGCGGCCTCCATAGAGACAATTCTGCCGAAACCCATGGAGGAGATCACGGATCTCTCGGAAGCTTTTCTGCGGGCCGTGGAGCAGGACGCCATCGGCGGCGTAACATTGAGGGATGCGGTCTGCGGGGCGGATGAGGTTACCATCGTAGTCAGCGACATCACAAGAAGCTGGATGCACCAGGATCGGGTTATGCCCCTTCTGGTGGAGTATCTTCACGACCGCATCGGTGTACCCTATGAGAAGATGGTAATCCTGATTGCGCTGGGCACCCACCGCAAATCCACGCCGGAGGAGATGGTAAAGATCTGCTCGAAAGAGGTCTACGACAGAGTGCAGGTGGTGGATCACGACTGTGACGCCGACGATCTTGTCTATGTCGGCACTACGCCCCTGGGAACGAAAGTCATGGTAAATCCTCTGGTAGTGGGCCGCAAAGTCATCGTAATGGGTGGGACGGTTCATCACATGATGGCCGGCTTCGGCGGTGGCAGAAAGAATCTGCTTCCGGGTGTGGCGGGCAGAGACACGATCCGTCAGAATCACGAGCGCGCCCTGGATCCCGAGAAGGCCATGTCGGACGTCCGGGTGGGATGCTGTAAACTGGCAGGGAATCCGATCCATGAAGACATGATGGAGGCAGCCCACCTGGTGCACGCGGATTTCGGCATCAATCTGGTGGTGGCCGCCAGCGGCGCTCACAGCGGCATCTTCTGCGGAGAAATGGATGCGGCCTGGGAGGCAAGCTGCGATTATCAGAGGAAATGTTACGAGATAGAAGTCAAAGAGCCTGCGGATATTGTGCTGTGCTCCAGCGGCGGGTACCCGAAGGACATGAATCTTTACCAGGGGTGCAAGGGCATGCTGAACGCCATGCGGGCTCTGAAACCGGGCGGAACCATGTTCTGGGCCTGCAAGTGTCCCGAGGGAGGCGGCGCGCCGGACTATTTCAGCTGGCTGAAACCGCTGCAGGAGGGACATCTGGATACGTCATTGCGGGCGGATTTTACCATCGGAGGTTATATCTTCTTCCTGACGGTGGAGCAGCTGAACAAGGCGGCCCATGTCTACACGCTGACGGAACTGGATCCCGAAATGGTAAAGCCCATGGGCATGGAGGCGGGAAAAGAAGCTGCTGAGCTGATAGGAAAGATCGATTTTACCGGAAAGCGCGTCTATGTGATTCCCCTGGCCGGGAGCGTGGTGCCTGTTTTGTAAAAATATTTAGAATATTTTCACAAAAGTTAATAAAAGTTTCCCGTTTTCTGTGTTGTATCTGCCGGTTTAATCAATTATAATGAGAGTTAGACAGCAGATTCCATGAT
>CASECT010000027.1 GCA_949286525.1 uncultured Eubacteriales bacterium | reverse complement strand
CGCCAGGAAAGCCAGAAGCGCCAGCGCCAAAAAGGGAAGGAAAAGAACAGCAGCGGTACTCCTTACCGTTTTTCCCAAAACAGGAAAACAGAAGATGATATAACCGATTACTGCTGCAATCAGCGGAATGTTATTAAGCACGGCATTCGCGTATAATTTCGTATTTCCCGTAAACAGAACGATGCCGGCTGCGCACGCCAAAGCCATCCCTGCCCCCATCAGAAGGGACAGAAAAATGTATTGCACATACCCCAGGTTGTCAAGAAAGATCATGTCGCTTGCAAAGGAATTCATACGACTTCCCGCGAACATAAAGTAGCCAGCGAACAGCATATAGGCCAGTACGCAAAGGCTTTCGACCATGCTCAAGATCAGGCTCGTTCCCAGAACTGCCTTCAACTTACTCTTTCTGACTTTCTTCTTCGAATGTATCGTGTACTGAAGAACCGCAATATTTGCCTGATTGTCTTCCACAAGATACGGCAATGCAAAAATCAGCGTGCCAAGGGCCATCCATATACTCAGCGCCCGAAAAATTTCCCGTGTGTCCTCTACCACCTTTTCCGGCATAAAATCCGTGCCCCGACTTTTCCCGTATGCCTCATAGCGCTTTACGATGTCCTGGAGCATGTAGCTGTAGTTCACATCCTCCATGGATCTTTCCACTTCTTCATCACTGAAAGTATTATAAAAATTCTCCATCAGCGGCCCAGCTACTTCCGGGTGTTCCAGACTGAAATCCGGGATAAATACGTTAAATTCCTCATAATTATCAATACCGTATTCCCTCAGCAATTCCTGACGCTCTACCCACTGATCGAATTCCGGTGTCCTGGATTTTTCAGATTCCTCCTTTATTTTCTCATAATCCTTTTCATCCACCGTCCTCCCCGCAGTCGTCAGTACATATCGGTAGGCCGGATATTCGATTGCGCTCTTCAACGTATGATCTCCTTCCAGCGGCCCAAATCTCAAAACAATAAAAAACAGAAAATACATTGCACTGAAAATGAGAAATACAACCACTTTGGTTCGCTTAAATATTCTTTTCCACTCCTTCATAAGAATCCCCCTTCCGTCAGCAGACATCTTTCCGGTTCCAGTACCTGCTGCTCCAATACCCACAGACCCCCAGCAGAACGCTCCAACCTGCCATCGTAAGGATTTCATAATACCGCGGGGACAAAAAAGTTCCCCCGGAAGTCAGCCAGTGACCGGCCTCCAGCAGCAGATGAACCGGATTCATATAAGAAATGTAGAGCAGCGCGCTGTCTCTCGGTATCAGATTCTCCACAAGCACTACGGCAATAACTCCTGCAATTCCAGCCAAAAGCACCTGCGGAGATGTCGTGAAAATATTTGACAGAATAAACGCATACAGCACTGTAAATACAACCAGAACCGCTGTTATCAGGCAAAAAATCCCCAGGTACCCGGCGAGGGAAATCGGGAACCAGGTCACACAGACAGCTCCCTCCTCCAACACCATACCGCTGCTGATGGAAGTTCCCAGCAAATTCCAACTGGGATAGACAATCTCAAACAACAGGAAGGTAAACACAGACAGCAATATGAACAGAGCTTCGCTGAGTATCATCAGCACAGCCAGTTTCCGCTCCTGAATTCTTCTGCCGATTCTGGTTGCGTAGGCCGTTTTCTCCGCCCGAATGGAATTTTCCAGCTTGAACGCCCGCAGAGATACAATAAATGCCAGCACCACACTCTCCAGCGCCACCGCCAAAAGAATCACACGCGTCAGATAATGATAAAAACCAATATTTCCGGGCACAAACAAAAGTGTCTCCTCTGCGGCCGCATATGTCCGGATTCTCTGGTCAACTTTTTCATATTCCCTCTGGGCAATTCGCAATGCATCCCCGGTAACGAGCTTTTCCTTCTGATAGGTAAAGGCCAGATCCGCTCCTGATGTATGGGAATAGATCTCTGGCGCCATATCCAGATAAGGTTTCATCTCCTCCAGACATCCCTGTTTATCCGCTCCTTCATAGTGGTCCTTAAAATAATCATACGCCTCTTCGACGCTGACCTTCTCTCCCGCCATCTGATTGAAGAAGGAAATGATCCCACGGTTTTCCATCTGTCCCAGCAGAAGAACTCCGTTGATGGCCATACAGGTCAACATCCCTATCATAAGCGTGCGCCTGTCGCAACAATTTTTCCAAAGTTGTCTCATAGGCCATTCCCTCCGTAGACATACAGAAATACATCTTCCACTGTGGGGTCGCATTTTGTACCAATGCCTTCCGCCTCCTTTTCCGCCACAAATCTTATGACCACTCTGCGGCCTTCCTGTCGGCGCTCCAGGATGCGGAACCGCCGAAAATACTCCCCCTCCTGTCTCTCGTCTATGGCAATCTCATAGACCTTATCTCTCAAAATATCGCACACTTCCCGCGTTGGCTTCGTGAAATATATCTGCTGATCCTTGATAAAGATGATATGGTTCGCGACAAACGCAATGTCCGAGACGATATGCGTAGAAATGATCACGATACTCTCCCGGGCAATTCTGGAAAGAATATTCCGAAAACGCACGCGTTCTTTCGGATCGAGTCCTGCAGTCGGCTCATCCAGCAAAAGTATCCTGGGCTCATTCAGCAGCGCCTGGGCAATGCCGACTCTCTGTACCATCCCTCCCGAAAACGCCTTCATTTTTCTTTTTTCCCCTGACAATCCCACAATTTCCAATGCCTTCTCTATCCGCTTGGGTAGTATAGAAGATGGCACTCCTTTCAGATAACCAATATATTGCAGGTACTCCTCAGCGGTATCGTCCTTGTAATATCCGAAATCCTGCGGCAGAAATCCTACTAGGTCACGGTACCGCTGATCCAGCTTCCATATGGATGTACCCTCCCACAGAATTTCTCCTTCCGTTGGTTTCATCAGCATTGCCAGCATATTCATCAGTGTACTTTTTCCGGCTCCGTTTGGAGCAAGCAATGCATAAATGCCGCTTTCGAACCGAAGGTTGACATCTTTTAACGCGACAAAATTTCCATAGGCTTTTGTGACGTTTTTCAGTTCCAGCATTTTCTCCACCTCCTCTACACTGCAAACATACACCGCAAATATCTACGGAAAGACAAAAAAAGAGATTCAGATGAAAATTTCTGAATCTCCGATAACATCATTGTCCTCCCTTGACAACGGCATACACATCGGCCTTTGGCTTGCGTTCAAATTTTCAGACATACCAAAACCCGGGCTCCACCATCTGCCCCATTGGAAAGCTGCACGCTGCCGCCATGTTTTTTCGCCAGCTTGTCGCAAATATACAATCCCATGCCGCAGTGCTGCTCTGCCAATCCCGACGCACCAGTGTCTGTCCTGTGAAAATACGGCTTTTTTGCCTCTGAAAGCGCCTCCTCGCCAAAGCCGTTACCGTCATCCTCCAACTCTATATAGAGCCAATCTCCGTCCTCCTCCAGACACAGTGTCATCCCCTTTCTTGCGTATCTCGCGGCATTCGACGCGATGTTTTCCACAATTTCCAGATAAATATCCATATCTATGCAGACTTCCCCGTCTCCCAGACGGTTTTCCATGCGGTACCCCTTCTTATACTGCCGGGACAGCGCCTCCAGAATCGCCTCTGTTTTCCTGCCGATGACCTCCGGGGACACCCTTTTTCTCGTAATTTCCACGTCATCCAACCGATTTATATTTTTCATGGTGTCACAAAAAGCTTCGATACGATCGATCTGCCCCAGGCAATCCCCCAAAATCTCCATTGCCTTCTCCCGGGGGATTTTTCCCTCCGAATCATAGCGCAGCAAATATTCGACATATCCTTTTAAGACCGTCAACGGCGTGCGCAGATCATGGGAAAAGGCGGAACGCATCTGGCGCTGCTCCTCGATCATATCCCACATCCTGTGGTTGTTAATCTCCAGTTCTGAGCGCATCTGTTCGAAAGCCCCGCACAACCGCCCCATCTCATCGCCTCTGTCATATACGATCTCAAAATCCAGATCCTGCTTTTTTATCCGATCCGCGCAGTCATTCAGGATTCGAAACGGCTTTTTTAACCTGCGGCTGTAAAACAGAGACAGTGCCACGAAAATACTGAAAAGCGTCAGAATAAAAATCCCCCAGCTGCTGATAAAATCGCATAGTTCTACCATGATTTTATCCGTTCGCTCCATTTGGTTCGTACCCACACTTGGAATCGGCAGCCCGCTCTCAAATTCCTCAGAATAGGCATTCTGAAAATCATAGAAGTTCTCTGTATCGTCGATATATTTGATCCAGATATTTTCCCTGATCTGATCTGCCGTGCTCTGCAATGCATAGGAACATACAATGGAAACAACTACGGCAACCATCAGATAGCGAAATAAACTGTATTTCAGTGAGTGTCCCTTTTTAACGTCCATTTATATCCACATCCCCATACGGTCTCAATATATTCCCGGTCGGTATATCCCTTGAATTTGTTCCTGATGCGCCGGATCAGTTCTGTGACAATCTTATTGTCTCCCTCCCTGTCATATCCCCATATTTTTTCGTATATCATTTCCCTGTCAAACACCTGCCCCGCATTCCGCGACAACAGTTCCACAATGTTAAATTCCGCTCTCGTCATCTCGATCTCCTTCTGTGCGAAGAAAACCTGTCTGCTGCCATAATCAATATACAGGTCATCGTCGTACCGGAATTCCTTCCGGCCCTGCGCGCGGCGTTCTCTCCGCAGATGGGCCTCGATGCGGGCCAGCAGTTCCCCTGTCGAAAAAGGCTTTACAATATAGTCATCGCCGCCAGCCTTCAAGCCGATGATACGGTCCCGCTCTTCTATCCGGGCTGTGAGAAACAGGATGGGGCAGGATACAAAATCACGGATTTTTTCACAGACTTCTATGCCGTCCATCCCCGGAAGATTGATATCGAGAAGAATCAGATCCGGCTGCTGCTGGGCTTTGATCAAAGCCTGCTGCCCGTCAAAGGCACAGAATACCCGATAGCCCTCCATCTCCAACACATCCTTTATCATTTTGACCATGCTTTTGTCATCATCTACTACCAAAATCCTTTTTTCCATCTTCCGCTCCCACCGCCATTGAATTTGCTGTTTTTTATTATACTCGGAAAATGTCTACAAAAAAACAACAACTCACTCATACATCCTCAGCCGCTCCGCGACAGGCCGTCCGTCGGACAGTCTCCTGTAAGATAACAGCGGTGCCGCGATACAGAGCACGAATACCAGCAGCATTCCGGACAGCAGCGGCAGAATCGGCACGGAGAAGGGAACGCCCATATTATTCATGGACTGGAAACAGATATAGGTAACCGCCGTCCCCACTGTCAAAGTGATGAGAATGGAGAAAAAGGCGTACAGACAGCCCTCCCGGATCAGCAGCCGGCGAATCTGCCGTGGCGACATTCCCACACTCTCCATAATGGAAAAGGTCAGCTTCCGGTTCTGAATGCCGCTTGCCATGGTATTTACGTAGTTGAGCGCTCCTACCAGAAGAAGCAAAAGCGCGATCGCTGTTCCGATCTCCTGCATATTGCCCTGGGCCTCCCGAATGGTCCTCAGATCCTCCAGCCTGGAGGTAACCGTCAGATCATTGTCGTAGGGACTTGCTGACAGAATCTCCATGATAGTACGCTCCGTGGCCTCATCACTGGCCTGTTCATATTTGATATTCAGGCTCAGGATGACAGAATCCGCGGATAGTTCCTCCAGATACTTCCGGCTGACAATCAGACTGGGCCCCGCCGTCGAAGAAAAGTAATACCCGTCATAGCTGACGGCTCCGACAGTGATCCCGTGATTTTGGTTCTGATAGTCAAAATTGACAACCGTTCCCTGCGTGTACTCCGCCGGGATCTCAAACCCTCCATAGACAAGAATGCAGATTCTCCCCTCCAGAAAATCCTGTCTGTCCACCGGTGTACCCAGCGTCCCATTCAGATAATCAAACTCCGCGTCATCGATCCCTTTGAGCATACCGTAATAGTGTTCCGGGTGTTTTCGATAGTCCGCCTTCGCTTCCTCATGGGATAGATAAGGCTTGTTTGAGAGATATCCCTCCAGCCACATACCGGTAAAACCATCCTGTTTATAGGGCAGCGTGATGGGAACACCGGTAACCGCATGGACCCTCTCGATCCCCTCCATATTTTCCAGATTTGCAAGCATCTCCCCGTCCAACGCCGGCTGCAGGGAATCCATATCCTCCGCCGTCTGCGTATCATTTTCAACAATCAGATCCGCGTCCCAGTAATTGGGCATAACCGTCCGATCTCCATAACTGCTGATAATCGTGGTAAGGCAGTAGAAAACCGACAGACTGGTGGCCAGGGACAGAAAAACTACAATCGCTTTTTTCTTATCCCTTCTCAACTGATCCATGGCCATTCTCCAGAAAAAATGTCCGCGTTTTCTTTTCCTTATGCCCACAGGAACAGGCGCGCCGGAACGGTACCTGGCCGCCTCCACAGGCGTGACTTTTGCCGCCATGCGCACCGGGGTATGGATTCCCCACAGCATGGATACTCCGGTAACTCCGATGCTCAACAGCAATACACCGGGATAAAAATGAATTTCCAGGTTTGCGGAGGCAATACCCAGAATCCGCATCATATAGGGCACAAGCGCCAGTGAAAGAAAAATGCCCAGGATAACCCCTATGACAATCCCCGCCATTCCAACCAGCAGCGTCTGTCTGCGGATAAAATCTGTCAACTGATGTTTTGTCAAGCCCAGGGCCTGAAGCAGCCCGTAATAGCGAATTTTTCCTGAGACAGACAGATACAGGATGTTGTATATCAACAGGTACGCGCTCAGACAGAGGATAAATCCCAGGCCGCAGATTCCCATGAGCACTGTGAGGGAATGGGTAATGTAGTCCGACGCCTGGAAAACCTGGGTATTTGAGAGCGACAGACTTTCCTGTGTCTCCTCTATCGTGCGGTTTGTGACAAAATCGCTGTCATACTTTATATAGAGGATACCGCTCTGGTCCAGCGCATAACCGCTTTTCTGAAAAAACGCCTCCGAGACATAAAAGATTGCCTGATTTCCATAGCCTTCCCATATACCGCTGATCACAAAATTTTCCCTGTGGACGCCGGTGTTGTCCTCGTAATTCATAACAAAACAATCTCCCGGCTCCAGCGTTTCCTTGCCGCAGGCTCTCAAAGCCTCCCGTGTGACCATCAGCTCATTTTCTTTCTCGGGATACGTGCCCTTTACCCCCGTTCTGGCCGGAGCGCTCATAGTCTCCCAGTAAACGGGATCACACCAGAGCAGTCCCACATCTATCGTATCGTCTGCATCGGTGCTCTTCGCGTACCCGGCATAGGAAAGAACCCCCACCGACCGGACATCCGATCGGTCCATCAGGATCGCTTTCTGTTTCTCCGTAAAACCGTTGGCGACCACAGCGTCATACTCCGCCCCAAACAGCCGGGTATCCTGAAGCCGGCTCAGATGCAGATAGGTAATACCGATGGTAAAAACGCAAAAGAGCATACAGGCAGCCAGGGCAACCGTAAAAAACAGTATCGCAAACTGCCTCCTGTTGGTCTTAACGGTATTTCGGGCAAGCCTTTTTAACATCGCCTTGTTGTTATTTGCCAGCATATGCCTTACCTCCCTTCCCCATCCGAAGACCGTCCATAAACTTTCTTTTCGACCATCTCATCCGCCGGGGACGGGGAGAGAATCCGTCCATCCTCAATCCGCACAATCCGCTCCGCCATCTGGGCGATGTCCGGATCATGGGTAATGACGATAACCGTCTGCTGATACTGTCGTGCCAGAACCTGCAGAAGTCCTATCACATCATGGCTTCCGGCAGTATCCAGATTTCCCGTGGGCTCATCCGCCAGGATAATAGCGGGCCTGGCCGCCAGGGCTCTGACAATCGCCACCCGCTGCTGTTCTCCGCCGGAGAGCATGGAGGGGAGCATCTCCGCCTTGTCGGCGATATTCAGATTTTTCAGCAACTCATCTATAAATTCCGTGTCAACCTTCGCCCCGTCCAATTCCAGCGGAAACACGATATTGTCATAGATGTTCAAATCCGGTATCAGATTGTACTGCTGGAAGATAAAACCGACCTTCCGCCTGCGATACAGCGCCAACTGATCCGCATTCAACTCCTCCAGGCGTATGCCATCCACCACAACACTTCCCTCCGTAGGCGTATCCAGTCCGCCGATCATGTGCAAAAGAGTGCTCTTTCCGCTGCCGGATTTTCCGATAATGGCCACAAACTCCCGCTCGCGAACCGCAAAGTCCACACCGTCCAGAGCCTTGACCACCTGATTTCCGACCTGGTAATATTTCTTCAAATTCTGTGTCTTTACAATGGCGTCTCTCATATCCGCACCTCCTTATGCACAAAGAATACCCCACAAAAATCACAAACCGTTCACAAAAAGAAAAAATCACAAAATTGTGATTTTTTCTGTCTCAGAAAACGGCGTGCGCGTCTCCGTCCCCCTTGCTTCTACATGTTCCGGCATCGGGAAGCGTATTGGGAAGATATACACAGAAGGTACTTCCGCAGCCTACCTCGGACTTTACCTCAATATAGCCGTTCTGCAATGTAATGATTTCTCTCGCCAGGTACAGACCGATACCGATCCCCTCGCTGTCGTGGATCTCCGGTTCCCGGTAAAATCGCTGAAAAATTCTCCCCTGACGTTCCGGGGCAATCCCCTTTCCATTGTCGGTAATGCTGATCTTCGTAAAGATTTCCTGACGGCAGACAGAGATATCGATCTTTCCGCCTTCCCCGGTATATTTTACACCGTTGTCCAGTATGTTAAAGAGGGCTTCTCCGGTCCACTTTCTGTCATGGCTTACCGCAAGATTCTCGTCACAGTCCACACGGATTTGAATCTTCTTGGCCTCCGCCCGGGGAACCACAGCTCCCACGGCTTCGGCCAGAGTCTCAAAAATCGCTGCCGGCTGCTTTCGGATCTGGATAGCTCCTGTCTCCAGCCGGGACATTTTTACCATACTCTGAAGCAGAAAATCCAGCTTATCCACCTGACCGCCCATCTTCTCCAGGATCTCTTTTCTCCTTCCGGTATCCTGCTGATCCTCCGCCTCTTCATCCTCCAGAAGTTCCAGATACAGCTTGATATTCGCGAGAGGCGTTCTGGTCTGATGGGAAATATCGGAGATCAGCTCCTTTAACTTCTCCTTCTCCTCCGCAATTTCCCCATTTTTGTGCATATACATCCGGGAGAGACGTGCCAGCCGTTCATAGACTTTTCCCCACAGATCGTCCGTTTTGCCGGGCTCCGCTGCAAGTTCCTCCTCCCTCAGCATGGCCAGCAGCGCCGCGTCCAGCTTTTCCGTGAAATCATAGATATCCCGTTTCAGCCGGTAATTCCTCCATATCAGAAACACCGAAAAGCCGGCGAGCAATACTGCTGCCACCAGAGCAATCATCATTTCCATATATATCCCATCCCGTAAACATTTGAAATATAGGTGTGCCCCTCTGCCTCCAGCTTCTTCCGCAGACGGTTAATGTTTACCGCTAGGGCATGCTTATCCATAAGCTGAACCCCCTCATCCCACAGACTGTCCAGAAGCACAGAATAGGTCAGAAGTTTTCCCTTATGTTCCACCAGCTTTTTGAGGATCTTATACTCCGTCGGCGTCACGGGGCAGACCTTTTCCCCGACGCAGACCGTCCCTGCGTCGAAATCAATCTTCAGGAATCCGTCGTCATAAATCTGCTTTTTCTCCGGTTCTCTGGCCAGAATAACGGAAATTTTCTTCAGCAGAATTTTTATGGAAAAGGGTTTGGTCACATAGTCATCCGCTCCCAGTTCGTACCCTTCCAGGACATCCTCCTCCAGATCCCTGGCGGACAGAAACAGCACGGAAACGTGCTGCCGGCCCTTCAGCCATTTACATAAGCTGAATCCATCTCCATCCGGCAGATTCACATCCAGCACCGCCAGATCAAGCGTGTGACTGTCCGCCAAACGCTGCGCCTCCCGGCAGGAGTGCGCGCGAAGCACCCGGTATCCCTCGCCGGACAGCACCTCGGAAACAGTCTGATTCAGTTCCACATCATCCTCAACCACAAGAAGTGTATACAAATCTAAGCCCTCCTCA
>CASECT010000026.1 GCA_949286525.1 uncultured Eubacteriales bacterium | reverse complement strand
GCGGCTTTTACCGTCGTCTCCCCGTCCGTGAGCAGAATCGGTTCCCGGTAGAGCTGTCCTCTCCTGATCGGATCCGTCCCGTCCAGCGTATAATAGACAGCGTTTCCATTTCCGGAAGTAAGCTCCAACTGCAGATCGTCGTCGTAGGTTCCCTCATCAAAGGAAAATCCCGGTCCCGCTACCAGATATTCGTCAAACAGCTGCTGGGCGTCATGTCCCTCTGCCATGCGCTGCAGTTCTTCAATCGCGTCGTAATTTTCCTGCTCGCGGCAGATGGAAAGCAGGCAGCGGAACGCCTCCACATTTGTTGGATCCGTCTCTACCGCTTCCATAAGAATATCCCAGGCCTCGTCATACTCTCCCAACTGATAGTAATCCAGCCCGGCTCCTACCTTCGCCTCCACCGCCTCATCATCAAGCTCCACAGCCCTCAGATAATGGGTAAGCGCATTCCGATAGTCTTCCTTCCCGTCCAGCCGCTTGCCGGCCTGGAGCTGGAAGCCATATGAATTGGTAACCCACAGGCAGATGCCAGCCACCAGAAGGATGACCAGGATAGTAGAACAGATACAGGCCCAGCGTGTTTTCGGATTTCTCCACAATTTTTTCGCGACAGCCACAGGAGAATCCTTTTTCTCCGGCGCGCTCCCGGCTTTTCCTGACACGCTTTCGCGCGCTTCCGATACACCGGAAACGCCCGCCCGCTTTTCATCCGCCCTGCGCTTCTTTTCTTTTTCCTCTAAAATCTGCGGAAGGACATCGTCCTCCAGCAGGTTGTAATCCGGGACAATCTGCGCCGCTTTCCCACAGTGTTTGCAGTAAACGCTTCCCGGAGGTATCTCATTTCCGCAATGTGCACACTTCATCTTTCTTCTTTTATTTTCGACTCTGAAGGGATACAGAGGCAACACAGTTATACATCAGCATCGCAATCGTCATGGGGCCTACGCCGCCCGGCACCGGGGTAATGGCGCTGCATTTTGGCGATACATCGACAAAATCCACATCGCCGCAGAGCTTGTTGTTCTCATCCCGGTGCATGCCCACATCAATGACAACCGCTCCCTCCTTGACATACTCGGAAGTAATAAACTGGCGCTTTCCCATGGCAACAATCAAAATATCCGCCTGTCTGGTATAAGCGGCCAGATCCTTCGTTTTTGAGTGAGTAACGGTAACGGTAGCATTTTCTCTGAGCATCAGAAGGGCCATGGGTTTGCCCACGATATTGCTTCTGCCCACGATCACGCAATGCTTTCCCTCGATGGCAATACCGCTGCGCTTCAGAAGCTGGATAATTCCGGCGGGTGTGCAGGACACAAAGCCCGGCAGGCCGATAGAGAGGGCTCCCACACTCTGGGGATGGAAGCCATCCACATCTTTTTTCGGATCGATAGACAGAAGTACATGATCTTCATCCATATGTTTAGGCAGCGGAAGCTGCACAAGAATCCCGTTCACGTCCTGCCGCTCGTTCAGCTGGCGCACCAGTACGATCAGATCCTCCTCCGAAGTACTCTCCGGCAGCTCATAGGAAATAGATTTGATGCCCACGTACTCGCAGGCCTTTTTCTTGTTTCGCACATAGACGCTGGAGGCGGGATCATCCCCCACCTGAATAACCGCAAGACAGACGGATATCCCCTGTCCTGCCAGCTCGGTTACCTGCGCTTTTACTTCCTCCTTGATCTGGGAGGAGATTTCTTTTCCGTTGATCAACTGTGCCATGTCATACGCTCCTTCTATCATCCGCAATCTCTCAGCCATCCGGCCGCAAACTTTCATCAAAACAATCCCGTGATCACACCATCATCCGTCACATCAATACCGTTGGCCGCCGGAACCTTCGGCAGGCCGGGCATCGTCATGATGTTACCCGTGACAGCCACCACAAACTCCGCTCCCGCAGACACATACACTTCCCGCACGTTGATACGGAAGTTCTTCGGGCGTCCCAGTTTCTTGGCGTCATCCGACAGAGAATACTGGGTTTTCGCCATGCACACAGGAAAATTACCCATGCCCATGGAGGTAATGCGGTCCAGCTCACGCCTGGCAGCCGGAGCAAAATCCACGCCGTCGGCGCCGTAAATTTCCTTCGCGATAGTGTTGATCTTCTCTTCCAGACTCATCTCGTCATCGTAGAGCGGCTTGAAACTGCTCTCCTTCGACTCCAAAGTGTCCAGAATCTTCTGCGCCAGGGCTACGCCGCCCTCGCCGCCTTTCTCCCAGACCTCGGAGAGCGCGAAATCACACCCTCTCTCACGGCAGAATTCTTCCACATAGGAAGTCTCGGCCTCTGTATCTGTCACAAAGGAATTCAGGGTAACCACCACCGGTACGCCATACTTCTGCAGATTCTCGATATGTTTCTCCAGGTTGACAATTCCTCGCTTCAAAGCCTCCAGATTCTCCTGAGCCAGTTCCGCCTTTGCAACGCCGCCGTTGTACTTCAATGCGCGAACCGTCGCCACAAGAACCACCGCATCCGGACGCAGGCCGGCCTTGCGACACTTGATATCAAAGAATTTCTCCGCTCCCAGGTCCGCGCCAAATCCGGCCTCCGTAATCACGTAATCCGCCATCTTCAGGGCAGCCTTTGTGGCTCTGACACTATTGCAGCCGTGAGCGATATTGGCAAAAGGCCCGCCATGCACCAGAGCCGGCGTATGTTCCAGCGTCTGAATCAGATTCGGCTTCATGGCATCCTTCAAAAGGGCCGCCATAGCGCCGGTCGCCTGCAGATCGTCGGCGGTTACGGGTTTTCCGTCAAAGGTGTAGGCCACGATGATTTTTCCCAGGCGGCGCTTCAGATCCGTCATATCCTCT
Source organism: uncultured Eubacteriales bacterium (assembly GCA_949286525.1). GTDB lineage: Bacteria > Bacillota > Clostridia > Lachnospirales > Lachnospiraceae > Pullilachnospira_A. Next base: position 23,683 of record CASECT010000026.1, on the reverse strand, counting down.
GCCAGGCAGAGGATTGCCATGATCTCGGATGCAACTGTGATCACAAAGTGATCCTCTCTTACCATACCGTCGGCTTTCGCTCCCAGCCCAACAACAATATGCCGTAACACGCGGTCATTCATGTCCAGACAGCGTTTCCATACAACCTGACGGGGATCGATACCCAGCGCATTTCCCTGCTGAATGTGATTGTCCAGAAGCGCCGCCAGCAGATTGTTGGCGGAGGTAATCGCATGAAAATCTCCGGTAAAATGAAGATTCAAATCCTCCATGGGCACTACCTGAGCGTATCCGCCTCCGGCCGCACCTCCCTTGATGCCAAAGCAGGGACCCAGAGATGGTTCACGAAGCGCCAGAACCGCTTTCTTACCGAGTTTTCCAAAAGCCTCGCCCAGACCTACGCTGGTCGTAGTCTTTCCCTCTCCCGCCGGAGTCGGGTTAATCGCTGTCACAAGAATCAACTTCCCGTCCGGCTGATCAGCAAATCGGCGCAGGCATTCGTCGGACAATTTCGCCTTGTACTTTCCGTAAAGTTCCAGATCATCCTCTTTCAGGTCCAGCTGTGCCGCCACCTCCTGAATGGGAAGCATAACCGCCTCCTGTGCAATCTCGATGTCACTTTTCATCCTTCATTTCCTCCTTGGCTCAAAGTATTTGTTCAAAAGCTTCCAGACTCATGAGAACCTTCCTGGGCTTGGTCCCCTCCTCCGGGCCGACGACGCCGGCCTCCTGAAGCTGATCCATGATTCTGGCTGCCCGGTTAAACCCGACTTTAAAGTTTCGCTGCAGCATGCCGATAGATCCCTTTTCCTTTTCGATCAGCAGTCTGCCCGCCGCCTCAAAATAGGCGTCGCGGCTGTCGGCGGCAGCGCCGTCTCCCTCGCCTGCGGATCCGGTTCCGATCTCCGCGGAGGCAATCTTCTCCTGGATTTCCTCACTGTAGCTGCCCGCCTCGTTGTGCTTCGACAGGAAATCCACCACCTTTGCCACCTCATCATCCGTCACAAAGGCTCCCTGCACACGCAGCGGCTTGGTAAATCCCTGGGGATAATAGAGCATATCGCCGTTTCCCAGAAGTTTCTCCGCTCCTCCCATATCCAGAATCGTCCGGGAATCAATATTGCTGGTAACGGAAAAGGCAATACGGGAAGGCATGTTGGCCTTAATCAGTCCTGTGATAACATTAACCGAAGGTCGCTGGGTGGCAATGATCAGATGAATACCCGCCGCCCGTGCCAGCTGAGCCAGACGGCAGATAGATTCCTCCACCTCGCTGGCCGCCACCATCATCAGATCCGCCAGCTCGTCCACGATGATGACGATCTGGGGCATCCTCTCCACCGCCACGTCCACCATCTGTCCATTGTGATTGATCTTCATAGTGCCATTTTTTATTTTGGCATTGTATCCCTTCATATCACGGACACCGGCGTCAGCAAACTTCTCGTAGCGGTCCATCATCTCCGTGACCGCCCAGTGGAGCGCCCCGGCGGCTTTTTTCGGATCCGTGACCACCGGGATCAACAGATGGGGAATACCGTTGTAAACGCTCAGCTCCACCACCTTTGGATCCACCATGATCAGTTTAACCTCCCTGGGATCCGCCTTGTAGAGAATACTCATGATGATCGTGTTGATGCAGACAGATTTTCCGGAACCGGTGGCGCCGGCGATCAGCAGATGGGGCATCTTGGCAATATTGGAAATTACTACCTTGCCGGCAATATCCCGGCCCACGACAAAGGATATCTTTGACTCGCTGTCCTGAAATTCCTGGGACTCTACCAGTTCCCGGAAGGAGACTACAACTTTCTGTTTGTTCGGGACCTCGATGCCGACTGCCGCCTTTCCGGGTATCGGCGCCTCGATTCGTATGTCTGCGGCAGCCAGATTCAGTTTTATGTCATCTGCCAGATTGACAATCTTGCTGACCTTCACACCCATCTCCGGCTGAATCTCGTAACGGGTTACCGCCGGTCCGCAGCTCACGTCGGTAACAGTAACATTGACGCCGAAATTCTTTAAAATCTGCCGAAGTTTCTCCGCCGTTTCCTGAAGAGCTGACTTAGAATTGCCGCCGCCTTTTCTGGATGGCATATGTAAGAGGGAGATCGGCGGATAGCGATAAGGCTGTTCCACCTGAATTTTTTCTTTTCCGTCTGCTTCCGGGGGTAAAATCTCCTGCCCTTCGACGGACGCTTTTATCGACTCCGGGAAAATCTCTGCTTTCTCTTTCGCCCCCGAAACGCTCTCCAAACCTGAGGCGGCTCCGCTCTTTCTGCTTACCGTCTTTCTGACAGAAGATTCCCTTGCAGTTACCCTGTCCGGATCGACCGCATCTGTATCTGAATCCACTCCTGACACCAGAGGCAGCGTCTCCTCCGAAGGCGTCTCTGAAGTCAAAGGTACGCGATGTACATCCGCAATCTCCACATCTTCGTCGAAAATACGGATATTGACTTCATTTACCTCATCAGACGATAAATCTCCGCTGCTCTCCCGCTCTCTAAGCTGCGTATCCAGAGCCACGCCCTCCACTTTCCGCTCGCGGCGCGGCAGATTCCTGTCCGCTTTCTGCTCCGGCAGACGAGGTTTGGGGATCTCCTCCGTCTGCTGGCTCTTCTTTTTCTGCTGCCGCAGCTTCTCGGTCTGCCGCAGATGGCGGGCATTTTTCTGAAGCCCCTTGACTGCCGACTTCTCCGAAATCAGCACCACAGAGATCGCCATTACCGCGATGGTAATCACATAAGCCCCGATCAGCCCAAATCCTTCGCAGAGTAATCCGGCGATGCCTCCGCCCACGAAGCCGCCCCCCGCCCGGTGCTGCCGGCTGTAAAAGAAGGAATAGACGGCGCCTCCGCCGGAATCCCCGTGAAACATCAGCTCGATCAGCGTGCACAGAAAGATCAGAAAGATCAGTGAAAAGACCAGTTTGATCAGCGCGATTGTATTTTCTTTATTGGAAATGGCAAAAAAAGTCCCGACCAGCAGCACAATAGGAAAAAGGTAAGCGGTCAGTCCAAATACGCCGAAAAAGAAGCCGCTGACAGCGTTTCCCACCACGCCTCCAACCCCAAGGTTGCTGACGAACAGAAGAATGCTGACGGCCAGCACAATCCAGAGGATAATGTCCTTGGACAGATCATCCCCTTTCTTTTCCACCTGAATCGTCGTCTTTTTTTTCTGCGTTGAAGTCTTGTTGGTTCGGGTCTTTTTTTGCCCCTTGGAACTCTTTGATGCCATAAATCAGATACCCTCCGATAACTAATTTATGATACCATATTTAGCCATCGTTGTCATTATGACATTTTGTAAATTCCCGTCGTCATGCCGGGTCCTTTTTCATGATTTTTTCCAAATACGCCACCGCTTCCCGGATCCCCCCGATCTCGTCAATCAGTCCTTCCTCCACGGCCTGCCGGCCCACCAGGATCGTTCCCAAATCCTTTGCCATCATACCGGTGTTCATCATCATCTCCTCCAGACGCTCCACCGTGGCCCTGCAGTGGCTGGCCACAAAACCTAGAATCCGGTTCTGCATCTGGGCAAAGTAGTCATAGGTCTGGGGCGCCCCGATGATCGTGCCGCTCATGCGCACCGGATGGATAACCATGGTTCCCGTCGGTACAATAAAGGAATGATCCGTAGAAACTGCCAGGGGCACGCCGATGGAATGACTTCCTCCCAGCACAAGCGATACGGTAGGCTTACTCAGGGAGGCAATCATCTCCGCGATGGCAAGCCCAGACTCCACATCTCCGCCTACCGTGTTCAGCAAGAGCAGTACGCCCCGGACTCGGCGGTCCTGCTCTACCTCTGCCAGCTTTGGCAGAATATGCTCATATTTTGTCGCTTTCGTTCCGGAGGGCAGATTTTCATGACCCTCCACCTCTCCGATGATGGTAACCAACTGAATTTTCCCCTCTTCTCCCTTCGACGGCAGCGCCGTCTGCCCGTATTCTCTGATATTATCCTGATTCTGTTCATTAGATGCACTCATAATATACCCCTCCTCATTTCCAAACAAAAAAGAGAGCTTAACGCTCTCTTTTTAATATGACCAATGACAGAAAAACTATGTATCAGGCCTCGCCCAGCAGATACCGGTACATTCCCTCATAGTAACTTCTGGATGTGTTCCAGGAATAATCTTTGCGCATACCCCGGTCTACCATCTTATTCCAGTTGGACTTGTGCTCAAAGAAGATATTCTTGGAATAGTTGACGATGCCCAGCAGTTCCTCGCCGTTGTAATTGGCGAAAGAGAAACCGTCTCCGGTATTTTCAAATTCATTGTAGGGCTGAACCGTATCCTTCAAACCGCCGGTCTCCCGAACGATAGGCACTGTGCCATAGCGGAAGGAAATCAGCTGCGTCAGTCCGCAGGGTTCAAATCTGGACGGCATCAGGAAAGCGTCCGCCGCGGCGTAAAGCTTGTGAGCCAGATTTTCGTCATAACAGATATTCGCCGACACGCGATCGGGATATTTCCATGCATAATGCCGGAACATGTTTTCATATTGAGCCTCGCCGGTTCCGATGACTACCAGCTGCGTAAACTCATCTACCAGCCGATCCATACAGTAATTGATCAAGTCCAGTCCCTTCTGATCCGTCAGACGGGAAATCAGACCGATCATGTATTTTCTCTTGTCCACCCGCAGACCAAGCATCTCCTGAAGCCGTTCCTTATTAACATGCTTGTTGACACGGAAATCTTCCACGTTATAATTCCGGAAAATATCCGGATCCGTCTCGGGATTATACATACTGTAATCGATGCCGTTTACAATACCTCTCAGATCGAAATGACGCGCCGACAAAAGTCCGTCCAGGCCCTCCCCGTAATAGGGAGTCTGTATCTCCTGAGCATAGGTTTCGCTGACGGTGGTAATATAGTCAGAATACACCAGGCCGCCCTTGAGCATGTTGCCGTTTTTCTTGAACTCCAGTTTATCCGGCGTGAATAAAGGCATTGGCAGACCGGAGAGCCCCTGAATAGTCTTGATATCCCACACGCCCTGGAATTTCAGATTATGTATGGTAAATACCGCTTTGATATTCCAGAAGAAGGGATTTGCCGCAAATTCTGTCTTCAGGTACACCGGAATCAGACCGGTCTGCCAGTCGTGACAGTGAATAATATCCGGCCGGAAATCAATAACCGGAAGCATGGAGAGCACCGCTTTGTCAAAGAAAATAAATTTCTCTATATCGTACCGGTTGTCGCCATAAGGATAGAAGCACTCAAAATATTCCAGATTGTCAATGAAATAATATGTAATTCCCTGGTACTCATATTTCATGACTCCCACATATTTCTGTCCCATCATCGGACCGCATCCCATCTGAAAATGGCAGACATACTGGAATTCATTCCGATACTGCGGCGGAATGCAGGTATAATCCGGAAGCACCACCCGGATATCCCACTCGTTCTTATCAAATTCCTTTGGCAACGCGCCGACCACGTCCGCCAACCCCCCCGTTTTTACAAACGGAACACACTCACTTGCGGCAAATAATATTTTTTTCATCACTACCTCCTACTCGTCCCAGTTATGATATACCTCCTGTACATCATCGTCCTCCTCCAAAAGGGACAAAAGTTTATTGATGTGATACAGGTCCTGTTCATCCGTCAGCTCCACATAGGACTGTGGAATCATGGTAACCTCCGCGTCCGCCATAGGTATCTGTTTTTCCTCCAGCGTCTCACGTACAACGGAAAAATCGTCGGGGGCTGTGAGGATCTCATAGGAATCCTCCTCCTCTACAAAGTCCTCCGCCCCTGCGTCCAGAGCCAGCATCATCAGCTCGTCCGCATCCATATCGCACTCTTCCTTCGCTATGATGATCTGCCCCTTCCTATCGAACATATACGACACGCAGCCCTGTGTACCAATGTTGCCATTCCCCTTTGTAAATGCGTTTCTCACATTAGCGGCGGTCCTGTTCTTGTTATCCGTCAGCGCATCCACAATAATCGCGGTGCCGTTCGGACCGTATCCCTCATATGTAACCAGCTCGTAATTAACCGAGGAGGCGTCTCCAGCTGCCTTCTTGATTCCTCTCTCAATGGTATCATTTGGCATGTTGTTGGCCTTCGCCTTGGCAATTACATCTCTCAGCCGGCTGTTGTTGGCCGGGTCCGGTCCGCCTTCCTTCACGGCGACGGCCAGCTCCCTGCCGATAATCGTAAAAATCTTTCCTTTTGCGGCGTCATTCTTTTCCTTTTTATGTTTGATGTTCGCAAATTTTGAATGTCCTGACATGTTACGCTTCCTCTCTCTTTAACTGTATCTTGTCAACATAAAGTTTATCATTTTTGTACGCGGGATTCAACCCTGTTGCGCCCTATCCTGTTATACCATAAGTTCCAGACTGACTTCAAGAGCCTTATCCACCTCAAAAAGCACCTTGCTGTCCAGATGGCAGATCTTATCCTTCAGCCTTGTCTTATCTATAGTGCGCAGCTGTTCCAATAGAATGACCGAATCTTTCATCATGTCATATTTACGGCTGTCCAGTTCCACATGGGTAGGCAGCTTTGCCTTGTGCATCTTCGACGTAATGGCGGCACAGATGACCGTCGGGCTGTGCATATTCCCCACATTATTTTGAATAATCAGTACCGGACGGATTCCTCCCTGCTCCGAACCGACCACCGGACGCAGATCCGCGTAGTAGACATCGCCTCGTTGTATCGACATTTCCCATCACTCCATTTTCAGATTCAGCGTTTACCGACGCTATCATCAGTATTTCCAAATTTTTCGAGTGTATGCAGACAACTTGGCTTTTTGCGCAAATCTGTACCTCTTCGTCCGCCGCTTATCCGACAGGTCTCGCGCCGGAATCTCTCCTGCAGGCCATCATCCGATATCAGGCAGGTAGCTGCGCGGTACCCGTTTCCCGATACAGCAGGCAAATTCATAATTAAATCTGCCGGAAAGCTCTCCCAGCTCTTCCATTGTAATAGTCTCTGTCCCATCTCGGCCCAACAGCGTTGCTACATCAAAAACCGACACACCAGGTATATCCGTAACATCCACCATAAACTGATCCATGCAGACTCTTCCCAGAACAGGCGCCTTTTTCCCCCTGATCAGCACATATCCCTTGTTGGAAAGGCTTCTGGCATAACCGTCTCCGTATCCCACCGGTATGGTGGCCACTCTGGAGTCGCGCTTCGTTACATAGGTTCCGCCATAACTGACAGCGGCGCCTGAGGGCAGATCACGAATCGCAACAATATGGCTATAGAGGGACATAGCCGGATGCAACGGAAATGAGCGATCCATCTCCGGGGAAGGCCAGAGCCCATAAAGGGTAATACCGGCCCTTACCATATCCATCTGCACTTCAGGCAATTCCATAATGGCCGCGCTGTTGGCGCAGTGGCGAAGAGAAAAATGAATACCGCGTTCTCCCAGCTGATCGATCATCCGGCAGAAGCATTCATATTGTTTCAGGGCATGACTCTTATCCTTTTCATCCGCCCGGGCAAAATGCGTGAAAATTCCCTCCGGCACCAGATGGGAAAGTCCGCAGATCAAAGCAATCTCTTCCATACTTTCCTCGGAGGCGTCATAGCCGATACGATGCATGCCTGTATCCGTCTTAATATGAATATATGCATTTTTTCCCAGATTGCCAGCAATACGGCTGATTTCCTTTGCCATATCCATGGAGATGACCGTAAGACGCACGTCCTCTCTGATCAGCTCCTCGTAGTCCTCTGGAAAGGTGTAACCCAGAATCAGCACCGGTTTCTTCAGCCCCGCCGACCTCAGCTCCAGCGCTTCCTCCGCCGTAGCCACCGCGTAGCCCCAGAGACAGTCCTCCCCCTCCAGATACTTGCCGACGGCACAGGCTCCGTGGCCATATCCATCCGTCTTGACCACGGCCACAATCTTCGTCTCCGGCTTCAGCCGATCCCTCATGGCATGGAGATTTTTCCTGACTGCGTCCAGATCAATCCTGGCGCAGATTCTGCCATATTTACTCATCACTCTTTCTCCTTTCCAACACCATTGGAATGCTGTCCATGATATCCGTAGCCAGCAGGGAACGCATTCCCTTTTTGGCGGCCGCCATATCTCCGGCCATTCCGTGAATCATAACGCCAAGAGCCGCCGCCTCCGACACAGGAACCCGCTGAGCGATACAGCCGGCAATGATTCCGGATAGCACATCGCCGCTTCCGGCAGTAGCCATACCTGGATTTCCAAAGATCTGAATGTAGGTTTTCTGAAAGGGAACGCAGGTAACAGTCCTGGCGTCTTTCAGAACGCAGGTTACCTGATATTCCCTTGAAAATTCCGCCGCAGCCTCCCGCATATGATCCTTCAGATACAGGACGCTCTCGCCCGTCAGCCTGGCCATTTCTCCCATATGAGGCGTAAGGATCAGCTCCGTGTGAGGATTGCGCAGCATCTGCAGATTCTGGGCAAAAATATTCAGGCAGTCCGCGTCGCAGACCACCGGCACCGCCGCGTTTTCCAGAACATAAGAAACAATTTTTTTCGTCTGGGGACGGACACCGATTCCCGGTCCGATGAGAATCACATCAGCCCACTGAATCAGGGAGAGAAGATCCCCCTGGGAACGATCTTCATAGTCGGTCAGCACCGCCTCCGGGAGCAGCGTCTGAAGCGTCGGGCGGTTGCAGGCGGGCGTATACACCTTTACCATACCGCTTCCCATCAGATAGGCTGACCGGGAGGCAAAATAGGCTGCGCCGGCCATCTGGGGCCCACCTGCCACCACCAGCACCTTCCCGGCGCTTCCCTTATGGCGGCAGACGTCCAGCGGCTCCAGCAGAGACAGGTCCCCCTCTTCCATAGCCCAGCACTCCGGCGTCTCTCCCAGAAGACTCTCTTTGGTAATACCCACCTCCGTTACCACAATCTCGCCGCAGTAATCAGCCCCAGGCATCAGATACTGTCCCGCCTTGCCAAAACCGAAGGTTACCGTCAAATCACATCTTACAGCAATGCCCATCACATTTCCGCTGTCCGCAGAAATACCGCTCGGCATGTCGACAGCTGCCCGAAATGCCTTCGCCGCGTTCATCTCCTCTATCATATGTGCGTACTCGCCCTCGATATTCCTGGAAAGGCCGATGCCGAAGATTGCGTCCACCAACACGCCAGACTCCAGAAGATCCTCGAAACGCTCCGCCTCCGGCACCTGATAGTTCCGGTTAATATTGTACTGCATTCTGCAGTCTTTTGTACACTTCGCGGGGTCTCCGCAGAGGTAATAGCGAACGTCGCATCCCTTCAGAAAAAGGAGTCGGGCGGCCGCCAGCCCGTCGCCGCCGTTGTTCCCGGTGCCGCAGACAATGCCCACGGAACCGTCGCAAAGACCTTTTTTTTCCAGTTCCTCCACAAAACGCAACGCCGCCCGTTCCATCAGAACACAGGACGGCACGCCAAAATGCTCTATCGTGTTCTCATCACATTTTTTCATCTCTCTGGCTGTCAGCAGAGCACGCATAGTAATTTCACCTCTTCTTACGGTAAAAAATGCCTTACCGCACGGCAAAGCATTTACCTGTTCTCTATTTTTTCTGATTCTGCGCCATGTTATAGGACAGCTGCATCAGACTGTCCGAAAGATGCACGTTCTCCACCACAACACCCTCGATATTATCCAAATCCACATGGGCAAAATTCCAGATGGCGGTAACGCCGAGGGAGACCAGCCGCGCTGCGGTTGATTCCGCATTGGCCTTCGGCAGTGTCAGGGCAGCGATATCTACCTGGTGTTTCTCCAGAAACTCCGGCAGATCTTCCATCATCTGAATGGGCAGATCACGAACAAGCTGTCCCTTCAGTTTCGGATTTACATCAAACAACCCGATAATTCGAAAACCGAGACGTTCAAATTTTACATAATTGGCAATCGCCTGGCCCAGATGTCCCACACCGATAACAATGATATTGTGTACCTCATTGAGCCCCAGAATCCGTCCGATTTCTTCGTGCAGAAAAGGTACGTTATAACCATATCCCTGCTGTCCGAAGCCGCCGAAATTGTTCAGGTCCTGACGAATCTGTGATGCCGTCACATTCATTCTCACGCTCAGTTCGTTGGATGAGATGCGCTCTACTCCCGCGTCCAGCAGATCGCCGAGATACCGGTAATACCTGGGCATCCTGCGTATCACTGCCTGTGAGATTTCTTTGTCCAAACCGCTTCCCCCTTACGTTTTTATAATAGCAGATTATAAATTTTTTTCTGTTTTCTGTCAATGTTCCAGGATTGCCGCTCACTCCGTCAAAAGCGGCGACTCTGACAATTCTTCCCAGCGCAGATAGAGCTCCTCCAGCTGTTCCTGAAGCTCATTCTGACGGGCGGTCAGTTCGTTGAGTCTTGCGGAATTTGTGGCTACCTCTTCCTTCTGGAATTCCTCCTCGATAGAGGCAATTTCGTCCTCCGCCTTCTGGATCTGTTCCTCGGTTCTGGCCAGCTCGCCGGCCGCTTTTCGCTTCTGGGCCTGCAGCTTTTTCTGGGCTTCCCAGTCCATCCGCCCGTCGCCCTGACCGGCCTTCTCCTCGCCGGTTTCTCTTACCGCCGTCTCCTTCGCCTGTCGCTTCTTCTCCATATAATAGTCGTAGTTTCCGTAGAAAAGTTCCAGCTTTCCGCCGGAAAGTTCCAGAATACGACTGGCTGTCCGATTGACAAAGTAACGGTCGTGGGACACATAGAGAATCGTGCCCGTATAACGGTTCAAGGCCTGCTCGAGAATATCCTTGGACTCCATGTCCAGATGATTTGTCGGCTCGTCCAGAATCAGGAAATTTGCCCCGGACAGCATCAGCTTTGCCAGGGAAATCCGCCCTCTCTCGCCGCCGCTCAAGGCGTCGATACGCTTGAACACATCATCTCCGGTAAACATGAAGGCCGCGAGAATATTTCGGATTCTCGTGTTGTTCAACCCCGGATAGGCGTCCTGCATCTCCTCGAAGAGGGTCTTCTCCCCCGAGAGGTTCTGCTGTTCCTGATCATAGTAGCCGATGGAGACATTTGCCCCCAGCCGGATGTTTCCGGCGTCCGCATCCACCACGCCGTTAATGATCTTTAAGATCGTGGTTTTTCCGGTGCCGTTGTCCCCCAGAAGGGCAATGCGTTCGCCCCGCTGAATCTGAAAGGACAGGTGCTCAAAGAGATTCTGACCATCGTAGGATTTGGCCAGATCACTTACCTCCAGCACATCTTTGCCGCTGACCACATCCGGTTCCAGTTCCAGCTGCATCCGGCTGTTTTCCTCCTGGGGCGCCTCCAGACGTTCCATCTTATCCAGCATCTTCTGGCGGCTCTCCGCCCGACGGACAGACTTTTCCCGGTTGTAGGACTTCAGCTTGTCGATGACCTCCTGCTGGTGGGCGATTTCCCGCTGCTGTTTCTCATAGGAATTCCGGAAAGTAATGCGCTCCAGTTCCCGCTGGGCGGCATACTGTGTATAGTTTCCCTTGTAAACCTTTGCCCGATGGAAAGAGATGTCAACGACCTTCGTCACGATCCGGTCGAGAAAATACCGGTCGTGGGCCACGATCAGCACCGCTCCCCGGTATCCCTGAAGGAAATCTTCCAGCCACTGAATGGAGGACAGATCCAGATGGTTGATGGGCTCGTCCAAAAGCAGAATATCCGGCTGAAGCACCAGAAGCTTTGCCAGAGACACCCGGGTCTTCTGCCCGCCGGAGAGCATATCCATGGTCTTGGAAAACTCCGCCTCGGAAAACCCCAGGCCCTTGAGTATGCCCGCGGCCTCGCTTCGGAATGTATAGCCGCCCGCCTGATCAAAATGCCGGATCTGGCTGTGATAGCGTTCCATGAAGGCATCCAGTTCCCCCTGGGGAATCTGTTCCATCCGCGCCTCCATCTCCCGGATGGAAGCCTCCTCCCGAATCAGGTCCTCTCTTGCAGAGAGGACAATGTCCAGCATTGTCCCCTCCTCATCCTGTCCCTGATACTGAGCCAGGTAACCCATCACGGCATCCTTCGCGGTAATGACCTCGCCGGCGTCCGGCGAAATCTCTCCGGTAATAATTTTCAACAGCGTGGATTTTCCCGCTCCGTTATTGCCGATGATGGCCGCTTTCTCGCCCTGTTCTATCAGGAAACTGACATCCTTTATAATCTCATCCGTGCCATAGGCCTTACTGATCTTGTGACAGGATAAAACCATGATTTCCTCCTACAGCATCTCTTCCAGTGTGCCGCGGACAGCTTTGATAAATTCTTCGCTGTTAAGCACAGTGGGATTTTCCAGAGTGGTAATCAGCGCCAGATCCTTGGTCATCTTTCCGCTCTCGATAGTGGAAATGCAGGCCTTCTCCAACTTGTCCGCGAAATCGCACAGCTCCGGAATCTGATCCAGCTCGCCTCTCTTGCGAAGCGCTCCGGTCCAGGCAAAGATCGTCGCCACAGAGTTGGTGGAGGTCTCCTCGCCCTTCAGATATTTGTAATAATGGCGCTGCACCGTTCCGTGGGCCGCCTCATACTCATAGTAACCCTGCGGAGATACCAGAACCGACGTCATCATCGCCAGAGAACCGAAAGCGGAGGAGATCATATCGCTCATCACGTCGCCGTCATAGTTCTTGCATGCCCAGATATACCCGCCTTCTGACTTCATGACACGGGCCACAGCGTCGTCAATCAGCGTATAGAAATATGTAATGCCGGCAGCCTCAAATTTCTCCTTGTACTCGCTGTCGAAAATTTCCTGAAAAATATCCTTAAAAGTATGGTCGTACTTCTTGGAAATGGTGTCCTTTGTAGCGAACCACAGATCCTGCTTGATATCCAGAGCGTAGTTGAAACAGCTTCTCGCAAAACTCTCGATGGAGCTGCTGATATTGTGCTGCCCCTGTACAATGCCGGCGCCGGTAAAATTGTGTACCAGTTCCTTCGCCACGGTTCCATCCTCGGCGGTGTAGACCAGTTCCACCTTGCCCGCTCCCGGAATCTTCATCTCCGTTCCCTTGTACACATCCCCGTAGGCATGTCTGGCGATGGTAATGGGTTTCTTCCAGTTTTTCACGCAGGGCTCAATCCCCTTTACCACGATGGGGGCGCGAAATACCGTTCCGTCCAGAATCGCGCGGATGGTTCCGTTAGGGCTCTTCCACATTTCCTTCAGATCGTATTCCTCCATGCGCGCCGCGTTGGGAGTAATGGTGGCGCACTTGACAGCGACGCCGTATTTCTTTGTAGCCTCCGCGGAATCTACTGTTACCTGATCGTCCGTAGCATTTCTGTGCTCCAGTCCCAGGTCGTAATACTCTGTCTTCAGATCGATAAAGGGCTCCAGAAGATCGTCCTTAATCATTTTCCAGAGAATCCGGGTCATCTCATCTCCGTCCATCTCAACCAGCGGGGTCTTCATCTCGATTTTATTCATCATATTCCACCTTTCCTGCAGTTTTTGCACCATATCCTGTTTTCGCATCGTACTATAGTATAGCAAAAGTTTGGATTTTGGTAAAGTATTGGCAGGAACCATTTTTTCATTGCGGCATAACATACATTGTAAAACAAATCTGGAGGATTTAAGATGAGTGATTTAGTAGCAACAAACTGCGGATGCGGCGACAACAACGGAGGATGCAGCGCCATTATCTGGCTGATTCTTCTCTCCTGCCTGTGCGGCAACGGCAACGGCTCCTTCTTCAACAATGACGGCTGCGGAAACGACAACTGTCTTCTGTTGATCCTTCTGCTGTGCTGCTGCGGCAACGGTAACGGATTCTGCTAAAAAATTCGCGCAAACTTTACGGAGCGCCTTTTTTTCGCGGACGCGGGGAGGGCGCTCCCCTTTTTATTTGCGAAAACCAGTATTTTTCATCAAAAAAGAGGCCAAAAGGCCTCATCTTTTATCCGGTTTTCGATGTTTTTCTCCCTCGGATTCCTTCCCGTCTTCTCTCTTTGCGTTTTCCTTTTTGTCATGATACCGCCGCTGTCTCATGCACTCTTCATCAATTTCGTAACACTGATTTCCATTTATAATGATTCTTCCCATTTTTCCCTTTTTCATAATATATGTGATGCATAGCCGTCTTGCCCGTGTCATATAGTAAGAAAAAAGGAATTTTTAATGGAAGAAGAACATTTATCACTGTATGACGCACGTCTGCAGTCCAGGGAAATCAGTATGCTGAAAACCGCGCTCCCCTATGTCAGCCCCTCTGTGCAAAAAAATCTTTCCATGATGATCGCCTTTCTCCAGATGGAAAAAACCATAGAATTTTTTTCCGACCCGGAAAACACCACACAGATCGCCGCCATGGAACGCACGCCGGATCAGACAGTGGAATTGCTGCAGGATCTGCGGTCTCTTTGCTCACCTGCTGAGCAGAGACAGGTAGATCAGATTCTGAACGTAATGCAGATGATTTCCACTTATGAAGTTTTCTTTCAGGCAGGAGACCTATGAATATGGATTTTATCCGAAACCATCCGGAAGCTGCAAACATACCGAAGGAAAAACTGGATTTTCTTTTGCAATTCGCAGACCGGAATTTCTCCGGCAACGCGAATCAGCTGGCCAGCCAGCTTTCGAACGCTGCCAATACAGCGAAAGAAAAAGGATATACCTTCAATCAGCAGGAAACCTCTCTTCTGATTGAATTGTTAAAACAGAACATGAGTCCGGATGAGCAGAAAAAAGCGGACCGCATTCTCCAGCTCATCCGAACCTTCCGCCCGAAGATGTAGTTTTTATCGCAAAACAGCAAAATAATATACGCTTCATCAAAAAAAACCGTTGTGAAAAAAGAAAATTTGGCGTATACTCATACTCATAGATGAGGGAGTAGGAATGCATACGCATGATAAGTCAACATACACGGCGGAAAAAATCCCCTGGCTTATCTTAAAACCCGAGACTCATGTATAGTCAAAAAGGCTGTATATGAGTCTTTTTGCATAAAAAAAGAAAGGATGTATATGGTTATGAATGCTTACCTGCAGGAAAAGGAAGCTGTGCTGAAAGAATTGAACAGCACACAGACAGGCCTTACCCAGGCGGAGGCTGAGAAGCGGCTGGTCCAATACGGTCCAAACCACCTGGAAGAGGCAAAAAAAGACTCTTTCTTTAAGCGTCTGATGAAACAACTGTCAGATCCGATGATTATCGTGCTGATTGCGGCGGCAGTTGTATCAGGAATCACTTCGGCTTACACAAACGAATCTTTTGCCGATGTGTTCATTATTCTCTTTGTTGTCATTATCAACGCCCTTCTGGGTATGTACCAGGAGAGCAAGGCAGAGAAGGCCATTGAGGCCTTAAAGGAAATCAGCGCTGCTACCAGCAAGGTATTGCGGGACGGCGAGATGGTTTCCGTGGCCAGCGATTCTCTGGTCCCCGGCGATGTCATCGTATTGGAGGCCGGCGACGCAGTTCCGGCGGACGCCCGCGTCATAGAATGCGCCAGCCTGAAGGTGGAGGAATCCGCTCTGACCGGCGAGAGCGTTCCGGTAAAAAAGATTGTCGAGATGCTGACCTCTGAAAACAATAAAGTTCCTCTGGGCGATCGAAAGAACATGGTGTATATGGGAAGCAGCGTCGCCTACGGGCGTGGACAGGCCGTGGTAACCGGCACCGGTATGAAAACGGAGATGGGCAAGATCGCCAACGCCATCAACGAGACAAAGAACAGCGCAACTCCTCTGCAGATCAAACTGAATCAGCTTTCAAAGATCCTCAGCGTCGGCGTGCTGGCGATTTGCGTCTTTATCTTCGCCTTCTCCCTGTTCCGCGGCCATGATTTCAGCGGTCCCGTTATCATGGATACCTTTATGCTTGCCGTTTCCCTGGCTGTGGCCGCCATCCCCGAAGGACTGGCAGCAGTTGTTACCGTTCAGCTTGCCATCGGCGTCACGAGGATGTCCAAGCGCCAGGCGGTCATCCGTCAGCTGACGGCAGTGGAGACGCTGGGCTGTACCCAGATTATCTGCTCTGATAAGACCGGTACCCTTACCCAGAACCGAATGACTGTCGTAGATCACTACGGAGACGAGGAACTTCTGGCCCGTGCCATGAGCCTCTGTAATGATGCAGCCGTTACCCACGACGGCACCATTCAAGGCGAGCCTACTGAGACGGCCCTGGTTGCCTACGGCGAGAAATTTTTCCACAAAAACGACGTGTTGAAGGAAATGCCGAGGGTTTTTGAAGCGCCCTTCGATTCCATGCGAAAAATGATGAGCACGGTTCACAAAGACGGCGAACGCTTTGTGCAATACAGCAAGGGCGCCCCGGACGTGCTACTCTCCCGCTGTGACCGCTATGTGGAAAACGGAGAAGTTCATGAACTGGACGACGCGAAAAGGAAAGCGATTCTCGACAAAAATAAAGAAATGGCAGATCAGGCGCTCCGCGTACTGGCAGCCGCCTATCGGCCTTTTGAAACCCGTGAGGAAGTTCCTGAAGATACCCTAGAGCTGGAAAGCCATCTGATCTTTGTCGGCCTCTGCGGCATGATCGATCCTATCCGCGAGGAAGTTGTGGGCGCGATCCAGGAATGTTGGGAAGCTGGCATCCGCCCGGTTATGATTACCGGAGATCATCTGGATACTGCTGTCGCCATCGGCAAACAGCTTGGCATTATCACAGATGCCAGTCAGGCCATTACCGGCATGGAGCTGGACGAGCTGAGCGATGAGGAACTGAATGAAAAGATCGAGCAGTTCTCTGTATACGCAAGAGTTCAGCCGGAGCATAAGGTCCGCATCGTGGACGCATGGCAGTCCAAGGGAAAAGTAGTCTCCATGAGCGGTGACGGCGTCAACGACGCCCCCAGTATCAAGCGGGCAGACATCGGTGTCGGCATGGGCATTACCGGTACGGATGTCACGAAGAATGTGGCGGATATGGTGCTGGCGGATGACAACTTTGCCACCATCGTCGCTGCGGTGGGCGAGGGACGCCGGATCTACGACAATATTCGCAAGGCCATCCAGTTTCTGCTCTCTAGCAATGTCAGCGAGGTACTCTCCATCTTTGGCGCCACCGTACTGGGATTTACGATCCTCAAACCGGTGCATATCCTTTGGATCAATCTGCTGACTGACACCTTCCCGGCTCTGGCCCTGGGCATGGAAGACGCGGAAAAGGATGTGATGAAGCGAAATCCCCGCCCGAAGAAGGAAGGCATCTTCGCCGGCGGTCTCGCCTTTGACGTGATATTCCAGGGTTTTGTGATCACTGTCATCACGCTGACCGCATATTTCGTTGGACACTATATTGAAGCCGGCGTATGGGAAATTGCGGAAAGCGCCGATGGTATGACTATGGCATTTCTGACGCTGTCTATGACGGAAATCTTCCACTCCTTCAACATGCGTTCCAGAACAAAGTCTATTTTTTCCATCAGGAATCAGAACAAGTATTTGTGGCTGTCTCTGTTGGGATCCTTTGCCATTACGATCTGCGTAATCTACATCCCGTTCCTGTCGGATCTGTTCGAATTTGAACATATCTCCGTCTTTGAATTCGCAATGTCGATTCTTATGGCGGTATGCATCATTCCGATTGTGGAGATTGAGAAGCTGATTGTACGATTGATCAAGAAGAACAGAAAATAGCAGATTTGATATCTTTAGCCCCTTATCTGTCAAGTCATCTATGACCGGTAAGGGGCTTTTTATATACATAATGACGCAGACAATATCTCTACTATCTGCGTCATTCCTATGGTTTCTTCTTCTTTCCGATTATTTTATTTTGCCACAATGTTGATGATCTTTCCTGGAACATAAATTTCCTTGATCACATTGCCGGTCAGCTTGTCGCCCAGGGCTTCCTTTCCCTTTGCCAGAGCTTCCTCCCTGGCAATGTCCTTCGGGATGGAAATCACAGCTCTCGTCTTGCCGTTGATCTGTACGGCGATCTCCACTTCGTCCTCCTCCATGGCCGCTTCGTCATAAGCAGGCCATCCGGACTCGAAGACAGAATTCTCATGCCCCAGCTCATGATAAAGTTCCTCGCTGATATGAGGAGCGAAAGGCGCCAGAAGCTGTACAAAGGTCTCCAGGGTCTTTTTGTCCACGCCGCCCTTTCTGGACAGATCAATCAGTTTGTTGTTGTACTCCATGAATGCGGAGATAACCGTATTCAGACTGAAAGTCTCCAGACGGGTGGTCACGTCGTAAACCAGACGGTTCCGAAGCCTGATCAACTCCTTTGTCTCCTTCACATCCTGATCCTTCTGATCCATAACCAACTTCCAGAAACGGGAAATAAACCGGTATACTCCCTCGATTCCACGGTCATCCCATTCGGAATCCAGTTCAGGCGGTCCCACAAAGAGCTCATAGAGCCGCAGGGAATCGCAGCCGTAATCCCTTACCAGATCGTCCGGGGACACCACGTTGCCCTTGGACTTGCTCATCTTAATTCCGTTCTTTCCGGTAATCATACCCTGATTAAACAGACGCTGGAAGGGCTCGTCAAAATCGATCACGCCGATGTCATAGAGAAACTTCGTGTAAAATCTTGAGTAAAGCAGGTGAAGCACCGCATGCTCCACACCGCCGATGTACATATCTACCGGGAGGTACTTGTCAGCTTTCTCCCTGGAAACCAGCTCCTTGTCGTTCTTGTTGTCCACATAGCGCAGGAAATACCAGGAAGAGCCTGCCCACTGGGGCATGGTATTGGTCTCCCGCTTTGCCGGCTTTCCGCAGCAGGGACAGGTGGTATTTACCCAGTCCGTGATGGCTGCCAGCGGCGATTCGTCGGTACCGGTGGGCTGATAGGACTCCACATCCGGGAGAAGCAGAGGGAGCTGATCCTCGGGCACCGGAACCGCGCCGCAGTCCGGGCAGTGCACGATGGGGATCGGTTCTCCCCAGTATCTCTGGCGGGAGAACACCCAGTCTCTCAGTTTATAATTGACTGTCTTCTTGCCGAATCCCATCTTCTCAATCATTTCCGGAGCTTCCTTCTTCAGCACCGCAGACTCCATTCCGTTCCAATCGCCGGAGTTGATCATGATGCCGCTGGCCTCGGTGTAGGCCTCCGTCATATTTTCGATCTCACTGCCATCCTTGGAGATGACCTGAATGATAGGAATGTCAAATTTCTTCGCGAACTCAAAGTCTCTGTCGTCATGGGCAGGCACACACATGATGGCACCGGTACCGTAATCCGCCAGAACATAATCCGACAGCCAGATCGGCACCTTCGCACCGTTCAGCGGGTTGATGGCGTAGCTTCCGGTAAACACGCCGGTCTTCTCCTTATCCTGGAGACGATCCACAGAGGATCTCAGAGAGGTCTGGTAAATGTAGTCCTCCACTGCCGCCCTCTGCTCGTCTGTGGCCAGTTTCTTTGCCAGCGCGTGCTCGGGAGCCAGAACCATGAAGGTCGCGCCGTAAAGGGTGTCGGGACGGGTGGTATAGACGGTAATCACATCGTCGGAGCCGTCCACCTTGAAGTTTACCTCGGCGCCGTAGCTCTTTCCGATCCAGTCTGTCTGCATCTTCTTTACCTTTTCCGGCCAATCCAGCTTATCCAAATCATTCAAAAGCCGATCCGCGTAATCGGTAATTCTCAACATCCACTGCTTCAGGTTCTTTTTCGTCACATCGGCGCCGCACCGCTCGCATTTGCCGTTGACCACTTCCTCGTTGGCCAGGCCGGTCTTGCAGGAGGGACACCAGTTGATAGGCATCTCTTTCTCGTAAGCCAGGCCCTTTTTGAACATCTGCACAAAGATCCACT
The DNA here is from genome assembly GCA_949286525.1 of uncultured Eubacteriales bacterium. Taxonomy (GTDB): domain Bacteria; phylum Bacillota; class Clostridia; order Lachnospirales; family Lachnospiraceae; genus Pullilachnospira_A. The sequence goes on along the minus strand of CASECT010000026.1, from coordinate 3,939 downwards.
GGGTCCACTTATAAAATTTCGGATCCGTGGTGTTTACTTCCATATCCCAGTCATAGATCGCCGCGATCTCGTTGATCTGGCGCTTAATATTTTTTACGTTCTCCGCCGTGGACTTTGCCGGATGCACACCCATCTTAATGGCGTAGTTCTCCGCCGGGAGTCCGAACGCGTCCCATCCCATGGGGTGAATCACATAGTATCCGTGCATCAGCTTGTAACGGCTCCACACATCGGAAATCACATATCCCCTCCAGTGTCCTACATGAAGCCCGTTTCCGGAAGGATAGGGAAACATATCCAGGCAATAGTATTTTTCCTTCTTGCCGTCATTGACATTTATCGGGTGCTCTTCCCAGTAAGCACGCCATTTCTTCTCAATCACTCTGTGATTATACGGTACAGCCATTGTCTTTCTTCCTCCTGACTTTTTGCATAAGTAAAATTCTATCACACACACCCTATTTGTCAAGAAAATCTCGGTTTTTCGATGTAAATTTCGATGTAAATCCGGTGTAAATTTCCCTGCAAATACGCCACAAATTTACCCTGAAACAGAACAAACTCAATCATAAAACAAAGATGCCAGATCCAAAATCACGATCTTATCCAGAGGGTAATCGCAGATGCCGTTCCCATCCGTCCCCTCATAATATTTATAGCAGGCAGTCTCAAAGAGAATGTAGAGTTCATCCCCCAGCCGCAGAATTTCCTCGGAACCCGGCGGCATCTCAATCCGCAGTTTCGGCGCGGAGAAAAAGGATTCCAGATCCTCCAGGCTGTCATAAACATAAAGATAGGAAGACTTGCTTCGGCCGTATGAGGTGCTCAGATAAACCCGCCCCTCCCCGTCAAAAGTAACCCCCTGAACCTTGGCCGGAATAAAATACCCTTCCTCCGCTTCCAGTGTATCCTCCTTCTCGCTGTAACGGTAGGTATACATCCGGGCGGAGGCATAAATGTGATGGGTGGCCACATAGAGTTTTCCATCCTCATATGCGATGCAGGAGGGTGTATTCTTTACCGGATATCGGGAGAAACACCCGGAGATATCGATGAAATTCTGTTTGCTGATGCGGATCAGGTGCTCGAGAAAATCAAAGGAAATCCGCTCTACCTCCCGGGTATTGGAGTGGCAGATCCACAGATTCTCCCCGTCGTAGGCGATACCCCCCAGATGGCTCTCGCTCTCCATTCCAAAGGATTTCACGTGCTCTCCGGTCTCGCGGTCATAAAAAATCAGGGCGCCTAAGGATTCCTCGTCCTCCTCCCCGGCGCTGTAGGTGGAGATAATGACATAATCTTCCGTGATACACAATCCCTGGGGGCACTGATTTTCCGAGTCGATATAATGATTCTGAAAATCCGTCCAGCGGGTCTGGGGATTCCCCGGAGTCTCGATCTGATACATCAGGGAAAAAGCCAGATCCCGAAGGCATCGGGTTTCGCCCTGCCCGCTGCTCTGGTAAGGGTAGGATTTAATATTCTCCAGAGAATCAATGATCAATGTCCATTTGGCATAGAGGGTAATATCTTTCTGTTCTGTCAGCTGCTCCACCCGATGTTCACAGGCAGCATCGCTATACCATCCGCTGAAATTGTATCCGGCCCTGTAGGGGGAAAACAACTCCCTGGGAAGGGACGTTTTCGTTGTAATGCGCTCGGGATTTAAAATGGAATTGGTTCCGCCGTTTAACACATAGGTAACCTCCCAGGAGAACTTTTCCGTCGCCCCGGTTTCCTCCACAGCCGTCATCTGCTTTTCCCCCTCTCCCCTCCAGGCAGACACCAGAAGAAACAGCCCGCAGACCAGAAAAAGCACCGCCGGAATCCATCTCTTCATAGAATCAGCCTCCAGAAAATTTCATGCTTTTCTACTTTATGTTATGACATCTCGTCTCTGTTATGCGTTGACTTTCCTTTTCCTTTTGTCTAATATATTTTATGACAGAAAACGGTAGAAAACCGAAGACACTATAGAAAGCGAGATTTACCATGAATATCAGAAATGTCGGTTTTATCGGACTGGGGCTCATCGGAGGCTCCATCGCCAAAAATATAAAGAAACTGTACCCCGAGGCCTCACTGATCGCCGCCACCTCCGGGGAGGAGACGCTGCGGCAGGCTCACGCTGACGGGCTGATCGAAAATGACGTCTTTCTTCCCCTGGAAGATTTTGCCGCCTGCGATCTTCTCTTTCTCTGCAGTCCGGTAACAGTCAATCTCTCCTATCTGCAGAAACTGAAACCGCTGCTTTCCCCCCACTGTCTTCTGACGGATGTGGGCAGCGTGAAGGGGGATATCGCCCGGGCCGTAAAGGATCTCGGGCTGGGAAATCAGTTTATCGGAGGGCATCCCATGGCCGGATCTGAGGCCATCGGCTACGAGCACTCCTCTGAATATCTGCTGGAAAACGCCTACTATATTCTGACGCCGGGAGAAGGCGTGCCGGAGAACACCTTCCGGGATTTCTATCATCTGGTGGAACAGATGGGAGCCATTCCCCTCCCCATGTCTCCAGACAAACACGATTTCTCCACGGCAGCCATCAGTCACCTGCCCCATGTGGTGGCGGCCTCTCTGGTCAACCTGGTGCGTGAGGCGGACGACGAAAATGCCACCTTAAAGACCATCGCAGCGGGAGGATTCCGGGATATCACGCGGATCGCCTCCTCCTCCCCCATCATGTGGCAGAACATCTGCCTGACCAACCAGCGGGAAATTCTGCATCTTCTGGATCTCTATCTGGAAAAGTTGCAGACCTTCCGAACGGAACTGGCAAATGCCGACGGCGAAAACCTGCTGGCGGAATTTCAGTCAGCGAAAGATTACCGGGACAATCTGCCGATCCATCAGCCGGGCATCCTGCCCTCTGTGTACGAGTTCTACTGCGATCTGATTGACGAGGCCGGGGGAATCGCCACCATCGCAACGATCCTGGCCACCAACCAGCTGAGCATCAAGAACATCGGCATCATCCACAACCGAGAATACCAGGACGGCGTGCTGCACATCGAGATGTACGATCAGCCCTCCCTGGAGGCGGCCGTGGCTCTCCTTCAGAGAAACCACTACATCATTCATCTGTAACTTTTTATCAAGCTGTTCATCAGAAAGGAATTTTTCGGAAATGATCATAAAAAAAGCGAACTCCATGAAAGGGGAACTGACGGTCCCCGGCGACAAATCCATCTCCCACCGGGGCATTATGTTCGGCGCCATCGCGGATGGCACCACGGAACTGGAAGGGTTCCTGGACGGGGCGGACTGCCGCTCCACCATCTCCTGCTTCCGTCAGCTGGGAATTGAGATTACCCAGGATCACGACCGGGTACAGATCCACGGCAAAGGCCTCTACGGACTCCGGCAGCCGAAAGATATGCTGGACGCGGGAAACAGCGGGACGACCGTGCGCCTGATCAGCGGCATTCTGGCAGGACAGCCTTTTACCACACAGCTGACCGGCGACGCCTCCATTCAGAAGCGTCCCATGAAGCGCATCATGACGCCCCTGTCCCTTATGGGCGCGTCCATCCGCTCCCTGACCGGCAATGACTGTGCGCCCCTGGAAATCCATGGCGGCAGCCTTATTCCCATCCACTACGACTCTCCGGTGGCTTCCGCCCAGGTAAAATCCTGCGTACTACTGGCCGGTCTCTATGCGGATGGACAGACCTCCGTGACAGAGCCCGTTCCCTCCAGGGATCACACGGAGCGCATGCTCTCGGGATTCGGCGCCGAGGTCACTTCCCAGGGACGCACTGCCTCTGTAACCGGTCATCCCAGGCTCATCGGACAGCATATTACCATCCCCGGCGATATCTCCTCCGCCGCCTACTTTATCGCGGCAGGCCTGATCTGTCCAGACAGCGACCTCTACATCCGAAACGTCAACACGAACCCTACCCGCGCCGGCATCCTTACCGTAGCGAAACAGATGGG
>CASECT010000025.1 GCA_949286525.1 uncultured Eubacteriales bacterium | reverse complement strand
CTCTCCGGTTTCCGTCCGATAAAATTTCCCGTTCCGCAGCTTGGCTCCAGAATGTTCCCGGATTTCAATCCCATGTTCTCCAACGCCTGATACATGGCGCTGATGACCACCGGCGGCGTATAAAAGGCGGTCAGCGTGGACTGTCTCGCCGCAGCATACTCTTCCTCTGTCAGGACCGTCTTTAATTCCAGATATTCCGTTGACCAGGAAGATTTCGTCTCGTCAAAAGCGTCGGATAAGCCGCCCCAGCCAACATATCCGGCAAGGATCTCCTGTTCCTTTGGCGTGGCAAAGCGGTTTTCTTCCTCACACTTCTTCAATAGCTGGATTGCCATAAGGTTGGCACGGAACTTTTCTTTTGCGGTGCCCTCCCCTAAATGTTCATCCGTGATCCGATACTGGCTGCGGCTCTCCTGTGGAACCTCCGGGTGCAGATCAAACACTTTTACCCTCCCGGCCGGTTTCTTCTGTGTCCACGTCGGAGTCAGATCCTCCAGAACTTCTTCCGGTTTCTTCTCAAAAGGATTGTCCTCCGGTTTGATTCCGGTAAATCCGTCCTCCTGCTCCTGTGCAATTTCCTGTGTGGGAGCTGGTTCCTCCCTGTCTTTTTCGGCTGGTTCCTCTAAAGGTTTCCTTTCCGCTCTCAGATGATCATTGGCCGGATTTTCCCGTACCCTACGGTCAAACACCTCTCTTGGCATTTCCTCTGTGAAAAGGGGATACATCTGGTCACGCAGAACTACCGTCTCATCGGAGATAAAGTCAATGGAATATTCCTTTGTGCCTATTGTGACAATCGTATCCACCTGCAGGTCATAAGGCGGATTCATAGCAGGTAAGTCTGCAATCCCGGCGATCAGTTCAGACACTTCGGAATAGTTTTCATCCTCCGTGTCCATCCCTTCCCGTACACTGATCAGATAGCTGTAAATTTCCTGCACGGACTGGGGATCGGCCAACTGTTCCTGCAACTGTCGCAGAACATCTTCCTGTGTCTCTCCCGCCTCAATCGTATCCTGATATTCATACCAGTCATACGACTGGTAAAACGCATTGAGACGTCCGGCCAGAACCTCCTCCCGGCTCTGTGCCGGAACAGGCTCCGGGGGAGCCTGCATGTTTTCTCTTTCGGCTGGTATCGGAGTAAATAGACTGAACGCTCCGTCCTGATAATCCGTAAGGTCTTTATATGCCTGTTTCATGGACGGATATCGCTGATCGTAATCTGCGGTTCCCGCAAGAACCTCTTCCATCATGGAAAGGATTTCTTTTACCTGTTTTGGGTCATCAAGCTGCGGACGGATCTGGTCTATCGCACTATGATAATCTGAGCCATACGGATAAGGACGTAAAAACGTTTCCGGCTGATTATAAAAAAAGTCGTAAATGTTACCTGTCAAAGTAGTTTTTTCATACTCCGGAATATACTCCAGTTCCTTCTCTGTCATATACCGTCCGACAGCGATCAGCTCCTCGATCCGTTTAGCAACCGCTTTCCATTTCAGAGTAGTCTCATAGGTTTTCCATTCGAGCGTATAGCCTTTTGCATTGGTTCCTTGATAAAAATACTCTCCTAAATAATCCGATCCAGCTCCCCATATCCCGTATTTCTGTTTTAGAAAATCTGCTTTCTCTTTATAACTGTGGCCTTGAAGAAAATAAGCGTAAATATCATATTTGTCATCTTTTATGGGAAAACCTGACTGCAGAGCATGATCAATGATTTCCTGTGGCATAGAAAAAGCAGGAGATTCCTCTCCTGCCAGTTCTTCTAATAATGACTGTTGTTCTGCCACCGTTGGCTGTGGCTCTGCAATCGGTTCCTGCCTTTCCTCTTCCGGCTGTGGTTCTTGTCCGGTTAGCTGTAGATCAGCTCCTTCATCACGATCTCTTCCGCTGCCTGCCGGATGTTGTTCATCTGCTGTACCCATGCCATCTGGTCTTTCGCTTTCAGTTCCTCTGTCACGCCCCAGGCTGCTTTCATCTGTTCTGTCAGAACTTCCATCCGCTCCTGTGCCTCTCTCTGCACTTCGTTCAGATGGCTGTTCAGTTCTCCTCTCGTCAGCAGGTTCATAAACATCCCGTATCGGTATTTTTTCAGATAATTCTGACGGAGGGAAGCGTACTTCCCACGGTGTACTTCCGGTTCGTCCGGCACGGTCAGATCCGGAAGAAGATAATCGCCCTGTCTGCTGTATGTGATCGCTCTCATGTGTAACGCTCCTTTCTGTAATCTGTTCTCTGTTTTCGCTTTCATTATATCGGCCTGTCTCTT
>CASECT010000024.1 GCA_949286525.1 uncultured Eubacteriales bacterium | reverse complement strand
CCCCAGGTTTTCCTGGCAGATTGTATCCGATGAACATGATGTCTTTCAGACATGGTATCGGATCGTGGTAAAGAACGAGGAGCAAATCTGCTGGGACAGCGGGAAAGTGGAGAGCAGACGGACCTTTGGCGTCCGCTACGAGGGGGCTCCGTTAGCCAGCAGGGAGGCCTATTCCTGGGAGATTGAGGCCGGACTGAATACGGGGGAAGTACTGAAATCGGAAGAACAGACCTTTGAGACCGTTCTGTTTACCCCGTCGGAGTGGCATGCCGCCTTCATCGAGCCGGACAAACTTCCGGGGCTGGATTACGATCCTCTGGAAGTGTACAAGGAAAAGTGGTTCGCCTGTGTGCAGCGGCTTCTGGCAGGACAGGATCCGGAGTTTTTTGATACGGGAGAATATCTGCGATCCCAGCCTCATCAGCCCTATTACCCGGCGGTAATGATGTATCGGAAATTTACCCTGGAGGAAAGGCCGGAAAAAGCCAGAATTTACATGACAGCCCATGGAATCTACAAGTTTTATATCAACGGGAAACTGGCTTCGGACGCGGCTTTAGAGCCGGAATTTACCACCTACGACAAGATTCTGAAATATCAGGTTTATGACGTGACAGAGCTTTTGACAAAAGGGGAAAACGCAATTCTGGTTGTTGTCGCCGACGGCTGGTACAAGGGAAAGATTGCTTACGGATTCGGCTGTGAGTATGGCGACAATCCGGGACTGCTGTTGGAGATGGATGTGCGATTGAAGGGCGGGGAGAACTTCCGTCTGTGCTCCGATGAAACATTCCTGTTCAGTTACGACGGACCTGTGCGCCGGGCGGATCTCTACAACGGGGAGACGATTGACGGAAGGTACGAGATTCCCGCATTTGCTACAGCTCAGATGAGCCTGGAGGGATGGAAACCCGTGCATACGGTTGCGGCAGATATGCAGGTGCTGATGGCTCAGACCGACGCGCCGGTGCGCAGTCTGATGGAGTTGAAGCCCAAACGCCTGTTTGTCAACGCAAAGGGAGAGACGATCGTTGATTTCGGACAGAATTTTGCCGGACATATCCGTGTAGAAGGAATCCGCGGGGCGTCCGGGCAGGAGATTGTTTTTGAGCACACCGAGGAACTGGATAAAGATGAAAGCTTTATCTATCCCTTCTCGGAAGACGTACAGCAACAGAGGGATGTTTACATTGCTGGTGGCAGGGGCGATGAATGCTTCGAGCCGACGCTGACCTACCACGGGTTTCGTTATGTCCGGGTAACGACAGAACCGGCCATGGAGTGGAAGGCAAGTCAGTTTACCGGCGTCGTGATCGGAAGCGACAATGAGAAATCGGGAGAATTCTCCTGCTCCGACCCTCGGCTGAATCAGCTGCAGAGCAATATTACCTGGAGTCAGCGATCCAATCTCGTGGGCATTCCCACGGATTGTCCTACCCGGGAGAAGGCGGGCTGGACAGGAGACGTCTATATTTATGGAAAGACTTCCTGTTTCAATCAGAATCTTCTGACCTTTTACGAAGAATGGCTGCGATCTGTGCGGGCGGAGCAGATGGACAACGGCGGTGTGGCCTACACGGTACCGCAGATCAAAAATTATGTACAGCAGCTCGGCGGCATCTCCACCGGATGGGGCGATGTGATCGTGGAACTTCCGCTGCAGCTCTACCGCATTTACGGCGACCGGTCTGTGCTGGAGCAGAACTACGACGCCATGAAACGGTGGCAGCGCTGTCTGCAGCATATGGCGGAATCGGAACTGAGCCCGGAGGCAGCGCAGATGGAGGGGCGGGAACTGGAAAACCAGCATTATCTCATCAATACCGGTTTCCAGTTCGGCGACTGGCTGGTGCCAAGTGTCAAAAATGAGCAGGGATTCGCGGACGGACAGGCATCCTCCTTCCTGACCGGACACAAGGTGGCGACGACGATTTACGCCGATACCACAGAAAAACTCGGGAAAATCGCGGGCCTTCTCGGAGATGACGAGGAAGCGGCTCGCTGCGAAAAACTGGCCGGGAGAATCCGGGAGGCCTTCGAGGAGACCTATCTCCAGGAAGACGGAAAACTGTCCGGAGATCTCCAGGGGCTCTACATCCTGGCACTGAAGATGCGCATGGTTTCCGACAAGCATCGGAGCGCGCTTATGAAGCGGCTGTTGGAGAAAATCAGAGAAAATAACGGCTGCATGGACTGCGGGTTCAGGTCTGTACCCCACATTATGGATGTCCTGACGGATAACGGCGAGCAGGAAGAGGCCTGGAAATTACTGTTTCAGGACCAGTGTCCCTCCTGGCTCTATGAAGTAGATTGGGGAGCTACCACCATGTGGGAATCCTGGAATGCCATCGACGAGAACGGAAATCGGGACGGCTGTTCCTTCAATCACTACGCCTTCGGCTGTGTGGGGGACTGGATGTATCGGAATATCCTCGGAATCCGTGCTGCGGCTCCGGGATATGAAAAGATTATGATTGCTCCGGACACGGATGGACCGCTGACACAGGCAAAAGGTTATTATGACAGTGTTCACGGAAGGATCGCCCTGGAGTGGAGACGGGAGGCGGACGGAACCGTGACCGTCAGAGGAGAGATACCGGCAAATACCAGCGCCGTGCTGAACATTCGGGGAACAGAAGAAAAAATCGGCAACGGACGCTTTGAAAAGACATTTCATTAAAACAGGAAAACAGAAAGAGGATTCGGAATGAACGAAACGTGTCGGGAATTACTGGAAACATATTACGAGACAAACAAAATTCCGGTGTGCATCGTGGGGCAGGATGGAGAAATCCTGCTCTCCGTGCCAGATCAGGAAATGGAAATCCTGCCGGAACAGTTCCGCCTGCTCTGTATCCAGGATTTTCAGCTTCAGAAGCGGGACAGGGAGCATCCGCTGGTTCTCGCTCTGGAGCCATCTTATTTTGTCGGCGTGGCGCAGATGGATCCGTCAGCTTATCTGATTTTCGGTCCGGTCAGTCCGGTCCGGCACACGCCGGAGGAGATACGAAGATCCAGTATCCCCTTTGTATCCGTGGAACAGCTTTCCGCTTTCGGGACGGCGGTAAGTCAGACTCCTTTGATGGGATGCCGGGTATTTGTCAACGCCTTCTGCGTGGCCTGCTACCTGGCAGGCGGTATCTATGTACCGGGGGAATCCGTCTTTCTGTGCAACAATACCGCAGCTTCCGATTTGTCAGGAAAAGAGCTGCAGAGAGAAAGCTTCTATGACAGAGAGGAGCCTCTGGGACACACATCTTATGAATACGAGACCGGACTTATGGACGCTGTCCGTTCCGGGGACAGTGAGCTTCTGAAATCCCGTGTCTTTCAGCCCTATGCCGGCCGGGCGGGGAAAATGTCGAATGACCCCATTCGCCAGGAACGGTATGTATTTCTGTCTGTTTTGACATCCGCTACCCGCGCGGCAATCGATGGCGGAGTACCCCAGGAGGAGGCCTTTTCCCTGAGCGACAGTTTTTCTCTCCGGGCAGACACGATGGAGGACGAATGGGAGATCTCTGTGCTGATGTACGAGATGCTTCTGACCTTTTGCCGCGAGGTGGCAAGATACAAGCTGACTGCAGGATACTCCCGGCCGGTGCGGCAATGCCTGGACTATATTCTCATCCATCTCCACGAGACCATTACACTGGACATGCTGGCGAATCTTACCGGTATGTGTACGAAGGCGATTTCACAGAAATTCCGTCAGGAGACAGGGCTTTCCGTAAGGCACTATATCAAAGAGCAAAGGATCGGGGAGGCAAAGCAGCTTCTGAGCAGTACGGATTACTCTTATATCGATATCAGTAATTATCTGAATTTCTGTACGCAGAGTCATTTTATTCAGGCATTTCGCGAGGTAACCGGGATGACGCCCCAGGAATACCGGGAACGGAATTAATTTTTTGCATATGCATTCCGATATGTAATATGAAATTCCTGTTTTTGATATCACATGGCTACTGTCTCTGCTACAATTTTCTGTAACATACAACTGCGCGAAATGCGCCAAATGGAGGGAACTATGAGTAAGAGACAGGAGACAAAAGAGAAAAAACAACTGGAAAAATTCAAAAAAATGCTGGCGAAGCCCGATTACAAAGGGTATTTTTTCGTCATGATCGGGCTGGTTATCTTATTCCAGCTTTTTGACGGAATGGCCACCGGTATTTTCGGAACACTGCAGGAGGCGGTGGTCAAAGATTTCGCCGGGCTGCCCTTTGACGCGGATATCGCGGTGGGAGGAGCCGGATATGAAAAGTACCAGAGCACCTTATCTACCATTACCCTGACCAATCTGATCGGTTACGGGTTTATGGGAATTCTTCCCTGGTACAAATCCCTGGCCGATCGGTTAGGGAGAAGACCCTTTTTCGTACTGAATTCCATATTGCTTGGGCTGGCCATGTTTGTGGGCGGTCTGACCCACAATCTGACAATTTTTGTATTGGTCAGCCTGGTCATTACCTTCTTCACGTTACATGACATGCAGATTGTCTATGTGACAGAGTGTGTGCCAGACCGTCAGCGGGGAACATGGCAGGGAATTGTCGCTGCGGTGGGCTCTCTGGCTGGTGTGATTACGACGGCTATGCGGCTGTTCTCTCTCCAGGAAGACGGCACGGTGGGTGAGATCCCATGGAGAGCGATCTACATCTCGGTCGGTATCTTCGGGCTGGTTATCTTTGGGCTTTCCACTATACTTTTGCGGGAGTCCCGGCCTTTCCTGGTATCCAGAGTGGCTTGGTTGGAAAAGAGCGAGAGGCAGCGGCAGGCCCAGGAGAAGGTAAAAAATGTCCAGAAAATCGGCGTGATCGCGGGTATCAAGATGATCTGCAAAAACAAGCAGCTTCGCTGGCTGTCCATCGCCACACTGATTTTCAGCGCAGCCAACAACATGATCTGCAGCTACAATAACACCATTATGGCGCAGAACGGCATCGACACCATCGGTATTACCGTGGCGCTGCTGCTTTCTTCCGCGGTATCTATTGTCATGAATCTTCTGATCGGACCGATTTCCGACAGAATCGGACGGAAACTGGCATCGGTTATCGGCGGTATCATTTCAGCCATCAGTTTCGCGGCAATGGTATATGGATCGCCCTATATCGAGAGCAATATCGCAGGAGGTATCTTCTCCGGAATAACCAGCGGCCTGGCCATCTTCGGGTATATCGCAGTTATGAATCTGACCACATTGATGATGAGTGAATCCTGCCCCTCCACCATGCGGGGATCCATCATCGGCGTTCGGTCCTTCTTCCAGGTATCAGCGGTAGTTACCATGACGCTCAGCGGCGTGCTGTTCCGTTTCTTCTCCACCGGAGAGGTCTGCTTCTGGCTGGCAGTTCCTTTCCTGTTGCTCGGAAGTGTCTGCCTGATGGTTAAGACGAAGGAGACGAAGGGGTTGACCATGGAAGAGATCGACGCACAGTTTCAATAAGTCACTGTTTTACAAAAACAACAACGAAAATGAAAAATAGCGCAGATGAAATGTGCTAAGATTGGTACGACAGAAAGAAGGAAGGGATAAAAGCATGAGTAAATTAGCAAAAAAAGCCGGAAAAGCCATCCAATGGGTAGTGGACAAGGCTATGGGAAGCGGTCTGATGCAGGAGGAGACCTCCGCCCAGGGAACAAAGTATGTGACGCCGGGAATCCCGGAGGTTATCCGGCAGGCCGGCGCGGAGAGTTGCGTATTGCTGGAAAATGACGGGACATTGCCACTGAAAGCGGAGGAGGAGATCGCCGTCTTCGGGCGCTGTCAACTGGACTGGTTTTATGTGGGATACGGCTCCGGCGGGGATGTACACGCGCCTTACAAAGTCAATCTGATGGAAGGATTGAAAAATGCCGGGGCAAAATATAATCAGAAACTGGCGGATACCTACGTTTCCTGGACTGGCGAGGAGGACAACCGGGCGGACCACGGCTGGTGGGGACACTGGCCTATGAATTATCCGGAGATGCCGCTGACGGGCGGGATGGTAAAGAGCGCGGCAGCTACATCGAAAACCGCGGTAATCGTAATCGGCAGAGCCGCCGGAGAAGACCGGGAGAATGTTCTGGAAAAGGGAAGTTATTACCTGACCGATGAGGAACGGGCGATGCTGTCCGCGGTGACGGCGGAATTTCAACACACGGTGGTCATTCTCAATATCGGAAGCGTCGTGGATATGGGATGGATGGAAGCGTACCGGGAGAAGCTGTCCGCTGTCCTGATCGCATGGCAGGGAGGCATGGAGAGCGGAAACGCCCTCTGCGATGTGCTTTACGGAAGGGTAAATCCCTGCGGAAAACTGCCGGACACCATTGCCAGGCGGTATGAAGATTATCCTTCCGCGGCCAATTTCGGTGATCCGGTCCGAAACGAGTACCGGGAGGGAATCTTTGTCGGTTACCGCTATTTTGACACCATGGCTCCGGAAAAAGTGCTGTATCCCTTCGGATACGGACTGTCCTACACGACCTTTGAGACCATTCCGGTATCCTTTGACTGGAGAGAGACCGAAAGCCAGCCGGGCAGTGCCACGGTTACGGTGGATGTAAAAAATACCGGATCCGTCGCCGGAAAAGAGGTTGTGGAGCTTTTTGTCTCCCAGCCGAAGGGAAGGCTGAAAAAGGCGAAGAGAGTGCTGGCAGGTTTTGGCAAGACGGGGGAACTGGCGCCGGGAGAGACGGAGCGGATGACCCTGACCTGCGATGAGCGTTATCTTGCCTCCTACGATAAAGAAAAGCACGCCTTTGTCATGGAAGCCGGAACTTATGCTTTCGCTGCCGGGAATGTTTCTGTGGGAAGTTTTACTCTGGAGAAGACCAGGGTTGTAGAGCAGTGCGAGGCGATCTGTTCTTCCAGGGTGGATCTGAAAAAGCGGATTCTCGACCGTATGCCCGAAGCACTGCCGAAGAATGTGAAACAGAAAATTTCCTTTGAAGAGGTCAGAGAAGGGAAGACAGATCTTTCCGATTTCATCGCCCAGCTGAATCCGGAGGAACTGGAAGCCCTCAGCCGTGGTCACGGTATGATGAATTCGCCGCTGGGAGCTCCCGGAAATGCCGGCGTATTCGGCGGCGTCATCCCTTCCCTTCAGGAGAAGGGCGTTCCGGCCATTACCTGCTGCGATGGCCCGGCAGGCATCCGTATGCAGAAGTACTGTTCCCTGGTTCCCTGCGGAACCGGTCTCGCGGCGGCCTGGAACCGGGAACTGACGGAGAAACTCTACAGTCTGGTGGGCTCGGAGATGAAGCATTATGGTGTCGATATCCTGTTGGCTCCGGGAATGAATATCCACCGAAATCCTCTCTGCGGCAGAAATTTTGAGTACTTCTCGGAAGATCCGGTGCTCTCCGGAAAGACGGCGGCAGCCGTGGTAACCGGCATTCAGTCCCAGGGCGTCGGCTGCTGTCCGAAACACTTTGCCTGCAACAATCAGGAGACAAAGCGCAACCGGAACGATTCGAGAGTATCCGAGCGGGCGTTGCGGGAGATCTACCTTCGGAATTTTGAAATCTGTGTGAAGGAGGCAAAGCCGATTTCCATCATGACTTCCTACAACAAGGTCAACGGTGTATGGAGCCATTACAATTACGATTTGGTTACCACGGTACTGCGGAGAGAGTGGGGATATCAGGGCATGGTCATGACCGACTGGTGGATGCAGAAATCCAAGAGCCCGGAATTTCCGCAGCTTAAGAATAACGCCTACCGTGTCAGAGCCCAGGTGGATGTACTGATGCCGGGAGATATGGGACATCTGACGAAAAAGTATCGCTCCGACGGATCCCTTCTGAAGACTCTCGGAAAACCGGAGGGCATTACCATGGGCGAGCTGCAGCGGACAGCGGAGAATGTGCTGCGGTTGATTTTGAAGCTGAAGAAATAGATTCTGTTCTGGGAAAGGAGCGCATTTTTCTATGGGTAAGAGAAGAAAAGAAATCACATTTTTTAATAAAGGATTGTTTAATCGATCCTTTATGGACACCAGAATCAAGACGACGTCCATGTCTCTCAAGGAGAAACTGCTCGGCTATCTGATCGGGCCTTTCGGCATCATGGCATTGATGGCTGTGGTTAATCAGCTGGCGGAGCTGTACTATACGGAAGTGTTCTATGTAGATCGGATTTTCGGCGTCGGGACCTATCTGGTTATGATGTGGACGACGAGGATTTTGGCTGCTGTCGGCGGCGTTGTCGCCGCGTTTGTCGTAGAGCATACAGTATGCCGCCAGGGGAAATTCCGGCCTCTGCTGCTGATAGGAGCGCTGATTACCGCGGTCTCCGCGTTCTGCATGTTCTGGATTCCGGATTTTCCGGATGAAGTAAGGCTGATCTGGGTCTATATATTTAATATCCTGTACAATGCGGTAGGTCTTGTGCTGGTCAATCTCAAGGTTAATCTGATCACGCTTTGCACGCGAAACCAGAACGACAGGAACCAGGTCAATCTGCTGGGAAATATATCGAGCTTCCTGCTGGTTGGAACCGGCGTTACGCTGGTGGTAGGGTCTCTGTTGTATTATACCATGCTGCACGGGTATCCCGCCAAAAACTGGATTATGCTGGTTGGCGGGTTTGCCCTGCTGACGGTTCCTTTGTCCATCATACAGTACTACTATACGAAGGAGCGCGTGACCATGGAAAACGTCAGCTCGGGAGAGGAGAATCCTAAGGGGAAAGGGCATATCCGGAAACAGTTGAAATGTCTCTTTTCCTCCAGATACTGGGTGCTGGCTTTTCTGTTTGGAATGATCCAGGCCATCAGTTCCAATATTTCCGGTTACAATCTGAACACAAATTTCTGTACGGTTATACTCGGAGCAACCATAGAAAATAATTACAATCTGATTTATACGATTGCCTCCGGTGTTCCTCTGGGACTGGGGATTCTGTTTATCTATCCCCTTTGTAAGAAATATACAATCCGCAAGGTTACCATGGCGTTTTCCCTGATTACCATCGGCGGCAATATTCTTGGACTGCTGGCAGGCAATCATTTCTGGCCGGTGGTGCTGGCGAATTTCATCTGCAACATGGGTATTTTACCACTGACCTACGTTATCGGCTCCCTGACTGCCTCGGCGAACGATGATGTGGAATACAAATTTCGGTTCCGGCCAGAGGGAACCGTCGCCGCCGCGCTTGTCGGCATTCTCACGACCGTAATTTCCGGCTGCTTCGCGGGAGTCTACGAGACGGGATTGAGCGCCACCAGCTATGAGGCGGATCTCGGTGTAGCTCAGCCGTCGGCGGTTATTACCTGGATTTATATCATCAAATATGTAGCCCCGATTATCGCGAATATACTGTATTTT
>CASECT010000023.1 GCA_949286525.1 uncultured Eubacteriales bacterium | reverse complement strand
GGAGGAGAAGATGGCTCAGACCTATACGATTTTTCCCTGGGCGGTCAAACCTTTGGATGGGCAGGACGAAGAGACGCGGGAGAGCGCGAAATACGGGGTGGGCGGCGTATCCACACTGATTTTTCGCCAGATTCCCACGCTGGAGGAGGCGGCGCAGTTCCAGCGGCAGCTGCAGAAGGACATCATGGAAAAAAGCCCGCACCATATCCCGGCGATGTTCCATATGGAGGGATTGTGCGGCGGATTTTTACAGGGCAATATGAGCTTCCCGTCTAATATCAACCGAGGATCTACCTGGGATCCAAAGCTGGAGGAACAGATCGGGCAGGTGGTTTCCCGGCAGGAGAAGGCGGCGGGGATCCATCAGATTCTGGCGCCGGTGCTGGATATCAACCGGGATCCCCGCATGGGACGCATGGGGGAGACCTACGGGGAGGATTCGACGCTGGCTGCCGCCATGGGAACGGCGTTTGTAAAGGGCGTGCAGGAAGATACGCGCTGCGACGGTATGAAGGCGGAAGCCGTGGCAAAGCATTTTATGGGATTCCATAATTCCATGGGCGGTATCCATGGGGCGGAAAGCCTGACGCCGCCCAGGCTTCTTCAGGAAGTGTACGGAAAACCTTTCCAGGCCGCCGTCGCGGAGGCGAATCTGCGGGGCGTGATGCCCTGCTACTGTACCTTCGACGGGGAAGCGGCCTCTTCCTCCCGGAGGCTTCTGACCGATATCCTTCGGGGAGAAATGGGATTTGACGGGCTTTCCGTGGCGGATTATTCGGCGGTTGAAAACCAGTATCTGGTGCAGGGCCTCTACGAGAGCAAGGCGGAGACGGGGCTGCGCTCCATGGAGGCGGGAATGGATATGGAATGGCCGAAACGCTCCTGTTATAATGAGGAGCTGAAAAACTGGTTCGCGGACGGGACGGCGGATATCTCCGTTTTGGATACGGCGGTAGAACGGATCCTTACCGCCAAATTCCGCATGGGCCTTTTTGAGCATCCTTTCGCCCTGGAAGGGGAGGAGCTGATCCGGGAGTTTGCTTCCACAAAGGAGGATACGGCCCTTTCCCTGCGGTGCG
The DNA here is from genome assembly GCA_949286525.1 of uncultured Eubacteriales bacterium. Classification (GTDB taxonomy): domain Bacteria; phylum Bacillota; class Clostridia; order Lachnospirales; family Lachnospiraceae; genus Pullilachnospira_A. The sequence continues at coordinate 14,040 of CASECT010000023.1, read as the reverse complement.
CGGAGGAATCCCTGGTGCTTTTGAAAAATGACGGGACGCTGCCTGTTCGCGCCGAAAGAGAGGCTGCAGCAGACGCGGAGGCGGGCGCGGAGGATAAGGTCAGGGAAGCCGGGGCGGGGCTTACCATCGCTCTGATCGGTCCCCACGCGGCGAACGCCAGGAGCTTCTTCGGCGGCTATACCCATATCAGCATGGTGGAGGCGGTGCACGCGGTGGCCAATTCCATCGCCGGGATCAAGGACAGCGGAGAGGAGAACGGGAACGCCGGCGCGGACAGCCCGATGGAAAAGGGCGGGGTGGCTTATGTTCCCGGGACGGGGATCCAGAGCGATGAGACGGAGGAATTTGACGCGATACTCCGCCATATCAAACCGGAGTGCCCCAGCCTGTATGAGGAACTGAAACGGCAGCTGCCCGGGGCCGAGATCATCCTTGCTTACGGATATCCCATCGCCGGAGACGATACGAGCCGTTTTGACGAGGCCCTTGCCGCGGTAAAGAGGGCGGACGTCGCCATCCTGACTCTGGGCGGCAAGCACGGCAGCTGTTCCGTGGCCTCCATGGGCGAAGGAGTGGATGCTGCGGATATCAACCTGCCGAAGTGCCAGGACGCGTTTATCGCGGAGGCGGCGGCCATCGGGACGCCGTTGGTCGGCGTGCATTTTAACGGCCGGCCAATCTCTTCAGACGCGGCCGACCGGCACTTAAACGCCTTGATCGAGGCCTGGAACCCGTCGGAGATGGGAGCGAAAGCCCTGGTAAACGTATTGACAGGCAAGGCGAATCCCAGTGGGAAACTGCCGGTTTCCGTGGCGTATCGCGCGGGACAGATCCCGGTGTTTTACAGTCATCCCAACGGTTCGTCCTGGCATCAGGGAGGGAGCATCGGCTTTCCCGATTATGTGGATTGCCCCCACACGCCCCGGTACTGTTTCGGGCACGGGCTTTCCTACACCGCCTTTTCTTACAGCAATCTGACGCTGGATAAGAAGGAGACGGAACCCTTCGGGGAGGTAAAGATTTCCTGCGACATTACCAATACCGGCGATATGGCGGGCTGTGAGGTGGCGCAGCTTTACCTGAAGGACGTTCACGCTTCCATGGTGCGCCCCTGCATGGAACTGGCGGGTTTTGCCAGGGTGGATCTTCTGCCCGGGGAGACGAAGCGGGTAACCTTTACGGTATCCCCGACCCAGACGGCTTTCCTTGACGGTAATATGAACTGGAAAGTGGAGAAGGGCGAGATTCAGGTCATGGTCGGTTCCTCTTCGGCGGATATCCGCTGCCGGGACGCTTTCGCGATTACGGAGAGCGCGGGTCTGGACGGAAAGGATCGGAGATTTTACGCGAAAGCGGAACAGGAGTGAGAAAACGATGGAGAAATTTAACGAGATAGTAAACAAATTTCTGGATCTGGTATTTCTGACGGTGTACTGGCTCATCAGCTGCCTGCCGGTTTTTACGATCGGGGCCGCGACCACCGCGCTCTACTATACGGTCCACAAGGTCATCCGGAGGGACAGAGGGTACGCGTCGGGGGAATACTGGCGGGCTTTCAAGGAAAATTTCAAGACGTCCACCGCCTGCTGGCTGATCCATCTCGCCTTGGGCCTGCTGTTCGCGGATGAAGGCTATATCTGTTATCAAATGTGGGCGGACGGGCAGTCCGTGGGCTGGCTGTGGATCCTGTTCCTTCTTCTGGAAGTCCTTAACGTGACCATGGCTTTGATCACGCTGCCCTATATCGCGCGGTTTGACGACCGGGCGGGCAGGGTACTGAAGAACGCTTTCCTGATTATGCTGGCGAATCTCCCGAGAGCGCTTTTGCATACGCTGCTTCTGGCGGTTTTTGTGATCGCCGTAATCTTTTTCGCGCCGATGATCCTTCTGGCGCCGTCCGCTTATATGCTGCTGGCCGGCTACGGCCTGGAAAAGATTTTCCGTAAATACATGTCGCCGGAGGATCTGGAGAAGGAAAAGGAACAGGACAGGACATCGGATTTGAGATAAAGTGAATCGGATTTCGCAAAGCATTCCCTCCCGGGATATGATATTTTATGTGTAAAGTATCATATCTAAGGAGGGTTTTCTTATGAAACGGAAAAAGATTCTGGCCCTGGGTCTCGCGGCTGTGACGGCTCTGTCTTCGCTGGCGCTGACCGGATGCGGCGGCGGAGCCTCTTCCGACACATCCTTTACCATGTGGATTTATCAGGGGGCTGACGCGCAGTATTACACGGATTACGCGGAGAATCCGGTCAATCAGTACATCACATCCCAGACATGGGGCGAGGAGGATAAAAAAATCAGTATCGAGTACTGGGTGCCGCCGGCGGGAACGGCCGCGGACGGTTATTCCACGATGATGGGATCCGGCGATTATCCGGATATCCTGGACTGCTCCATCGCGGATTCCCCCGCGATCATGTATAAGGAGGGCATTATCCTGGATCTGACCGAGTACGTGGAGAAATACATGCCCAACTATGTGCAGTACATAGAAGAACATCCGTCCCTGAGGGATACGGTCATGTCTGTTGTGGACGGCGAGGAAAAATATCTGACGATTTTGACGCTGAATGAAGATTACGGCTATACCTACTCCGGATACTGCTACCGCAGGGACTGGATTGTGAAGTACGGCGCGGATCCATCCACGGGAGCGGCATTTACCGGCGGCTACACGGACGAGTCCGACCCGGACAGCTGGGAAGACAACGTGAAATTCCCCAGCTGGTACGACGAGGAGAAACGGGCGAAATACCAGGCGCTGGTTCCTGAATGGGATGGAAGCGACCCGGCGTACATCAGCGACTGGGAGTGGATGTTTGACATCTTTGAGAAGGCCTACGCGGATCTGGGCATCGACGACACCTACTGCATCAGCCTGTACTATCCGGGCGTGGAATGGGTAGGCGGTCTCTGCTCCAGTTTCGGCGGCGGAAACTTCTACTTCTATGAGAATAAAGAGGGCACGGTGGAATACGGTTCTGTTACATCCCACGCCAGGGCTTACCTTCAGTGTATGAACAACTGGTACGAGAAGGGATGGCTGGATCAGGATTTCAACGAGCGTACTTCTGACATGTTCTACTCCATCGACAATACCACGGTCCGTCAGGGCAAGGTCGGCATGTGGTGCGGCATGCAGGGCGAGCTGGGCGGCCGGCTGGATATGGGCGACGAGTATACGGACGGCATGTATGTGGCGGGATGTTCCCTTCCTATCAATGATATTTACGGAACTGACGCCGACAAATATGTGGAGCCCGACTGCCTGGCGCAGTCAACCGGACTGACCGGCGTGCGGTATGCCCTGACGACCGCGGCGGAAGACAAGGACATCGCCACGCTGCTGACTATGATCGATTACATGTACACGGACGAGGGCGCCCGGATGGCTTCGGTGGGACTTGGACCGGATGAGATCGAGGAGCTTGGCACATCCTTCTATGCCGACAACGGATGCGACGAGGGATTCTATACTGTTGGCGACGACGGCCGCTACGCCATTGTGGATACGGTGGTACAGGACAGCGGCGGTCTGCGCACCGCGGGCACGCTCCAGAAATTCCCCCATATGCAGCTGGTTACCAGCGTTGACGAGGGATACGCGGACACCTATACCCACTCTATGGATCTCTGGGTTCAGTGGGAGGCCAGCGGACAGCTCCAGGGCACCGCGGTTACCAACAATATGACGGAGGAAGATACGGATACCTTAAACGACCTGATGACCAAGTGCAACGATTATGTGACGATCAACACGGTGGATTTCATCAAGGGAGCCAAGGATATCGACAGCGACGAGGACTGGGGCGCCTGGTGCAAGATGCTTCAGAAGTACAATTACCAGAAGGGAATCGATATGATTCAGCCCTACGCTGACCAGTACGAGATTCCGAAGAGGGAAGCGGAATAGAAAGGCGTTTATAGAAACTCCCGCCGAAACAGCCCTGTTGAGGCGGGAGTTTTTCAGGAGAAAGGAGATGCCCTATGGCAAAAGCAAAGGCGGCGGCAGCCGTTTACAAACCGCCGAAAGTGACCTGGAAGAAGGATTTCAGGAGAAACTGGCCGGTGTATCTGATGTTCCTGCCCGCGATTATCTACATGGTGGTGCTGCATTTTATCCCCATGTTCGGTATCGTTATGGCGTTTGAAAATTTCAAGATTTCCCAGGGGTATTTCGGGAGCGAGTGGGTCGGACTGAAAAACTTTATCGATCTGTTTACCGGGGATCAGTTTCCCATCGCACTGCGGAATACGATCTGCATCGCGCTTCTCAAAAACACGCTGGGATTTATTCCCCCGATCATTTTTGCGTGCCTGCTGAGCATGATCGAAAATAAAAAGTTCAAGCGGTTTTGCCAGACCCTGTCCTATCTGCCGAATTTTGTGGCTTCGGTGGTTGTGGTTTCCCTGGTATCCGAGTTTCTGGGGAAAGACGGCCCGCTGACCATGCTCCTTGCCAATATGTTCGGGTTGGAGAACCAGAACTGGCTTGCCAATGAACACATCCCCATATTCTGGCTTTTGTATGTGGGCATGGGAATCTGGCAGGGTATCGGATGGGGCTCCATCATGTATGTGGCGGCCATCGCCACGGTCAGCGGAGATCTGCAGGAGGCGGCGGCCATCGACGGGGCAAACCGATGGCAGAGGCTGTTTCGGATTACGCTGCCGTGCATTATGCCGACCGTCATGATGATGTTCGTTCTGGGTGTGGGCTTGAGTTTCTCCACCGGTTTTGAGAATATCATCCTGATGTACATGCCGTCGACATACGATGTGGCGGATACGGTGTATACCTATACATACCGTATGGCTTTCGGCACGGCGACAAATTACAGCCTGTCCGCGGCTTCCGGCCTGTTCCAGTCGATCGTCGGCACGATCCTGCTGATCGGTTCCAACATGCTCAGCAGAAAAGCGGCCGGTTCGTCCCTGTTCTAGGATTTGGAGGTGTGAAATGAGTAAAGTGAAAAAATATAACCCCGCGCAGGAGGACAGCGCTCTGCACATGGTGGAGCATAAGAGCGTGCTGGATCATGTGGCCGACGTGATTATTTACCTGGTTGTGGCTTTGATCGCTTTCGTCTGCGTGATTCCCATGTGGCATGTGCTGATGATCTCCCTTTCCGACGGGCAGCAGGCCATGGCTTACGACGGGCTGTTCCTGAAGTGGATCGGCAATTTTAACCTGGACGGATATAAGCTGATCTTTCAGGACGCCAGCATTATCAGCGGATACGCCAATACTATTCTCTATACGGTCAGCGCCACGGCGCTGGGATTTCTGATCGCGTCGGTTACCGGCTATGCCCTCAGCAGGGAGACGAAGCTGAAGACGCCGGTCTCTCTGATCCTGATGTCCACCATGCTGTTTTCCGGTGGCATGGTCCCCACTTACATCGTGCTCCGCACGCTGGGGTGGGTGGGAACCCGCTGGGCGCTGATTATACCGGGATGTACCAACGCCATGTTCATGATCATGATGATGAACGCCTTTAACTCGGTTCCACACGAGATGTATGAGGCGGCTCGGATCGACGGGGCGGGACATTTTCGGACCATGTGGCAGGTTATGCTGCCCCAGGCCATGAATCTGGGTTCCGTTATTATCTTAAATTCCGTGGTTATGCAGTGGAACTCCTGGCTGCCGGCGTCTATTTATGTGCCAAACCAGAAGGGTCTGTGGCCGCTGCAGCTGTGGATCCGGCAGATTTTGGCGGACAACGAGAATTTCCTGCGGTCTGCCAACCCGGATTATAACCGATACCTGATACAGTACGCGGTTATCGTGGCGGCGACGCTGCCGATTTTGGTGCTGTTCCCCTTCTTCCAGGATAAGCTGGAAAAGGGCGTGATCGCGGGAGGCGTAAAAGGGTAACATACAATTCATATAAAATAGCCTGAATGTCAGCCGGCCGGCGGAAATTATTTCCGCCGGCCGGCTGCGCTGCGGGTTGCTTTCGCGTTTATTTTCCGAAGGAAGCCGTAATTGTAAAATCCGCGGAAAAATGATACAATTTCCGGGAAAGGATACATGTGCAGGGCAGGAGGAACAGGCAGTGAGGTGGAAAGGAAATCATACGCTGGCCGGATATTTTGTGCGCGTGCTTTGCGTGACGTTTTTGCCGCTGGGAATACTGACCGTGGTTGCCGCCGGTATTGTCGTCGGCATTTCCGACCGGCGGATGCTGGAGTCTTACGAGAACGATCTGGACGGTTCCATGACGCTTCTGGAAGCAAACCTGGACGTTGTGGAGAAGGAACTGGATCAGTTCGTGCTGGACTATCTGACGGAACTGACTTCCGAATCCGGACACAGCGAAGTCACAAATTACGAAATGATCCAGCGGCTGGGAGAAATACAGGAAGTGCGCAGTTTTTCCGGCGTCGCGTACCTGTTTGACCGCAGGAGCGGTTCTTTTCATCTGAAGTACAATTATGATGATTACCGGTTTGACCAAATGGAAGGTTTTCGGGGCAAGATGCTGACGCGGGGGTTTCCCCAGGGAACTTCCCGGGGATGGAACCTGTATTATTTTGACGAGACATGTTTTTTCGCGCGCTCTTACGCTTACGAGGAATATGATTTGGGCTTTCTGGTAGATATGAACCGTTATCTGGAAGACCAGGAGTATATGGAGACGCTGGACGCGCGGGCGGCCTATGTGGGAGATGACGTCCGTATCCTGGAGATCAGGGACGGCGCGGCTTCCCAGTATCGGGACGGCGGCTGGGAGGAACTGCTTGCTTTTCCGGCGGGGGATCGTTTTTTGTCCTGGGAGGATGAGGATATGGGAATCCGCGTGGCCGTGAGGATTCCCGGGCTTACGTTCTTTGTGAATTTATGGGGATATTTTACCGCGCTGGTTTTTGTCGTTGCGCTGGAGATTATTTTCCTGTTCATTTTCTGGCGCATGGTAAAAAAACGGGTGGTTGCTTCTGTCCAGAGGATGAACGAGGCTCTTGATTTTTACGCGCGAAGCGCGGATTCGCCCAAAAGGGAGAGTTACCGGATTGTCGGGATAGAGGAGGATATTTCAGCGGAATTCCGTCAGATGTATGAGAATTTTAACGAGATGGCCGCGGAAATTGAAAAAGGCCGCAGGCGCGAGGAACAGCTGTATTCCATGACGCTGGATAACCTGCGGCTTAGGATGAACCCGCATATGCTGATGAATTCCTTTAATCTGATTTACAGTATGGCCCAGGTAAAAAACTGTGAGGGAATTCAGGAATTCGCGCTTTGCCTGGTGGATTATTTCCGCTACATTCTGCGGGAGAACAGGGAGATGGTAACAGTCCGCCAGGAAATGGATTTTGTGCAGAGTTATCTGAAGGTGCAGAAAATCCGTTTTCCCGACCGTTTTAACTGTGTATACAATATGGAAGAGGAAGCCGCGGAAGCGCTGATTCCTTCGCTTCTGATTGAAAATTTCGTGGAAAACGCGGTAAAGTACGCGATGATTCCGGGAAAGATCGTGGAGATTTTGATCAATATCCGCAGGGAAAACGACCGGCTGCTGATTTCCGTGACCGATACGGGACGTGGAATCCGCCCGGAGGCCATGCGGGCAATCCGGGCGAAGCGCCGTTATGTGGACGCTATGGGAAACGAGCATATCGGAATTTATAACTGCCGCGCGTGGATGGATTATTATTTTCATGGACAGGCGGTATTTAAGGTAACCAGTACGCCGGGAGAGGGGACCCAGATCTGGATGGAAATGCCTTTTACAAGGAGGGAACGGGATGAGATTACTGATCGTGGATGACGAGCCTATCGCGGTGCAGGGGATTATAGAGGGAGTAGATATGGACCGGCTGGGCTTTGACGAAGTCTTTTCCGCAGGAAGCTACGCGGAAGCGGTACAGATTCTGTCAGAGCGGCAGATTGATCTGGCGATCTGTGATATTGAAATGCCGGATGAGAACGGGATTTCACTTCTGGAGTGGATCAACAGCCATTCGCCGGATACGGAAACGATCATTCTAAGCTGTCACGACGAGTTTAATTACGCCCGGCAGGCCATGCACCTGCGCTGCCTGGAATACGTCCTAAAGCCGGTACGCTACGAAGTGCTGACGGAAGTGCTGGAAAGAGTGATCAAACTGATCGGGGAAAAACGCCGGCAGAATGTCATGACAGAGTACGGCCGCCAGTATATCAACAGCCTGAAACAGGAAGAGCCGGCGAGTACGGCCGATACGGTGGAGAAGGTAGCCGCGTATATTGATACGCATCTGGACGAGGCGCTCTCTGTCAACGCTCTTGCGGGGATGGCTTTTATGAGCGCGGATCATCTGACCAGGTCCTTTAAAAAGCGATATCAGAAAACGGTTTCCGAATATATCCTGCAGAAACGGATCCAGCTGGCGAAAGAACTGCTGAGGGACGGACGTCTGACTGTAACCATGGTGGCCGGGAAGGTGGGTTTTGGAAGTTATTCCCATTTCACGGAACAGTTTAAGAAGTGCGAGGGGATTACGCCCAGGGAGTTTCAGCGCCGGGAGAAGGGGATCCGCATGGAGAATGAAGAAAAGGAGCGCGAATTATGAGATGGCGGAGAAAGATACTGTCCGCCCTGGCGGTGCTTCTGCTTGCCGCCGGACTGATATCCGGCGCCCGGCTTTTCGGCGGCGGGACGGACGGCGGCGAGGCGTCCGGATCCGGCAGCGGCGAAGAAGGATCCGGAGGGATCGTTCGTCTTCGGGTAACGTATCCCTACATGGAAGGTATTTCTGATATTTCGGAACTGGAAGAAGTGCAGGAGGCGGTCAACGAAATTGCCCGGGAAAAAATCGGCGCGGAGATAGAACTGGTGCCGGTGGACGCCGGAGAGAGGAAGACGGAATATTCCCTTTGGCTGAGCAGAGGGGACGCGGTGGATCTGATGCTGGTAGAAGGGACGGATCTGGATTTCTATATTGGGAAGGGTTTTTTGAATTTTTTTAACGGATATCTGGAACGGGGGGCCGATATGTTATGGTATCTGGATGAGGCGCGGGGCAGAGACCTGACGGAGGGTACTTCGTGGCAGGGACGGATTTACGGGGTGGCGAATCTTTCCCGCCAGAGCGCGCGGGGGTATGGCCTGTGGGTCTCCCGCCAGGCGCTGGAAACGGCGGGAATATCCTTTGACGAGGAGCGTGTCTATTCCATGGGGGAGGTTGGCGTGATCCTGGAGCGCTTGAAGCAGGTGTATCCCGACAGTTACCCCCTGGGGCAGATTACCGGCGGTCAGAGCGATTCTACGGTTTTTCAGTATATGGACGCGGGCGACGCGCTGGGAAGCAGCGGTTATACCGGTGTGGTGCGGCGGGAAAATGATCAGGTGGTAAATCTGTACGCGACGGAAGAGTACAGATCTTTTCTGGCGTATATGACAGACTGGTACGCGCGGGAACTGATTTATCCGGATGGACTGATCTATGACGGGGCGGTAACAGAACTTTTGCGTGATCAGACGGTTTTGATGATACCAGCCTCCAGTTATCCGGGTACGATGGACCTTCTTATGGGCGAGGAGACGGATTTTGTCTGTCTTCGGACAACAGAGGTAAGGCCGGATAACAGCCGGGAGTACTGGACTGTTCCGACCACCAGTAAATATCCGCGGGCCGCCGTGGAATTTCTGGAATTGATGTACCGGGACCAGAGGATCGCGTGGCTGTTAAACCGGGGTATCTCAGGCGAACATTACAGAACGGCGGACGACGCGTACCGCCTGGCGGAGCCGCTTGGGTCAGGAGGCGGTACGGGAGGATTTTATAATCCCTTTTTTGATCTGGGGAACGCGGAAGATTTGTACGATTTCGGGACGCCCGGCCAGCAGCTGGCCCGCGGGAAATATAATGAGGAGGGAATCCGCATGGAAGGCGGCCGCTATGAAGGGTTTGTCTATCACTCGCCCGGCGTGGCTCGGCAGACGGACGCGGCGGAAAAAGTGCTGGAGACTTATCTGCCTGTGCTGGAGAGCGGAGAGGGCGATTTGGAGGAGGATTACGCGGCGTTTCTTGGCGCGCTGGAGGAAGCCGGGATAGGGGATATCCTGGCGGATAAACAGCGGCAGCTGGACGAATGGATGGCGGAAAGAGGAATGACGTCGGATTTGTGAATAAATGACGTCGGATTTGCGAAATCAAAAAAGAACCTTTCGTGGCAGAATAATAGTATCTTCAGTTTGGAAGAAAACCAAATAGTTTCAGGAGGTACAACAAATGAAAGGTAAGAAGTTTTTGTCGCTGATCTGCTGCGGACTTCTGGCATGCTCCATGTTCGCTTTCGCCGGCTGCGGATCGACCGGAGAGGGAGAGACGGACGGCGGCGACGCGAAGAAGGAAGCGGCGGCAGATCCTTCGGATCCCGTAGGATATTATCAGTTTTCCTATGATGTAGAGGGGCTCGGGCTCTGGGTCAACTATATTCATCTGTATGATGAATCCTCTATCGGGAAAGTATTCTACGCCGGATACGCTTCCAACCAGATTGCCTTCGCGGGTACATACGAGATCACGGAGGAATCCTGCGATTATGCCGTGACGATGACCAGAGCGGATTCTGAGGAGGGCAAGGTAACGGAGGGAACAGCCGATTATACCATTACCTTTACCGGATTTGACGGCACGGAGCTGGGAAGCTGCGCTTATGACGGCGAGTACATTTACAATGATACCACCGGCGTTTCCGGAACAGGCGCTGAAAACTGCGCGTTCCAGAAGGATGCGGAGGGCATGGACAGCAAATACGGTCAGGCGGATTCCGGATACGGCGGAGAGAAGGGTATCGCTTATCTGAAAGCGTACCTGGAGTCTGATGAGACCTGTACCGTATCCTTGAACCATAACGGGACCTACAGCGATATGATGACCGTTGAGATCGAGGGAACCTGGGAGATGAGCGAGGATGGCAAGACCTTTACCATGACGCCGGAATCCGACAGCGATACCGGAGCGACCCTGGTGGTTTCTGACGACGGAGCGTCCGCGACCTACACGCCGGAAGGCGGCGAGGCGGTAACGCTGAAAATCGACCAGAGCAAGCCGGTGGCGCTGAAATTCGCGACAGTAATCGCTGGCTCCGATAACGCGCTTGGACAGGATGTGGACTGCTGGATCAACTGCTACAACGACAATACCTGTGAGCTGTACATCAGCGCGTACGGTGTGGAGCTGGCAATCGATCAGGGTTCCTATGAGTCCGGCTCAGACGGTGTCCTTACATTCCACTTTGACACCATGGGAGATATTACTTCCACCAATGCGGACGGAGGAGCGACGGTTGCCGTATCCTTTACCGGAGCGCCGGGTGTGGGCGATATCAACACGACGCTGACACAGAGCCAGGAGTAACAGCTTTTTCTCTTACATGATATGTGAGGGCGTATTTTCCAAGGGACTTCCTTCCGGAACGAGGGGCGGCGGCAAACCGCCCTGCCGCCGGGAGGAAGTTTTCCTGTTTTAAAAATCGCGGGAGGATCGTCATGGCAAGTGAATATCTGGAATATCTGAATCGGGATGTGGAGCCGGAAACGCAGTTCCATGAGCTGACGCCGAAGGAAAAAAGGAGGAACTGGTGGCATTATCACTGGAAACTGGTAGCTGTGATTGCTGTCGCTGCGGCGGCTGTTATTTCCATGATCCTGCATAATCTGGGCATCACGGAACCGGTCGCGGATTATCAGGTGGCCTATGTGGGTTCCGAGAGGCTGTCGGACGAGACGGTGGAGGAATTGACGGATTTCTTTGAAAGCCAGGGGGAGGACGCCTCCGGAGACGGCAAGGTAACGGTTTCCATTACGCAGTATGTCTTCTATGAGACGGACGACTACGATTACGCCCAGCTGACCATGTCTGCTTCCGCCGCCCTGGAGAGCGATATCCTTACCCAGAGCAGTTATTTCTTCCTGATGGACAACCCGGAAGGGATGATGAGGGACTATGAGCTGCTGGCGGACGCGGAGGGAAATCTTCCGGCGGAAGGGGAACTGACCTGGGAAGATAAGGTTACGCCGCTGGCTCAGGTCATGGAAGACGCGCCGCAGGAGGCTTCAGAGCTGTATCTGGGCAGAAGAGGATTTTATGACGAAGACCATGCGGTAAAGTATAAGGACGCCTGCGACAGGCTGTGGGAAAAACTGATCACTTTAGCTGCCCGGCGAGATAGTTGACAAACTGCCGGGCTGTCCGGCCGGAAATACCGCCGTGGCTCAGCTCCCACTTGTTGGCCTCGGCGCGCAGTTCTTCGTCGCTCATGGCCTCCTCCGTGATGCCCTCCTTTCTGGCAAGCTGGATTACGATATGGAAGTACTCCTTCTGAGACGGCTTGGAGTAGTTGATGGTCACGCCGAAACGGTGTACCAGGGAGAGCTTTTCCTCCATGGTGTCGGAACGGTGCATGCCGTTATCCACTTCCATATCGTTTCGGTCGCTCCAGGTCTCCTTGATCAGATGCCTGCGGTTGGAGGTCGCGTAGATCAGGATGTTGTCGGGCTTGGTTTCCACGCCGCCCTCGATGACAGCTTTCAGAAATTTGTATTCTACCTCGAACTCCTCGAAGGACAGGTCGTCCATGTAGATGATGAAGCGGTAGTTCCGATTCTTGATTCGGGCGATCACGTTGGAGAGGTCCTTAAACTGATGCTTGTATATCTCGATCATGCGAAGGCCCTGGGGATAGAATTCATTGACAATCGCTTTAATGCTGGTAGATTTGCCGGTGCCGCTGTCGCCGAAGAGCAGTACGTTGTTGGCTTTGCGCCCTTCCACAAAGGCTTTTGTGTTGTCAACCAGTTTTTTCTTCTGAATCTCGTATCCGATCAGATCGTCCAGCATGACTTTGTCCATGTTGTTGATGGGGACAAACTCGATGTCGCCGTCGGATCGGCTTTTGATGCGGAAAGCTTTGTTGAGTCCAAACATTCCCACACCGTAATCTTTATAAAAACCGGTCACGCAGTCGAAGAAAGCGTTTTCGTCCGCCGCCGCTTCCAGCCTGCGGCTGAGGGCGATGATTTTTTCGCTGACATTCTTGTTGTACATCAGCTCTTTCTTCGCGATGGAGCGATAGTTGGAAATCTGGGAAAAACAGTCGATGCCCAGCGCCTGCTCGATTTCCGAAAAGTCATAGTTGAACAGAGCCAGAAACGCGCGGAAATCATTCTTCGCGAAATGGTTGACGCTGCCCTCGTTAGCCCCCACCTTCTCACAGGTAATGCTGAAGGGATTCTCGTTGGTTACCAGGTAAAAGGTCAGGTAATTATGCCACAGGTTCTCGTCAAAACCGTAATCGGTGGCTACAATCATCAGCCGTTTAAGCTGGGTGTAAATATCCCGGATCAGCTGCGATTTGATCTGCGCCTTTTTCGTGGCCTGGGCGGGATCGGCCTCATCCATGGTTTTCCAGGCGTCAAAGCTGCGGAAAATGTCGCTGAACTGATAAAGAATACAGTCCGGATTCGTATCTCCGAACATGATAAGTTTTGATACTTCGCGATACATTGCGTTTCCTCCCAAGATGTTCATTGATATTCGTTCGAAAACTCGCGCTCTCCGTCTTCAGAGAGAGGGCGTACAGTTGATATTATAGCAGGAAACGCCGGAAAAATGAAGTCATTTTGTGAGGGTGGCCACCTGGCGGATCAGGTCGTCAATCTGCTGCTGCATCTGGCGGATCAGGTCGTCCTTCTCCCGGAGCTGCTGCTGTTTTTCCTTGAGCTGTTGCTCACTGTCGTGGAGCTGCTGCTGTTTTTCCTTGAGCTGTTGCTCACTGTCGTGGAGCTGCCGCTGTTTTTCCTTGAGCTGTTGCTCACTGTCGTGGAGCTGCCGCTGTTTTTCCTTGAGCCTTTGTTTATTCTCCTGGATTTTTTGTTCATTCTCCTGGATTTTTTGTTCATTCTCCTGAAGCTGTTTTTCCTGCTCCTCAATCATATATTGTACAGTGTTTCGGTCGAGTTCCAGCAATTCTTCTGAAAAAAACATATCCATCGCTCCTTCCACATTCTGGCATAGATGATAAACTTCTCTGTACAT
>CASECT010000022.1 GCA_949286525.1 uncultured Eubacteriales bacterium | reverse complement strand
ACGCCCTTGGTCTTGAAAAGTCCGCCATGTCCGGTAATCCTGTCAATGGCCACCTTCTCCTCCTTCAAAAGGATGTCCATGCCGGTATTTAAAGCCCCCAGAGACGTGTAAAGGTGGGTCCGCATGAAGTTGGACAGGGTAAAGGCCGCGTCCGGCTTACGGACAAACAGCGGTCTTCCCTCCTCAAACCCGGTCACATGTTCTCCGGAGAAATAGTTGTAAGCCAGCAGACCGCCGCAGTCCGCGTCGCCCTCCAGCGCTTTGTTGTACAGTTTGCCGTACAGGTCGTTCATGGATACATCTACGCCGAAGAGATCCAGTGTCTCCTTGAACAGATCCACCCAGGCATTCAGATCGGAGGTACAGTTATTGCAGTGTACCATAGCCACCGGCTCTCCGGTAGGCGTCGTTACCATATCGATCTCCTCGTATGCCTTTGACAAAGGCTTCTCGGTCACGATCATGGAAAATACGCTGGTTCCGGCGGACACGTTTCCGGTCCGCACCCGCACACTGTTGGTGGCAGTCATGCCCGTTCCGGCATCGCCCTCCGGCGGGCACAGAGGCACGCCCGGCTGCAGCGTTCCGGTGGGATCCAGTTTCTTCGCTCCCTCCGCCGTCAATACACCCGCATGCTCTCCGGCTGTCTTTACTCCCGGAAGAATCTCCGCAAGTTTCCAGGGGAATCCCTTGTCCGCAACCATCGCGTCAAAGGTCTCGATCATCTTCGCGTCAAACTGTTTTGTATCGCTGTCGATGGGGAACATACCGGACGCCTCGCCCACACCCAGCACCTTCTCTCCGGTCAGCTGCCAGTGTATGTATCCTGCCAGTGTGGTAAAGAAAGCCACATCCTTCACATGCTCCTCGCCCTTTAAGATTGCCTGATACAGATGGGCGATGCTCCATCTCTGGGGAATGTGGAATCCGAAGGCCTCGGTAAGTTTCAGGGAAGCCTCCTCCGTCATGGTATTTCTCCAGGTACGGAAGGGAACCAGCAATTCATCCCTGTCATTGAACGCCATATATCCGTGCATCATGGCGGAAAATCCCATGGCTCCCAGCGTTGTCAGCTTGGTATCATACTGCCTGCTCACATTTGCGGCCAACTGCGCGTAGGCGTCCTGCAGACCGCCCCAGATAGCCTCCAGGCTGTATGTCCAGATACCGTCCACCAGCTGATTCTCCCAGGAATGATCTCCCTGGGCAATAATCTCGTTTTTTTCATTTACCAGCACTGCCTTGATCCGGGTGGAGCCCAGCTCGATTCCCAGGGCGGTGCGGCCGTCCATAATATCTTCTCTGTAGCCCATACTTACTCTCCGAATACTGCCTTGTAGTCTTTCTGGAATCTCTCGATACCCTGATCCGTCAGCGGATGCTTCGTCATCTGCTCAATCACGCTGTAGGGAACTGTCGCGATATCTGCGCCCGCCAGCGCGCACTCGGTCACATGCACAGGATTGCGGATGCTGGCCGCGATAATCTCGGTATCATATCCGTAATTATCAAAGATCGTCACAATCTCCTCGATCAGATCCACGCCGCTCTGATTGATGTCATCCAGTCTGCCCAAAAACGGAGACACGTAGGTCGCGCCCGCCTCAGCTGCCAGAAGCGCCTGGTTCGCGGTAAAAATCAACGTCACGTTGGTCTTGATGCCCTCTGCGGAAAGCACTTTCACTGCCTTCAGACCTTCGACGGTCATCGGAATCTTTACAATCATGTTGGGGTGAATCGCCGCGATCTCGCGTCCCTCTTTGATCATGCCCTCCGCATCCACTGTGGTGGCTTTTACCTCGCCGCTGATGGGGCCGTCCACAATCGTGGTAATCTCGCGGATCACTTCATTAAAATCTCTTCCCTCTTTTGCGATCAGGGACGGGTTTGTGGTAACCCCGCTGATAACCCCCATGTCGTTTGCCTTGCGGATGTCCTCAACCTTGGCTGTGTCGATAAATAATTTCATACCTGCTTCTCCTTTTTTCTCTGAAAAAAATTTGCATCCCGGCGGCCCCTTTTCGGAACACCGCCGGGATCTGCGCCTATACTAGAATTATAAACGTTTTTCCAGCCCTTGTCTTACCTTTTTTTGATATAATCAGGTTATTTTTTTGTCAAATTCCGGTTTTCTTTACAGTTTCTTGATTCTCTCCAGCGCGCGGACAGAATTCTCGTAACTTCCGAAGGCCGTCAGGCGGAAATATC
>CASECT010000021.1 GCA_949286525.1 uncultured Eubacteriales bacterium | reverse complement strand
CCACATTGGCTCCGTCCATGGTGCCGATGGTTACCGCGCCGTTTAACATGAACTTCATGTTTCCTGTGCCGGAAGCCTCCTTGCTGGCCGTGGAAATCTGCTCAGACACGTCCGCCGCGGCAAAAATCCACTCCGCGTTGGACACCTTGTAGTCCTCGATGAAGACCACCTTGATCTTGCCGTTGATGCTCCGGTCATTGTTGATGACGGCCGCCACATTGTTGATCAGTTTGATGGTCAGCTTCGCGATCCGATAGCCCGCCGCGGCCTTCGCGCCAAAGATAAAGGTTCTGGGATAAAAATCCATCTCCGGGTGTTCCTTGATCTGATTGTACAGATACATCACATGAAGGATGTTCAGAAGCTGCCGTTTGTACTCATGCAGCCGCTTTACCTGCACGTCAAAGATCGAACGCGGATCCACATCGATGCCGTTGTGCTCCCGGATATACTGGGCCAGACGCAGTTTGTTCTGATACTTGATGTTCATGAACTCGTGCTGCGCCTTCTTGTCATCCACGAAAAGCTCCAGCTTTTTCATACGGGAGAGATCCGTGATCCACTCCCTGCCAATATGGTCGGTTACCCAATCCGCCAGCAGACGATTGCCATGCAGCAGAAATCTTCTCTGGGTAATACCGTTGGTCTTGTTGTTGAATTTTTCCGGGTACATCTCATAGAAATCCTTCAAAAGCTGTTTCTCCAGGATCTCCGTGTGCAGCCTCGCCACGCCGTTGACAGAGTAGCCGGCCGCGGTAGCCAGATACGCCATTTTGACCATACCGTCCCGGATAATGGCCATGCGCTCCACTCTTCCCTGGTCGCCGGGGAAACGATTCTGGATCTCGATGACAAACCGACGGTTGATCTCCTCCACGATCTGGTAAACTCTGGGAAGCAGCCGGGAGAAAATCTCGATAGGCCATTTCTCAAGCGCCTCTGCCATAATGGTATGGTTGGTGTAAGCGCAGGATTTCGTAGTAATGGTCCACGCCTCATCCCAGCCCAGCTGATACTCATCCATAAGAATACGCATCAGCTCCGGAACCACCAGCGTCGGATGGGTATCGTTCATCTGGAAAGTAACCTTCTCGTAGAGCTTGTGAATATCGTCGTGGCGCTTCATATAGCGGCCGATAGCTCTCTGCAGACTGGCGGAAACAAAGAAATACTGCTGCTTCAGCCGAAGTTCCTTTCCGGAGATATGATTGTCGTTGGGATAGAGCACTTCCACCAGATTCTTGGCCAGGTTCTCCTCCTCCACAGCCTTGTTGTACTCTCCCTTGTCAAAGGAATCCAGCCGAAAGACCTCCTTGGGCTCCGCGTCCCAGATCATCAGGGTGTTGACCATATCATTTCCATATCCGACAATCGGCATATCGTAGGGAACCGCGATGACGGAACTGTACCCCTCATGGATAAAGTTAATCTTGCCGTTCTCGCCCATCTCGCTTCGCACGTAGCCGCCGAAATGCACCTCATGGGAATACTCCGGACGCTTCATCTCAAAGGGATAGCCGTTCTTCAGCCAGTTGTCCGGCACTTCCTTCTGGAAGCCGTCCTCGATTTTCTGTTTGAACATGCCGTACCGGTAACGGATACCGCAGCCGTAAGCCGAGTATCCCAGAGTGGTAAGAGAATCCAGAAAGCAGGCTGCCAGTCTCCCCAGGCCTCCATTTCCCAGCGCCGGATCCGGCTCCTGATCCTCGATGGCATCAATGTCAAAGCCCAGCTCATCCAGAGCTTCCCGCACCTCATCGTACTCGCAGAGATTGATCAGGTTGTTGCCCAGAGCACGGCCCATCAGAAATTCCATGGACATATAGTAAACGATCTTCGGATCCTTCTCCTCCATGACCTTCTGAGTCGCAAGCCAGTTGTCGATAATGTCGTCCTTGACCGCCAGCGCCACTGCCTGATACACTTCCTGGCTGTTCGCTTCCTCAAAATTCTTGCGGTAAAGAAGCTTCACATTCTCTTTTACCTGTTTCTTAAACTCTCTTTTGTCGAAATTCATATTTCTCATTTCTTCCTCCTATCGCCTGGTCACGGCCAGTGTTACCTTCTCCCCGTTGATGTTCCACTCCTTCGCGTACTCGCCTTCGCTTCCGGGTTTCACAGATTCCGCCAGAACTTCGCCGCCGATCTGATCGCCATATTTCTCGAAAATCTCAGCAGCCTTCTGTCCGGCCTCATAAACCACATCGATATGATCGGTCACCTCAAACCCGGCCTCCTTGCGCATGGTCTGGATCTTGCTTACCAGCTCCCGGACAAAACCTTCCTCCAGCAGCTCATCGGTCATATGGGTGTCGAGCACCACGGTAACCGCGGCGTCGGATTCTGTCACATATCCTTCCATCTGGGTCATGGTAATGAGCAGATCCTCCTCGGTCAGGCGGATCGAGTCATCCACTTCGGGAAGCGTGAGCGCTCCCTCTGCCGCAAGCTGCGCCATCGCCTTATTGCCGTCCAGGGATGCCAGGGCTTTCTGGATGCCGCCCAGGAATTTGCCGTACTTCGGTCCCACGGTCCGAAGCTGAGGCTTGAAGGTGTAGGTGGTAAAGGCGGAGACATCCTCCGCAAAGTCAACCTTCTTCACATTCAGCTCTTCGCCGATGATGTCCACAAAGTAGTCCGGCAGCGTCTTGTCAGCTTTCACATACATCTGACCGACGGGCTGACGGTTCTTGATGTTGGCGGAGTTTCTGCAGGCGCGGCCCATCACTACAATCTTAAGCGCCAGATCCATGTTTGCCTCAAGCTCCGGATCGATCCACGCCTCCTTCGCCTCGGGGAAGTCGCACAGATGCACACTCTCCGGCGCGGAGGTGTCGATGCTGCACACCAGATTCCGGTAAATCTCCTCGGTCATGAAGGGGATCATGGGCGCTGCAGCCTTCGCGATGGTTACCAGAGCAGTGTAGAGAGTCATGTAGGCGTTGATCTTATCCTGCTCCATGCCCTTTGCCCAGAACCGTTCACGGCTGCGGCGGACATACCAGTTGCTCATCTCATCTACGAAGTCATCCAGAGCTCTCGCCGCCTCGGGGATCTTGTAATTGCCCAGATTATCGTCCACGGCTTTTACCGTAGAATACAGTCTGGACAAAAGCCAGCGGTCCATTACGTTTAATTTATCATATTCCAGTGTATAGTCTGTTGCGTCAAATCCGTCAATATTCGCGTAGAGGACAAAGAAAGCGTAGGTATTCCACAGGGTTCCCATGAATTTCCTCTGTCCCTCCTGCACGGCCTTGCCGTGGAAACGGTTGGGCAGCCAGGGCGCGGAATTGATGTAGAAATACCAGCGGATCGCGTCTGCGCCGTAAGTAGCCAGCGCCTCAAAGGGATCCACCGCGTTGCCCTTGGACTTGCTCATCTTCTGTCCGTTCTCGTCCTGCACATGCCCCAGAACGATGACGTTCTCGTAAGGCGCCCGATGGAACAGCAGCGTGGATTCCGCCATCAGGGAGTAGAACCATCCTCTGGTCTGGTCCACCGCCTCGGAGATGAACTGAGCCGGGAACTGCTGCGCAAACAGATCCTCATTCTCGAAGGGATAGTGATGCTGGGCAAAGGGCATTGCCCCGGAGTCGAACCAGCAGTCGATAACCTCCGGCACCCGCTTCATGGTCTTGCCGCAGCAGGGGCAGGGGATCGTGATCTCGTCGATGTAGGGGCGATGAAGCTCCACCTTGGCGGCGTCGGGATTGCCGCTCTTCTCAGCCAGCTCCGCGCGGCTTCCGATGGATTCCTGATGGCCGCACTCCTCGCACTCCCAGATGTTCAGCGGCGTGCCCCAGTAACGGTTACGGGAGATGCCCCAGTCCTGGATGTTCTCCAGCCAGTCGCCGAAACGTCCCTTTCCGATGGACTCGGGGATCCAGTTTACCGTGTTGTTGTTCCTGATCAGCTCGTCCCGCACCTCGGTCATCTTGATAAACCAGGACTCACGGGCGTAATAGATCAGCGGTGTGTCACATCTCCAGCAATGGGGATAGTCGTGCTCAAACTTGGGAGCGTCGAAGAGCTTACCCTCAGTGTCCAGATCCTTTAAGATCATGGGATCCGCCTTCTTGACAAACACGCCGCCATAGGGGGTGTCGTCCGTCATCTCGCCCTTCTCATTTACAAACTGCACCAGGGGCAGACCGTATCTGCGGCCAACCTGGGCGTCATCCTCGCCGAAAGCCGGCGCAATGTGGACGATACCGGTACCGTCGGACATGGTAACATAGGTATCGCAGGTCACATAGTGCGCCTTCTTGCGCTGTCTCTTTGCCTCCTCGCCGGCGCAGGCAAAGAGAGGTTCATACTCTCTGTATTCCAGATCCGTTCCCTTATAGGTCTCCAGGATCTCGTAGGCCGGCTTTGTCACATTGCCCTTCTCGTCCTTCCCGGCAAGTTTTCCCAACACCTGATCCAGCAAAGCCTCTGCCATATAGTAGGTTTTCCCGTCCGCGGCGGCAACTTTGCAATAGGTCTCGTCGGGGTTTACGCAGAGGGCAACGTTGCTGGGAAGTGTCCAGGGCGTGGTGGTCCACGCCAGGAAATAGGCGTCCTCGCCTACAACCTTAAAGCGCACTACCGCCGAACGCTCCTTTACCAGCTTATACCCCTGGGCCACTTCCTGGGCGGACAGGGGGGTTCCGCAGCGGGGACAATAGGGCACAATCTTGAAGCCCTTGTAAAGGAGCTTCTTCTCCCAGATTTCCTTCAGCGCCCACCACTCGGACTCGATGTAATCGTCCTCGTAGGTCACATAGGGATGCTCCATATCCGCCCAGAAACCGACGGTTCCGGAGAAATCTTCCCACATACCCTTATATTTCCATACGGATTCTTTGCACTTCTTGATGAAGGGCTCCATACCGTACTCTTCAATCTGATCCTTCCCGTTAAGGCCGAGAAGCTTCTCCACCTCCAGCTCCACCGGCAGCCCGTGGGTATCCCATCCGGCCTTTCGGGGTACATATTTTCCCTTCATGGTCTGGTAGCGGGGAATCATGTCCTTGATGACACGGGTCAGCACATGACCGATGTGCGGCTTGCCGTTGGCTGTAGGCGGACCGTCATAGAAGGTGTAAGTTTCGCATCCTTCCCGGTTCTCCATGCTTTTTTCAAAAATATGGTTTTCTTCCCAGAATTCCTTTGTGGCTTTCTCTCGCTCCACAAAATTCATGTCCGTGGTAACTTTTTTGTACATTTCTCATTTTCCTTTCCTGATCATGTAGCGGCTTGGCGGCTCACAGAGCTTTTTGCGCCGGCGGAACGGTGTTTCCTATGAAATACAAAAGGCCTCCGCCGCATAGGACGAAAGCCTTAAGATTCGTGTAACCACCTAATACGCTGTGCAAAAAGCCTTACCATAGCCTCTGCACATGCCTCCTTAACGCGGAGAAATACGTCATTCCTACTGAGACGCCGCTTCCTCCGATGCGCCCGTTCAGTCTGCTGCTAAGAAGTGATCTTCCGCAGAACGCTGCCCACGCCGGCTTCCACCATACCCGGCTCGCTGTGTGTCTGCCTTTCTGCCTACTGTCTTCCTCAACGCATTTACATTGTCCGCAGAAATTATACTTGCTATCCACTGTGTTTGTCAAGAAAAATCCCCTGATCTATCGACGCTCACAGCGTGTGATCTTCCACGATCTGATATTCATAGTGATAGTTCAGATACTCATCGTCCAGGTACTGATCCATTTCATTCTCCAGGTCATACTGCTCGTAATAGTAGAGTTCATCCTGCAGCGTACGGATAAATTCATCACTGGTCAGCAGCATTCCCCAACAGATAAACATCAAAACCACAGAGATCGCGCTGGTCACGATGCCTCCGATAGCCAGTCCTTTCTTCTCATAACGCACAATCTGAATAATGCCGAAAATCAGGGACAAAATTCCGAAAAGCACATTGATGCAGGTACAGAACAGCACCAGCGCGATAATTCCAAGCACCAGGGAGGCGATTCCAAAGCCCTGGCCCTGCTTTTTTCCGCTTGCCGTATTCTGATAGGGATTGTAGTACTGCTGATTCTGATACTGGCCGCCATACTGCTGCTGACTCTGATACTGGCCGCTGTAGGTAGCTCCCTGCTGCTGATACCAGTTCCCGCTCTGGTCCGCGCCGCCGTTCTGTCCCGTGTCAACACTCCGGTCTGCGTTTACCGCTCCGCCCTCCTGCGGCTGCCCGGATACATTTGTCTCTTCCTCAAAAATATTCTGCTCGTCGCTCATAGTTTTCCTTTCCTTCCCTAAATTGAACCTGCTGATGCTCTCATTCTACCAAATCCGCCTCTTTTAGGCAACAGAAAACTGCCTCATTCCCCGGTGGCCCGGCGGTATTCTTCATTTCCCGCATCCGCCCATCCGGTCCTGCCGCTGGAGATAATCTCCCCGGTGTTTTTAACCACAGCGTAGATATCCTGAATCGAGGTATTGTCCATCCGATTTCCATCCGCGTCGTAGTGATCCTCGTAGCGGACCACCTCATAACACTCGCCGTTTTCCGATTCCCGATCATAAACCAGTCGGATCCGGGCCGTGACCCCACTCCCCTGAAACTGTGTGCTGTAGAAATCTCCCGCATAGGCGTACATCTCTCCCTTGGCGGAATAGGCGATCTCCAGGCCGCCCGGGTAATCTTCAGCCAGTTGGGTTTCATAGATGCTTTCATAGAGTCCCTGCTCCTGCGCCAGATCCCCGGTATCGCCTTCGTCCGTGCCGTCTCCGGCGCCGGAATCCTCCGCGTCCGTTCCCCAGCTGTATGTCAGACGGTTTCCATCCGCATCCGATGTATACAGATACTTCCGGAAAATCAGCCCTGCAGGCTCATAGACACTATATGTGGCGGGATCCAGAAAATGATCCTCCCGTACCAGCAGATTGCCATCCGCCAGCCTTTTCTCCGACTTCATGGAGAAAAGCCCCAGCAGATCCCACACCGCGAAAAACAGTATCCCAACCACCAGCAGCGCGATAAAAACTCCGAGAAACGCCCCTCTCCTCCTGCCCGCGCTGCGGTTGAGCCGGTCCTGGGAACAGATGAAAAGAACAGCAAGAACGATAACCGCCGCCTCAAGAAAAAGGCATCCCCCCACCGCGAACCAGCTGCGGTATTCCATTCCCCGGGGTAAAAGTCCCTCTCCCACAAAGAACAGACACAGCAAAGCTACGGAAAGAAGCAGCAGTCCCACCCGCAGGAGGTTCCTTTTACTGATCAAAAGATCTTCCCTTATATCCGCAAGCTGACGAATCTGTTCCGCGGATCCCCCGAGCAGCGTACCAAGCCGCTGTTCGCCCCGGGGAATTTTTTTACCTGCGGACGCGAGCATTTGCCGGTAAACATCCACATTATGGTTGAAATCCTCCGTTTTTCCGTCCAACCGGTCAATGACTGCCCAGAGCAGGTGGTAGGCCGCCTGATTTTCCACCGGAAGACCGTAATAATCCACACTGTTCAAAGCTTCTCCCGCCTCAGCCAGCCGGCCTTCGAGAATGGCGCACTTTGCCATGAGAAACAGCCGGATGGTCTTCTGCTTCGGCTTCTTCAACCGTGCTGTCCATTGGGCGCAGTACTCATACAGCACCCGGGGCGACCGTCCGATGGCGCGGTACATTCTGCCGTATTCCATCCCCGCGTGGGAAAACAGCAGGCCAAGCGCAAGAGCCAGGAAAGTCAGAAGAAGCATCAGCTGATGGCTGTCTTTCCCCGTATTTCCGAAACCGTCCCAGATAATCAGTCCTATAAAGAGCATACCGAAGAAAATTACAAGAGTGCGATAAAGCAGCAAGCCCGCACGGGACTTTCCGTACAGACTCACTGCTTCCTCCGAAGAATGCTGTGCCGTTTTCACAAATTCCTGTTCCGGGCGCATATTTCTGTCTCCTTTGCGATTTTATACTGACTTCTATCATAGCACCCGTTTTCGGTCTGGTCAAATCATCTTGCTTCCTCTCCCTTGATCTTCGTCGCCTTCAGGAAGAAGAAAATTCCGATCACAAACAGAACTGCGATAATACCCACACCCTTATTGATGTCGCCGGTAATCTGGGAAACCACCCCTACCAGCGTTGTGCCGACGAAGGACGCTCCTTTACCGCAGATATCCATCAGGCCAAAGTATTCGCCGGTCTGCTCCGGCGGCACAATCTTTGTAAAGTAAGACCTGGACAGCGCCTGGATGCCTCCCTGGAACATTCCCACGCACACAGCCAACACCCAGAACTGCCACTGGCTGGTCATGAAGAAGGCAAAGACCGCAATCCCCAGATATGCCACAATACATACCGTGATCAGAATTTCCGTCTTATATTTGCTTGCCAGCCGCCCGAACAGAATCGCGAAGGGGAAGGCCACGATCTGCGTTACCAGAAGCGCCAGCAGCAGTCCTGTGGTATCCAGCCCCAACGCTGAGCCGTATGCGGTCGCCATGTCAATAATCGTGTACACACCGTCTATGTAGAAGAAAAACGCCAGCAGAAACAGAAAAATCTTTTTGTGCTTTTTCACGTCTTTCAATGTTCTGCCAATCCGCAGGAAGCTCTCCCTGATCGCGTTGGGCTGCCGCTCCACATAGTGTTTCTGCTGGTAAATCCGAAGAAGCGGAATGGTCATCCCCACCCACCAGACAGCGATAATAATGAAAGCGATGGTCATGGCCGTATTCATGGTAATACCGATCTGCTCATACATCAGCACCAGCACCAGAGATGCCAGAAAGGGAATACAGCTTCCTATGTAACCCCAGGCGTATCCCTGGGAGGACACGTCATCCATCCGTTTCTCTGTCGTAATGTCGGGAAGCATGGAATCATAAAAAATCAGGCTTCCGGAATACCCCACCTTTGCAAGCACAAAGATTACCAGGAAGACCAGCCAGTGGGAAGTAAATCCCATACCGATCAGTCCCAGTACGCCCACCGTGATAAACGCGATAAAAATCGGCTTCTTGAACCCCTTGGTATCCGCCAGCGTTCCCAGTACCGGTCCCAGAACCGCCACAATCAGCGTGGTTACAGACGCCGCATAGCCCCAGTAGGCCAGGTAAGAGACCTCGGACAGTCCCGCGTTGCCTGCCAGATAATTAAAATAAATCGGGAGAATCGTGGAAATCATCAACGTGAAGGCAGAATTTCCCACGTCATACATGACCCACTTTTTCTCGTCTTTGGTCAGTTTAAACTTCATAGTTACACTCCTCGCTTTTTTGGGTTTTCCATTTGTAGTTTCTTTTTTATTTTACCATTGTTTTGTAAAGTGCGGGTAAGTTTTCTGTAAATTTTTATATTTTTTTCTCCGGCATGATGGGGAAAACTATTTCCATTTTCAGACAATTGCATTATAATAGATCAAAACCTGCTGTCCGAAGACAATGACAGGCAATCTTGGAAAGGGTCGAAACTTTTCTAAAAGTTTCATCGGGAAATGAGTACACTGAAATTAACACTGTTGACAGACCTGTATGAAATGACCATGATGCAGGGCTACTTTAAGAACCAAAAGAATGACCGGGTCGTGTTCGACGCGTTCTACCGCTCCAACCCGTCCGACGGGGGCTACGCCATCTGCGCGGGTCTGGAGCAGGTCATTACCTACATCGAAGAGCTGCGCTTTGACGATGAGGATATCGCCTATCTGCGGTCTCTGAAAATTTTTGACGAAGATTTTCTCTCCTACCTGCGGGATTTCCGCTTTTCCGGCGACATCTACGCCATCCCCGAGGGCTCTGTCATCTTCCCCAGGGAACCGCTGATCAAAGTCGTCGCCCCGATCATGGAAGCCCAGCTGGTGGAGACAGCCATCCTGAACATTGTGAATCATCAATGCCTCATCGCCACCAAAGCCGCCAGGGTCTGCTATGCCGCTCAGGGCGACGGCGTGATGGAATTCGGCCTGCGCCGGGCACAGGGTCCCGACTCCGGAACCTACGGCGCCAGGGCCGCAGTTATCGGCGGTTGCAAAGGCACTTCCAACGTACTGGCAGGTCAGATGTTTGACGTTCCGGTCCTTGGCACCCACGCCCATAGCTGGATCATGAGTTTCCCCGACGAGTACACCGCTTTCAAAGAGTACGCGAAACTCTACCCCAACGCCTGCACGCTGCTGGTGGATACCTACGATACCTTAAAATCCGGTGTTCCCAACGCCATCCGAGTCTTTACCGAGATGCGAAAGTCCGGTGCTCCTATGAAAAATTACGGTATCCGTATGGACAGCGGCGATCTGGCATACCTGTCCAAAAAAGTCCGGAAAATGCTGGATGACGCAGGCTTCCCCGACGCGGTAATCTCCGCCTCCAACGACCTGGACGAGTATCTGATCGAGTCTCTGAAGAGCCAGGGGGCCACCATCACTTCCTGGGGCGTCGGCACCAACCTGATTACCTCCAAGGACTGCCCCGCTTTCGGCGGTGTGTACAAGCTGGCGGCCATCGAGAACGACAAGGGCGAGTTCATCCCGAAGATCAAGCTCTCCGAGAACACCGAGAAGGTCACAAACCCCGGCAACAAGACTGTCTACCGCATCTACGACAAGGAGACCGGCAAGATCCGGGCCGATCTGATCTGCCTGGTGGGCGAGACCTTTGATCCCGGGCAGGACATGAAGCTCTTCGATCCCAACGAACCCTGGAAGAAAACCACGCTCCCCGGTGGAAGCTACACCATGCGGGAGCTTCTGATCCATGTAATCAAAGGCGGAAAACGGATTTACGACTCCCCCGCCGTCATGGAGATCCAGAAGATCTGCACACAGGAAAAAGAGACTCTCTGGGAGGAAAACAAGCGATTTGTCAACCCCTCCAAAGTATATGTGGATCTCTCAAAGAAACTGTACGATATGAAAAACGATCTGCTGAATCAGATGAGTATGTGACGTCGGATCTCTGCCATACATTGTCAGGTCTGATTCGTCTGTGTCCTGACGGATATACAAAAACAGCGCCCATTACCAGAAGAGGCGCTGTTTTCATACGTTCAAAGATAAATAAATCCTCCCCCATGCCGGCGCGTCAATCATCATCGGATGGTTCATACCTTCCATTTCTGAAATGGAATCATAATCCTTCTGCGGAAACGATTCGAGACGCGCTCTCACTCCACATAATAGACGTAGTGGTCCTTCCTGGGTTTTGCCGCGGGCTCGCCGTCCGCCGCGTATCCCAGGATGCAGTGACCGATGCCCTCGTAATCGCCTTCAATGCCGAGTTCCTTCAGAAGCGCCTTGCCCTCGGGCGACTCAAATTCCTCCTTTGCCCGGTGGATCCAGCAGCTGGACACGCCCAGAGCGTGGGCCGCGTTCATGAGATTGCCCATAACCAGGCTTCCGTCGTAGAGATAAGTGGGCGCGCTCTTGTCCGCCAGCACGATCAGTACCACCGGCGCTCCGTAGAAGGGATCCGAATCCGTACCCATAATCTTCGCGTTCCATCCGGACAGCTTGTCCCGCAGCTCGCGGTTTGTCACAGCCACAATGAGCGGCGACTGTCTCCCCATCCCCGTGGGTGCGTAGGTTCCCGCCTCAATGATCTGGTCGAGCACCTCGCGGGGCACCATATCCGCCTTGTAGTTTCTGACACTTCTTCTCGTTACCAGGCTCTCAATTGCTTCATTCATGTTCGCTTCTCCTTTCTCTACTTCCGCTTCTGGTGTCTTCTGGAACGGATCGCGCTCTGGGGGCACATTTCCTGGCAGCAATAACACCGGATGCATTTTTTATAGTCGTACACCGGCGGCTGGTCCTTTCCACGGCGAAAATCGATGGCCTTCCCCGGCACCGGGCAATGACTGACACAGATTCCGCAGCGAATACACTTCTTCTTGTCGATGACCGGCCTCCTGGTAAAGGACGTCATAATCTGGGAATATCTGCCCAGAACCGAATGCGTGGATCCCCCCTGACGGTCCACATCAAAATCGGGATTGCCGTACCGCTTTGCCAGCTCCTCCATGGAAATCTCCACGCCCGGCACAGGAGCGGAACTCCTCTCCTCCGACACCAAAACGGAATTCCTCTCCTCAGGCACAAGAACGGAAATCTCCTCCGCCGAACAGGTACCGATACCCATAGACGCCCCCTGGGTGTTGGTAGGCACCATCTTCGGATCCAAGTGCACAAGATGACAGAACACCGTATCCAGTGCCACCGGATCCACGGAAAAGAGCAGCACCTTCATGGGCGTAGGCGTGCCGGAACCCGGACCGTTGCCCTCCATGGCCACAACGCCGTCCATCACATGCAGCCGGGGCTTCACACAACGGTGGATATCCACCAGTGCCCGGGCGAAGACCATAGCGTTCGGAAATTTCACATGGCCGGCAGCCTTGCGGTATCCGCAGATCAGACCGTAAAGATTCTTGACTGCCCCCGTTACCCGCTCCAGAGAGTGGGTCTTCATTTTACAGAGATTGATGATGGCGTCCGTCTCCCCCACTTCCCGGACAAAATGAAATTCCTTTGCCGTCATGCCGTCGGGGAAAGATGTCAGCACCTCGTGGGACATATCCGCCATCTGCGCCCCGTAGCAGTTCTCCGGCGCAAGCCCCAGCTTCTCCGCCGCCCCCTTGCAGGAACCGTGTCCCGGAGAATCCCCGTAGATCACATGGGCATAGCCCTCCTCCTTAAGCAGGCGGAACATTCCCCGCATAACCGCCGGGTGGGTAGTAGCCGCCTTGTCCGCATCCGCGGCCAGCAGAAAGTTCGGTTTTACCAGAATGCGTTCTTCCGGCTTTACGAAAGCGCCGATCCCTCCCAGAAGTTCCACGCCCTTCCGCAGGGCGCCATAAACCTTCTCCTCATCATAGGTATCGCAGGGCACCACCGCCACCGCCGATTTCTTTCCCGATATCTCAGACATTGTCTGCCTCCATTTCCTAATTAAATCCCATAAATTTCTGGGAAATCCGGTAGGCCTTGACCGAAAGATACCTGCCGAACCGCCCCGGCAGATTCATGGCTCCACCCAGGACGCCCCAGCGGAGATGATGATAGGTGCGGTAATCCTTGTCCCGGATATATTTCCACAACGCCTTCGCCTTGTGCAGGCTCTCCTTTGTGCCGGACACATAGGCAAGGCAGGTGGAAACCACCGTGATGGTCTCCAGATAGGAGAGCATATACTCCCGCAGATGTTTCTCCTCAATGGACCACAGGTCGTAGGCGTCGATCATCCGGTAGTTGACCCGCAGCTGCTGATCCAGCCGCTTGATCATGATCTGCTCGTTGACTGACTGTCCTTCCCGGCCGATGTAATAGCGGTAAAAATCCACGTTCAGGTAATAGATCGTTTTCACATAGGGCAAAGGCTCGTAGACAAAAAGATTGTCCACATAGAAAGTGTGCTCCGGCAGTTTCAGCCCGCAGTCCCGCAGCATCTGGGTCCGGTAGGTTACCGAGTGCATCAGGATCGAAAATCCCTTGACGTTGTGCTTCATTTCACTCCAGGTGGTAATCCGGCCGCTCTCAAAGAGAAGACTGTAAATCATTCTTCTCTGATGGTGTTCCGACACCTTCTCGTAAACATAATTGGTAAGCAGCATATCCACCGGCGTCTGATCCTTCACGAATTTCCGCAGTGTGTCCATTACCTGGCGGTAGGCGTCCGCGTCCACCCAGTCGTCGCTGTCCACCACTTTGTAGTAGAGCCCGGTGGCGTTGGCGAGGCCCGTGTTGACCGCCGCCCCGTGTCCACCGTTCTCCTGATGGATAACCCGGACGATGGTGGGGTATTTTTCGGCGTACTCGTCCGCGATCGCGGCCGTGCCGTCCCTGGATCCGTCATCCACGATAATAATTTCCACATCCTCTCCGCCGGGCAGCAGGGATTCAATACAGTTTCTCATGTATCCCTCTGAGTTGTAACAGGGGATCGCAAATGTAACGATTTTCATTTTCTTTTCGTGAACTCCTTCAGTTCTGATTCTTTTTCATTCCTATGGGAAGATCCACATAGCGGGTATATGCCTCAAAGGCCGCCGGAATCGGGTAATGTTTCCGGGTCTCCTCCACCTCCACCAGAAGATAGCCGTCCGGGGAAAGCGCCGCCGTTTTCCCGCCGGAACTCTCCTCTCTGGCAGAATTTTCCACCCTGTCAGATTCCGCCTCCCCCATGTCGGCCACCCGGATCATGTAGCCGGTCATATGCCATTCCACATGGGAAAAAATATGCTTCGCCTCCGGGAGAGGTTCCACCCGAAGGGGCATTAGCCCCCGCTCCCGCGCAAAGGCGATGGCCTCCTCCTCATCCGCCTGTCCTTCCAGGTTCGGCAGTTCGTAAAGACCGGCCAGAAGGCCTCTCGGCGGACGCTTGTGCAGAAGAATCCTCTCCCCGTCCCGGATGATACAGACGGTTTTCTTCTCGATCCTTCTGGCTTTAGCCCGCTTCTTGACCGGAAGCTCCCCGATCCTGCCATGGGCCAGGGCCAGGCAGAGCTCCTTCCAGGGACATTTTTCACAGTGGGGATCGCCGTTTGGCACGCACACCAGCGCGCCGATCTCCATCAGGGACTGATTGAAATCTCCCGGCTCCTTCCCGGGCATAACCGCCGACAGCGCCTCCGTAAACCGCCGCTTGGTGGACTCTTTCAGAATGTCGCTGTCATCCTCAGCCGCTCTGGCCAGAATCCGCAGCACATTCCCATCCACCGCCGGAACCGGCTCCCCAAAGGCGATGGATGCGATAGCGCCCGCCGTGTAGGGTCCGATCCCGGGCAACGTCAAAATGTCCGGATAATGCTCCGGCATCTTCCCTCCCCAGCTCTCCATGATCTCTACGGCAGCCCTTTGCATATTCCGGACTCGATTATAGTATCCCAGCCCCTCCCACAGCTTCAGCAGACGGTCCTCAGGACACTCCGCCAGGCTGGCAATATCCGGCAGTTCCCCGAGGAACCGCTCGTAATATGGTTTGACCGCCTCCACCCTGGTCTGTTGCAGCATGATCTCCGACACCCAGATATGGTAAGGATTTTTCCCCTCCCTCCAGGGCAGGATTCTTCTGTTTTCATAAAACCAGTTCAGAGCCGGCCGCACCAGCTGCGCAAGATCGTACGCCTCTATCATTCCGCCGCAGATTTCCCTTTCTATCCACTCGACATCCATCCTTTCCGCCTTGCGCGGAAATTCTGACGCCTGTGCTTCTCATACGACTATATTTTAATAATTCCCGTCACAATATGCAATTCTTTTTTCCAGCTCCCGGATAACCGTCTTTTTCCAGCTCCCGGATAACCGACGCCACCGTCCCCTGCGCGCTGTCCGCGGCAATGCGGTATCTGCCGTCTCTCAGGGCTACGTCCCCATCCCCGGCCACATAGGCGATATCCGCCTCCTCCAGCATACTTACATCATTCAGGGCATCCCCTACACAGACCAGGGTATTTCTCCCCAGCCTCCGGGCCAGGCGTCGCGCCGCAATCCCCTTGGAAGAACCGGCTGCCTGAATCTCAAGTATCATGGGCAATGGGCGCACCACCGCATACTCTCCCGGAAAGTGTTTCTCAACCCACTGCTCCACTTCCGTCAGGCCGCGGTCTACCTCAGGATCGATATCCCGGAAGAAATCCCGCTGTTCTCCTGCGCCAACGTCCTTCTGCGGCTGTTCTCCCCGGGCTTTCTTTCCCACCCCTGCCTCAATCATAGACATATCCCGCTTCGACAACAGGCATACGCCGAGTTTCAGCCAGGGCTCCTTTTCCCCTGGATACTCCCCC
>CASECT010000020.1 GCA_949286525.1 uncultured Eubacteriales bacterium | reverse complement strand
GTCCATTATGAAACCGTGCCGGAGGCGGAAAAGATCCCGGTCAACGCCCTGTGCCCGGAATACTGGCCGGAGCTGATCCACACCCATTACAGCGGCTCGGAGCCGGCGCAGACAGAGCGGCTGCTGCATTACGGCCATCAGGTGAAGGGGCACACCCTGAGCCTCAAAATGGCGTCCGCCCAGGCTTCTCGGGGAGAGGCAGCCGGACAGCCGGACGACAGCCGGAACATCACCGATCTGCTCTCCTCTTTCCGCCTGAAGAAAGCGGAACTCCAGACGCTCCTGTACCTGTCCCTTCTTGCGCCCCAGGGTATGGAAAAGGAGCTGTTCCTTTTTGTATCCGGCGCATCGGAGCGCACCCTTACCTCTCTTCGGAACTATCTTCTGATCGACGCATTTGGCTCCATCCTTCGGGTGCATCCGCTGATTGCTGAGGCGGTAAAGCGCATCATGCCTCCCACCTGTATCAATTGCAGCCGGCTGCTGCGGGACTTTGAAAAGTATATGTATGGAGAGAATCTGGAGATTGGCACGTGGAACCGCACCTATGAGGAAAACCGTGCCATTGAACCCCACATATTCGCCCTTTATGAGACCTTTCCCCAGCCTGCTCCATGGCTTGCCACCGCCTTTGAGGAGATCGTCACCTTTCTGTGGGTCCAGGGGTATTATGAGGAGGCGCTTCCCTATGCCATCAAGGTATACGAATCAGTGATGGACTATTATGGTCCCAACCATGCCTTGACGGGCCGGGAAGCCCTCCGGGTGGCAGCCGTCTATCACAACCATCTGGACCACGATCAGGCGCTGATCTGGTATCAAAAAGGATATGAACTGCTGAGCGCGGCGACGCCCCGAACTTTTGAAGTGATGCATCAGCTCATCATTGCTTGCACAAAGCTTGCAAGGGAATACAGCCACCGAAGGGATCCAGAGGCCCAGGAAAAATACGCACGGGAATACAGACAGACTTTGCAGGACCTGAGATGCTTGTACGACAAGGATATCACGGAGTATCAGAAAGAGATCATCATCATCAATCATTATTATTTTTTAATCGAAGAAGCAAAGCACGCGCTCCGCGAAGGACGGATCAGGGATTCCCAAAAACTCAATGAGTCGATTGAACAATGGGCGGAAATCTATGGGAAAAACCTGGCATACCGAAAAGCGCCGGTCACAGAACTGAAGATCGCTCTCCTGATCCGTACCGGCCAACTGGAGTATGCGGAAAAAGCTGCCCGGGAAAATATACAGTCCACACTGCTGTACCGCGGCGAGAGATATAAGGACTATCTTTCCCATCTGGAGATCCTGGCGGATGTGCTTGCCTTGGAAAAGAAAATGGCAGAGGCTTATTCGACCTATGAAGAGATTCTGGTGCGTTTGCAGCGGGATTTCCCTTACGAAAAGAAATGGGGTCCAGAAGGTCATGGATAAGCTGACCAGCACTCTGTAGCTTTCAGGAAGCGGGACGAGCATGGACAGAGCCGCCCCCTCTCTCCCCTTTGCCGGTTGTCTGCAAATGTCCGGTACCGAGCGCCCGGAGAACATCAGAGACGAAAAACGATAATCTTTCTGAAAGGATCGAACTGCTGTCCACAGAATAAATATCTCCCGGCGAAGCCGGGGGCATTTCCGTTTATATGCTTTAGTGAAATGAGATCCCCAGCTCTGCTGGAAAGAGTAAAAAAGCTTTAGCTCCAAGCATCGGGTGAAATCAGAAAAGATCAGCAACTTTACGACTGTGAAGAAGCTGATCTTAGACAAACAACACCCGTTTACGGGCTGCGCGGGACAAGTGATGCAAGTGGCAAATTTTTCAGTGCCTCTTGAGAGGTTTGCCGGTATGAGGCTCTTCCAGGGCTTACGCAAGCCCCCCGGCTAAGCCGGGGGCCCTAACTTATTTTGCGATTTGGTACTTTATACGATTTCCGTATTTGACGGACCGCAGCAGCCCCAGTTTTTCAAACTTCAGCACAAACCCACGAATCGTCGCATAGGCGGCATTGCCAAAATCCTTCTCCAGCTGCTTGGTGGAAAA
>CASECT010000019.1 GCA_949286525.1 uncultured Eubacteriales bacterium | reverse complement strand
CCTTCCGTGAAGACGTTATGTAACAGGCGTATAACAGCCCTTTTTTAAGGGGGAGATCCTGCGGGATCTCCCTTTTTATTAATTTTCAAAATATTATGAAAAATTTTTAAAAATAACTTACAATTTTTTGAAAAAGGGGGTAAAATAAGAGTAGTAGAGAAAACAGGATGAAAAGAGAGAAAATTGCCAGAAAGGAGCGACATATGTTTCAGATTGGAGATTACATCGTTTATGGAACCAGCGGAGTCTGCCGCGTGGAAAAAATAGGCCCCGTTGATTTGCCGGATGTATCTAAGGACAAGCTGTACTATACATTGTCGCCCGTGCGCAATCCCGGTGGGCATATTTATACCCCGGTAGACAACCAGCGGGTTGTCATGCGTCCGATTCTGACAGAGGACGAGACAGAACAGCTTTTGAAGGCGCTGCCCGATATCGCCCCCCTTACCATCTCCGACGAAAAAACCGTGGAGCTTCTCTACAAACACTCCCTCAGCTCCTGTGACAGCGTCCGATGGATTCAGGTTATCAAGACCATCTATCAGAGAAAACAGTCCCGGTTGAAGGCCGGCAAGAAGATTACCGCCGTGGACGACCGCTATATGCGGATCGCCAAGGACAATCTCTACGGCGAACTGGCTGTGGTGCTCCACAAAAAACCCGACGAAATCTCGTCTTACCTCCGTGAGCGGGCCGGTGAAAGCGCCGAAACAGCCCGATAATTCAGACATTTTTCTATTTATTCGTTCAGAGAGCCTTCCTGCTGCCGCACCTCCTTCCCCAACCGGCTGCGGGAGGGCTCATATTTTGTCCCGGCGTCACAACCCTGTGTCAGCCGCCTCGGCCCGGCGTCAGACTTGTGCCCCTTCCGCCTCGCTCCAGGCGTCACAGCCCCGCTTCAACCGCTCCAGCCCATCCTGCAGCACCGTCTTCGGACAGGCGATGTTCATCCGCAGAAAATCGCTGCCGTTCCCGCCAAATTCATTCCCGGCGGACAGATAGAGTCCGGTTTCCTGCCGGATAAAGGCCGCCAGCTCCTCGGCGGTGGACTCTGCCGCCGTACTGGCCGCGGTACCGTCTGTTCTTCCGTCGGCTGTTGTTCCGTCATCCGCTCCAACACCAACCTGTTCCCCACCGGTCCCCAGCAGTCGGCTGCAGTCCAGCCACAGCAGATAGGTGGCCTCAGAGGGAACCAGGTAAAGCTGCGGAAGCTGCGTTTTTATGAAATCAGCTACCATCTGCTTGCTCTCAGAGAGATATTCTCGCAGGGCATCCAGCCAGGGTGCGCCGTAAGTGTATGCCGTTACCGCCGCTTCCACAGCGAAGGCTCCCGGCTCTCCCACCTCGTCGGTGTTGACGGCCCGCCAGATCTTATGCCGCAGAAAGGGGTCCGGCACCATGGCCGCCGAAGTCTGCAGTCCTGCCAGGTTGAAGGTCTTGGTGGGCGCCATGCAGGTAACGCTGATCCTTTTGCAGGTATCCGATACAGTGGCAAAGGGAATGTACTCCTTTCCCGGATCCGTCAGGTCACAGTGAATCTCATCGGAGATAACCGTCACATGATACTTCTCACACAGCTCCCCGATTTTCGCCAGCGTCGACCGGTCCCAGATCTTTCCCACCGGATTGTGGGGATTGCAGAGGATCATCAGGGTGGTCTGGGGATCCGCAAGCTTTCTCTCCAGGTCCTCAAAATCGATCTCATAGGCTCCGTCCCGGTAAATCAACCGGTTTTCCAGGGCCCGGCACCCGTTATTCAAAATCGAGTTGAAAAACACATGGTACACCGGCGTCTGGATGACCACGTTCTCGTTGGGCGTGGTCAGTTTGCGGACAGCGGAGGAGATGGTCGGCACCACGCCGGTGGAAAACACCAGCCAGTCCTCCTCCATCTCAAAGTGATGGCGTTCCCGCCACCACCGGACGTAAGCCTGCCGCCACTGGGGCGTCTCCTGGGCGTATCCGAAGAGCCCGTGGGCCGCCCGGCGCTCTAACATCTCCGTCACTTCCGGCACCGTGGCAAAATCCATGTCGGCCACCCACATGGGCAGCTCCCCCTCCGCCACATTCCACTTCATGGAGTTGGTGCTTCTTCTGTCTATGATTCTGTCAAAATCGTACCGCATCTTCTCATGCCTCACAGATAATTTTTGTCCTGTTCACATCCACCCGGTCTTTTTCCATAATCAGCGTCTTGATCTCCTTCGCCCGGATCGTTCCTCCCGAGGGATTCATCACGCTGTCCACCCGACTGCTGATCTGGGCATCCACTGTAGAGTACTCGAAGGCCAGTGTGGTGTTTAGGAGTTTACAGTTCTTCATGACCAGATTGTCGATATAGCACATGCCCTGAAGGCTCTCGATGGTACAGTCGATCAGGGTCAGATTCTTCGCGTTCCACCCCAGATACTCCCCGGAGATGAAGGCGTTTCTTACCGTCACGTTCTCACTGTTCCAGAAGGCATCCTTCGAGATCATCCGGGCCCGGTCGATCTCCACGTTCTTTACCCCGTCAAAGGAGTAGTTGCCCACCAGCTCAAAGTCGGAAAGCTTCATATCGCTGCTGTTCATGGCAAAATAGTCTCCCCGGGCTGTCACATGCTCCATGGTCACATCCTCACAGCTCCACAGCGTTTCCTCCGCGTTTGGGAAGTTCACATGCCGAAGCCGCAGTCCGGTGGCTCTGCGGAAATTCTTCGGCGCTTCCACCAGCGTATTCTCCATCTCCAGATTGTGGGTATACCAGATGCCCGCCCGTGCCATTTCAAACAGGGTGCAGTCCTTCAGCCGGATGTCCCTGCTGTACCAGAGGGGATACTTCCACTGAAACAGACTTCCCTCCAGGTAAATGTTTCTGCTCTCCTTCAGGGGCGACTCCCCGTCCGCGAAGGTGGTATCGTAAATGGCAAGATCCTGCCCGTGAAACAGGGCTCTCTCCCCTGTCAAAAATTCCTGTCTGATCTCTTTCATAACGTCCTCTCTTTCTCTCAGTTCATATGCTTTCGGAAGAAGGCGCACTCATCCCTGTTGATCTGCTTTGCCTCCTCCAGATTCATGTTGACATGACACACATGCTGCATGTATTTTGTCTCCTCGCTGCCGTAGCACTTCCACTCGGTATCCACGCCCTTGCTCCTCAAAAAGTCATACATGGGCTCGGCCTTCTCCTTCAGGAAATCATAGTAGGATGTCATAATGTAGGCAGGCGGATAATTTTCCGTGATAAAATCCTTCACATCCAGCATCTTTCCGTAACGGCCGGTATCCTTTCCAAGGTAATCCCGCATCAGGGATTTCGTCATGGACGCGGCTCCCTCCTGCTTTTCTTCCGGTTTTGGCATCCCGATCTCATACATGCCGCAGTTCAGCCCCAGGGCACGGATATGGATCTGGGGCGGCACGGCAAAGGGAAACAGCTTCGCGTACTCCGGATTGGAACAGATCGCTCCGTACTGGCTGGCCATCTGCGCCCCGGCCGAGTCTCCCACCAGAAATACATTGTCCAGATCCATAAAATACGCATCCGCCTGCTCTGTCATCCACTCCAGCACCCGGTTAAGCTCTGAAAGCTGGGTCGGGAATTTTGCCTTCGGCGCAAGATGATAGTTGAAATTTACAAAGACAAATCCCTGCCGGGCCAGATACATGCCGTAGAATTTGTAGACTTCCTTTGTCCCGTAAACATATCCCCCGCCGTGAACGCTCACGATAACCGGAAGTTTTTCACTTGTTCCCTTCGGATAGTATATGTCCAGAAGATTCCAGGAATCCTGGTTTCCCGCGTAATTGATATTTTTCTCTGCCGTCACGTCCGCCGGCTCCTTCAGATTCGCGTCCCTCTTCGCGTCTCCCTTTCCCGCCAGCTGGCGGAACATAAATCCAGTAAATGACATGGTTGCTCTCCCTCCTGCTCTTATAGAATCAGTTTATTGTAGCACAAACTGCCTTCGTTTTACAATAATGGAAACAGCAGGAAAACCTCGAAAAAAAGACGGGAGCCCCGGCCCGGCAAATCCGAACCTGCTCCCGCCTTTAAGAGAGGGTTAGCTTTATATTATGGCGCCGCCTGGGCGGTATACGTCAACCTGCCAGCGCCTCCCGTTTCTGCTGGGAGGACTGCTCCTTTTTCCCAGTCCGGATTTTCCCGGCGCTTTCAAGCCACTGCACTTCATCGTGGATGGTCTCCTGATAGGATCTGGTCTGATATCCCAGTTCCTCCTTTGCCTTACTGTAATCAAAAGTATTGTTTCTGGCCAGATTATAGACGGAGAAGGTGGTCATCATCGGCTTCTTTCCCTTCTTCTTCGCCTGGCGCTCCATAAGCTTTGCCATGTTGTTCGCCAGCCCCAGCGGCAGATAAAAACGGATCGGCTTGCATCCGCACTCCGCAGTCAGCATCTGGCACAGTTCCTTCAGGGTCACTTCCTCATTTCCGAGAATATAACACTCGCCGCTTTTGCCCTTATCCGCCGCCAGAATGCATCCTCTCGCCAGATCCCGCACATCGCAGAGATTGAAGGACCCCTGCATTCCGACGGGCATCTCCCCGTTGATAATGCGGATGATGGTGCCGGTGGTCTCGCTGACCGCCATATCGTCGGGACCGAGGATTCCGCTGGGATGCACCACACAGGCGTTCAAGCCCTGGTATTTAACCGCGTCCAGCACTGCCTGGGTGGCCATGGCCTTGGACTTGGAGTACCATCCGACCACCTGATTCGGATCGAAGGTCTCTGTCTCCCGGATTTTCTCTCCCTTCGGGCTCTCAGGGATCGCCCCGGTGCTGCTGACATAGACCAGTTTTTCGCACTCTCTGTGTTCCAGGCACTTGGCGATCATGTTTTTCGCACCGCCCACGTTGATATCGATGAGCTTCTGATTGAAATCCGGATCCACCGTCACCATACTGGCCACATGGATACAGATGGTTTTCGTCCCCTCCTCCACGGAGAAGAAGGGTTCCAGGGATTCCCTGTCACAGAGATCTCCCTCCACAATCTCCACATCTTTTGGCAGACATTTTGCCGCCGGATCCTTCGGCAGCACAAAGGCCCGCACCCGGTCTCCCCGCTCCAATAACTGACGGCACACATGGCCGCCGAGAAATCCTGCCGCTCCGGTTACCAGATATAATGTATTCTCTGCTCTCTTCATCTCTATTCCCTCCTGATATTTTTGTCTCTCATGATTTTCTGCGGCCCTCTTCCAAATCTCTTTTCCATAACACCTCCAAAAAAAGAAGACCACCGCCGCAGGTGCTCTTTCCTGCTGACGGTGGTCAGTATATCGGGGAAATATTATACTTTCGCTAAAAAAGTATTAAAGTTCTGTTAATATCCGTAATTCAGCGCGTCCTCCTCGCCCAGGCCGGATCGATCATAGATAGCGTCGCTGATCTCCGTTACCGTGCTGGTAGGCTGATAGTCTTCCTCCCCAAAGAGGTATTGATGAAGCTGCTTCACATTGGACTCCATGGTACAGGGAACTACCATATCCCCCCGGCCCCTCCAGGACTGCACATGCATATCGAAGGGGTAGCCTCTGGTCTCCGTCAGCTCGTAGTCACGCATGACAGATGCCATGCCGATGATCTGAGAGAGGTTGAAGCTGGTCGCCACATTGGGGAACACCGCGTTGATCAGATCGTTCATCTGGAATATATTCATGTCCTTGACCTTGTCCACCAGCAGCGAGAGCACCAGCCGCTGCCGCTCGGTCCGCTTGAAATCGTCTCCCGCCGTGTAGCGGATCCGGCAGTAAGAAACGGTCTGAATGCCGTCAAGGGTCTGGAGGCCGCCTGCCACCTCCTCGGACTTTCTGCCCACCACATCCTCGACAAAGTGGATGTAGGACTGATTCATGATGGCCGCCTCCTCGTTGGTCAACTCGATCTCGACGCCGCCCAGCGCGTCCACCACATCCGCCAGCGCATAAAAGTCCGCGGCCACATAGCCGTCGATGTCCAGATCCAGATTGCGGTTGAGCATCTCTACCGCTTCATCCGGGCCCCCGTGGTTGTAAGCGTAGTTGCACTTCTGGAGAGTGCCTTCCCCGTCCACATCCATGGCGGTATCACGGTAAACGGATACCAGCTTCACTTCTCCGGTATCGTTATTGATATTCGCGATCATGATCACATCGCTGTTTCCGGTATCGTAATCTCCGTTGGACCGGTTGTCCACGCCGAACACCGCGATGGTGGTATAACCTTCCATCAGCTTCCGGGTCTCCTCATCCAGCGCGTTGGTTCCCGCGATCAGCTGGGAAAAATTGATCATCCCCAGCTTGGAGCCCACATAGACGCCGCCGATCAGCAGAACCAGAATGATCAGCTCCGCGATCAGAATTCTCCTTCTTCTCTTTCTCCTCTTCCTCATAAGCCGCTGCCGCTTGGTCAGCCGCTCCTGTGGTACTTTTTTCATTTTCTGTCTCCCATCTTTTCCGAATAACTCCTTTACCGGACGCGATCACGCATCCCACGGAGCGTTCTTGTACCATGAAAAACGCTGTTTCCCCCTGATACAGAACAAGAGCGCCGCCACAGCGGCACTCTCATTTTACCACATTCTTTTCTGTTTTTTCTTACAATTTCCTTAAGAATAAAAATTTTATAAATTATTTATATTTCTCCATGGCCTCTTCCAGGCTCATGCCCTCCGCGATAGCGTCCCTGCGCTTCGCGTTGATTTCCTGAATCTCCTTCATTCGCTTCCCGGTCAGTGTGTAACCCTTCATGGCGATCAGCGTCGCGATCCAGGCGATCATGGGAACCACACAGAACAGCACTACCACGACCCACTCCATTCCCGGGGAATAGGGTGTCGTGCTGTCCGGCAGCGTGGTAATTCCGATTACCGCCACAGCAGCCCCCACAATTGTGGAGCCCAGCGAACTTACCAGCTTATCCACCAGCGAGAACAACGTTCCCATAATTCCGGGAATGTAGCGCCCAGAGCGGTATGTCTCGTAGTCGGAGCAGTCCGCCACCATCGGAATGGGCATGTCGGCGGTAGCGTAGTAAGCGCCGTAACCGATGCCGTAGAAGATGATAAAGGCAATCGTATACAGATTGATGTGAGCCAGCGACAGGTTCACGCCCGGCACACCCTGCCGCCACAGAAGCAGCAGCACCAGCACGCCGATGTACATAATCAACGCGAGACGCGTGTAGGTTACCAGGGATTTCTTCTGCCCGTGCTTCTGGGAAGTGCGCACCGTCAACAGGAAGAAAGGAACCGAGAACACGTAGCCGATGATCATCATGGGCAGATACAGCCCGCCGTAGTTGCCCATCATAGCGCCGTAGAGCAT
Organism: uncultured Eubacteriales bacterium; assembly: GCA_949286525.1. GTDB lineage: Bacteria > Bacillota > Clostridia > Lachnospirales > Lachnospiraceae > Pullilachnospira_A. The sequence goes on along the minus strand of CASECT010000019.1, from coordinate 5,399 downwards.
ACAGAGCACCGTCATGTTGGTGGCGATGGAAAATGCCAGCTTGCATCCCGCGCCGGCCACCATCAGCCGCTGCAGTTCCTTGTTGGCCTTCAGAATCTCCACATACTCTCTCAGCTTAACTTTCTCCTGGGTTCCGCCCACGCCGTAGTACTTGGGCTGGTCTTTCTCCCAGATTCCGACAACCGCCAGAATGGTCAGAATCGCGGATACCACGATAGCCAGAGGGATCATCACATTGAAGAATCCCTGGCTGTTGTAGCCTCCCAGCATCTCTCCCAGAATCGGCGCCAAAAACTGCACGATACCCATTCCCAGAAGGCTGGCCACTGTGTTGAAAATCGTAAACATGGGCCGCTGGTTGGGATCGTTGGTCAGACAGGTCTGGCCGGAACGGGTACAGGCTGTCTGGAATGTATAGCCGATAACATAGAGGGCATAAAACAGCACAAAGCAAGTGTAACGCAGCCACATCATGCTGTCCGGAACAATCTGAATTCCAAAGTACATCAGAATCGCGCTGACAATCATGATCAGATTTCCCAGAATCATATAGGGACGGAATTTTCCGAATTTCCCCTGGGTCCGGTCAATCAGCGCGCCGATGATGGGATCCGTCACCGCGTCGAAGAGACGCATGACCGTCACCATGGTGGTGGCGAACATCAACGCCAGTCCCAATACGCCGTTGGCATAATAGGCAATAAAATTCATGGTTAAAATGTAATACACGTTTGTCGCGCCATTGTTCATGGGAAACAGCACAAGCTGATAAAGCTTTGCCCGATTGGACGCTGTATTCGCGGAAGCCGCCGCTGTCTGTTTATCACTCATCTTTTTCCCCTTTCTCTCTTATCCTATCCGTTCTCATCCTCCGGTCTTCGCGCTCTTTACACCCAGTTGGCGCTGGAGGATTTCTTTTTGCTGAGTTTATAGCTTCTCGGGTTGGCCATCTTCCGGAAAACCGCCTCATCCCTGCAGTCTCCCGCGACGGCCTCAAATTGATTTTCCCCGTCGGACAGATTTACCTCAAAGACAAAAACGCGCTGGTCCTTCTGCGCTCTCCTCTTCTCCAGAAGTTTTCCATTCTGGTAGAGGGCAATTTCCGGCTGATTGGAATAAACTTTCACGCTGATCCGATCCTGCCCGCGCTCCGCAAAGCGCTTGCTGCAGATGTGCACCATAGGCTCCGGATTCCAATATGCCTTATAGAGATAAAAGCTGTCTTTCTTAATTTTCCGGTCGAAAGTTACCAGCCCCTTGTGGTTCATCCCCGGTTCTCCGCCCTGATCCCGGGCGTCCGCCGCGAAATCGAACATGTTCCAGACGTGGGTGGCCCAGAGGAAAGGCCGTTTCGCGAAGCACCGGATCATATACTCGTGATATTTTGCCTGGTACTCCTCGGTGTGATCTCCTCTCCGCGGATGCTCGCTGTGGAGATTCGGCATACCCTCCGCGCCGTACTCGGAATAGCCGATACACCGTTTCGGGTAAATCAGGTGGAACAGGTCCAGAAAGATATCATTCAAAAACATGCCCGGCACATACCAGCCCAGATACAGGTTATAGCTTACCAGATCCGAGAGGTGCACAACCCTGGCAAAGGGATTGCACATGGCATAGCAGGCCAGCACTGTGGGTCTTGCGGCGTCCATACTGTGCACCAGATCGTTGAGCACTCTGTGGTTGTCCAGCATATCTTTCGTGTTTTTCGTGGAGATCGTAATCTCATTGGACAATCCCCAGGTCACAATGCTGGGATGATTGTAATTCTGTATGATCAACTCCTTCATCTGGCTGACGGTATTCTCCCGGCCATTTGGCATATGCTCGGAAATATAAGGAATCTCCGCCCAGACAATCATCCCGGCCTCGTCGCACAGATCGTAAAAATACGGATCGTGCTGATAGTGGGCAAGGCGGATGGTGTTGGCCCCGATCTCCTTGATCATCTCCATATCCCGGTCGTGATACTCCTTTGTGATGGCGTTGCCGATGCCCTTGAAATCCTGATGCCGGGATACCCCGTGGAGGGGATAGGATGTTCCGTTCAGGAAAAAGCCCTCCTTCGGATCCACCGAGAAAGTCCGCACGCCGAAACGGCTGGAGATCTCATCCACCGTCTCGCCTTCCACCACCAGCTGCGCTCTGGCCTCATAAAGGTAGGGATCCTCTCTTCCGTTCCACAGATGCGCGCCGGGAATCGTAAGTTCCCCTTTCCCGTCAGCGCATTCCGTCTCCGCCACAATCTCGCCGGCGGCATCCAAAATCGTAATCTTTACGGCGCCTTCCGGGCTGTCTTTGTACGCCTCGACAGTTACCTTTGCGTCGGCGCCCTTTACCTCCGGCGTGATCCGCAGTCCCGGCGTTCCGAAATAGTCCATGGCAAAATGATGCCGGTTTATCACAATCAGATTCACGTCACGATAAATACCGCCATAGAAAGTGAAATCCGCCTTCTGGGGATACACCCGGTCGTTGACGGAATTGTCCACTGTCACCGTCAGCGTATTCTCCTGCTCCAGAACATCCCCGATCTCCATCCGAAATGTGGAATAACCGCCGTCGTGAGTTCCCACACAGGCACCGTTGACCTCCACCCGGGCAGAGGCGTTGACGCCGCGAAACTCCAGATACACGGTCTCCCTCTCCCGGTCGAATTCCGGCATGGAAAATCTGCGGGTATAACGCCCGGTTCCGCGGTAATAATCATTGCCGCCGTCCTGGCCATCCAGCGCGTTCCAGGTATGGGGCAGATTTACCGTCTCCTCTCTGCCGTCGGGCAGCCGGAAGTCCCAGTGATCATTGATACAAGTGATTTTTCTCATGCTCTCCTCGCTTTTTTGTCAATTTTTACAATCAGATCTAAGCGTATCTTATATTTTTAGGCAAAAATTTACAACCACCTTTTCCAAAGTGGTTGTTTTTTTGTCTTAAGTGGTTTCTTACCCTTATTATGCCTGTTTTGGCAGCGGAATAATCATCTTCAGGAGAAAGGTTCCCCTGTCCGCGGAAACGTTGATATGTCCCCCATATTTCTGCACCGTGTGCCGGATACTCCGCAGGCCGAATCCATGATATCCCTTATCCTGCTTGGTAGTTACCGGAAGTCCTCCGTGAAACTGCAGCTCTCCCTTTACCGGATTGCTGACGGTAATCACAAGAAACTGATTTCTCCTATAGACAGCCAGATCGATCAGACGCCTTGCCTTGTCGGAAAATCCGCTGACTCCCTCCACCGCATTGTCCAGCGCGTTGCCGAGAATCGCGTAGAGATCCACCGGATCCAGGAAAGCAAGGCTCTTTCCGTCCACCACACAGCTGATCTTGATATCGTGGGCCTCACAAAAGAGACTTTTTTCCGTGAGCAGCGTGTCCAGGACCTCGTTCCCGGTCTTGACCATGGCGTCATAAATCTGAACCGACTGCTCCAGCTCCTTCAGATATTTCTCCCTGGTTCCGTCGTTTCCCATCATCCGCAAAGCCTGAACCTGATGCTTTAAGTCATGGCATTTCCGGTTGATCAGGTCGATATTTTCCCTGGTCAGCTGGTACTGCTCCTTCTGCTGCTGCCACAGAAGGTTCATGGTCAGAAATTCCTTTTCCAGGGCGCTCTTCTTGAAGAGCTCCGTCTGCATGTAGAGCATGGTCAGGCAGTAAAATTCCGCCAGAAGCGCCGCTGTGTAGTACATACTCAACGGAAAATTTCCCCCGCCGTAAAAAAGCGTAAAGGTAAGGGATTCTATGATCAGAAGTAAAAGAAGAGCGGACGTCATCTGTCTCGGCCCGATGTCGTAACTGCCGCCCCGGGGCATCGTTCGCGCCGCCGTAAAGAGCAGCAGAAGATAAACAGCCCCATAGAGAGCCGCCAATCCCAGAGACATCGCCGCAACATCCGCGAAAACGGCCGGGAACAATCCCTGCACACCGATCCACAGGCTCATGACAAAGCGGGACACCGCCAGCCCCCACACCGCCACATAGACACAGGCGGAGCGGCGAAGTCTGGCGCAGGCGAACACCACGCCGATCAGAATCGCCAGATAACAGCACTGCTGCAGAATTTCCCAATAGATTCCCCCCGGCAGGATCCGGGCCAGAAGAAGCGCTGCAGCCGCGGCGGAACCGAAAGCTCCGATCGACCGCCGGACAAAGGGCTCCTTCTTATGCAGCGGATACAGAAAAACCGCAGCCGCCAGAACGGTAAATACCGCTTCGATCATTTCCCGCGCAGAAACCTCATCCATCTCACAGACCTCCTATGTAATCCGTCACTGCCCTCACAAAGGCTGTCCGGTTCCTTCTGCTGATCTCCAGGGGATTGCCGGCCACTATCACAATATTATCCTGTATCTCCGTCACATATTTGAGATTGACCAGATACCAGTGATTGCATTTCACAAAATGGTAATCCCGCAGCATCTCCTCCGCCTTCTGCATGGTTCCCCGCATGGAGTACCTTCCGGTATTGGTGTGAAAATAGAGAATACGGTTGTCGATCTCCACATACCAGATATCCCCGGAATACACCCGGCGGATGCCGGTGGCCGTCTGCAGCACAATCTCCAGGGTCTCTTTCTTTTTGACCCGCTCCAGCGCCCGCGTCATCCGGAAAGAAAATCCGTAGTAATCGATGGGCTTCAGGACAAAATCCAGCGCGCCGACGGAATATCCCTCGATGGCGTACTGGGCCATATTGGTAATAAACACGATGACCACATTCTCATCCCGCTGACGGATCTCCCCCGCCGCCTCCATACCGTTCATTTCCTCCATCTCGATATCGAAGAAAATGATGTCGAAGACATGCTCCCCGTCCTCCACGATCTCCCTGCCATCCTCGTACATCACAATATCAAAGGTCAGATGATGCTCCTCTCCGTATTTTTCAATGTAATCCCGGACCTGTTCCCGGTAGCCGGCTTCATCCTCCACAACTGCCACTCGATACATCTTTTCCCCCGCATAGCATCGGCGTACAGGGGCGACACGGTTTTGCGCGTGCCGCCTTCCCCTGTACACCGGTCCCTCTTCCGTATGTAAACTTCCTGTAAAATACCTGTCTACAGTATATCCTTTCTCCTCCGCAAAAGCAAACAGAAGCCGCCATCTCCGGTATGCCTCCCGGGCATGGCGGCTTCTGTTTTTTCTTATCTTCACGCTACGCTATTGCAGAACGCGCTTCCTATCCTCCGCTCTGCGCGTTTTTGCCGCGCTCATCCGCAACGGAGGAGGTAACTCCCTAGATCAGAGACTCATACAGCTTTGTGATATCCTCCACGCTGGTCTCCTTCGGGTTGCCCGGTCTGCAGGCGTCGTCATAGGCGGACTGTGCCAGGAACGGAATATCCTCCCGCTTTACGATATCCTTCAGATCCGCCGGGATTCCCACATCCGCGGAA
>CASECT010000018.1 GCA_949286525.1 uncultured Eubacteriales bacterium | reverse complement strand
CTCCGGAATCCCGGCGCTTTCCTTTCCGAACATGATATAACAGTCCGGCTCATAGGATACTTCCGTGTACACATGCTTCGCCTTGGTGGTGGCCATGTAGATCTTCGCCCCGGGATTTCGCTCAAGAAAATCCGTCCAGTCGTCGTATCTGGTCACATCCAGATGTTCCCAGTAATCCATACCGGCCCGCCGCACCGTCTTTTCATTGAGCCGGAATCCCAGAGGTTCGATCAGATGGAGCCGTGTTCCGGTGGCCACGCAGGTCCGTCCGATATTTCCGGTGTTGGAGGGAATTTCCGGCTCATAGAGCACAATGTTCAACCCTGACATTTCTTCTCCGCCCTCAGTTCTTTTACAAATTCTTCCAGCCGGTCCAAAGCCACCTTCAGATCCCCCAAAGAGTAGGCGTAGGAAATGCGCAGAAATCCCTCGCCGCAATTTCCGAAAGCCGTCCCCGGAACCACCGCCACCTTTTTGCGCTGCAGAAATTCCGTGGCAAACTCCTCAGAGGTCATGCCAAACTCCCTGATGGAGGGGAACATATAGAAAGCTCCAAAGGGCTCGAAGCACTTCAGGCCCATCTCCTCAAAGCGGTGCATCAGATACCGCCGCCGGTCATCGTACTGCTCCCGCATCTGAGCCACATCCTCATCGCAGCTTTTTACCGCTTCCACTGCCGCGTACTGGCTGGTAGTAGGCGCGCACATGATCGCGTACTGATGAATTTTCAGCATCTGTTCAATAATGGGCGCCGGAGCGCAGGCGTATCCCAGCCGCCATCCGGTCATGGCATGGGATTTGGAAAATCCGTTGATGACCACGGTCCGCTCCTTCATCCCCGGCAGCGATCCGATGGATACATGGTTTTCCGTATAGGTAAGCTCCGCGTAAATCTCATCGCTCAGAACAAAGAGGTCGTGGGCTTCAATTACTTTCGCGATAGCCTCCAGATCCTTCTTCTCCATGACTGCGCCGGTAGGATTGTTGGGGAATGGAAGCACCAGAATCTTGGTGCGGTCCGTAATCGCGGCCTCCAGCTCCTCCGCCGTCAGACGAAATTCATTTTCCTCCTTCAGGTTGATAATTACCGGCACTCCCCCGGCCAGAACCGTGCAGGGCACATAGGAAACATAGCTGGGCTGAGGCACCAGCACCTCGTCCCCCGGATCCAGCATGGCACGCAGGGCAAGGTCGATGGCCTCGCTGCCTCCCACGGTAATCAGCATCTCTTTGATGGGGTCGTACTCCAGATCAAATCTGCGCTTCAAATACTTTGCGATCTCCACCTTCAGCTCTTTCAGGCCCGCGTTGGAGGTGTAGAAGGTCCGTCCCTTTTCCAGGGAATAGATGGCCTCGTCCCGCACTCTCCAGGGAGTGTCGAAATCCGGCTCGCCTACACCCAGGGAAATCGCGTCGTCCATCTCGCTTACAATATCAAAAAATTTACGGATGCCGGAAAAAGGGATCTCTGTAATGGTTTTGGACAATGGGTTTCTCATAAGGTCACCAGCTCTCTCTCGTCTTTGTGCTGCTCCGCCATCACAGCCCCGTGATCCTTGTACTTTTTCAGGATAAAATTCGTCTTTGTGCTGAGCACCGCGTCCATGGAGGAAAGTTTGTCAGAGACAAATTCCGACACTTCCCGCAGAGTCTTTCCCTCGATCGTAACCATAAAATCAAATCCTCCAGAGATCAGATAGACGGAATTCACTTCCGGATAATTGTAGATGCGTTCAGCCACCTGGTCAAACTCCATCCCTCTCTGCAGAGTTACCCGCACCTCAATCATTGCCGTTACTTTCTCGATACCGGCCTTCTCCCAGTTGATCAGCGTATGGTACCCGCAGATAATTCCCTCCGCTTCCATCCGCTCCAGCTCGTTCATCACATCCGTCTCCGGCACATCCAGCATAACCGCCAGATCATGCAGTTCGATTCTGCTGTCACGCTCAATATAATTTAAAATCCTCTCTCTCATTGTCTGTCCTCCCGTTTTTCACAAATCACATAACCTGGTAGAGCTGATCGGTTTTAGGCGGTTCCAGGAAGCGTCTCTCCTCGCCGTTTCGGATGATCCGGTCATTTCCCTCCGTCGCTTTTCCGATGACAGTAGCCGAAATGCCCGCCCGCTCCAGCGCCAGAACCAGTCCGTTTCCGTCGGACGCCGCCATCAGCATGCATCCGCTGGAAATCAGCTCATAAGGGTTGATATCAAAATATTCACAAATCTCCACCGTCTCCTGACGAATGGGGATTTTTTTCAGATCAATGTCAAGTCCGACGCCAGATGCCTCCGCCATCTCCCAGAGAGCTCCGAAAACGCCTCCCTCGGTCACGTCATGCATCGCCGCGACGCCGGACTTCACGGCGACTGCGGCCTCCGGCAATACGGAGAGATACTGATCCAGCCTCCCCGCCGTCTCCACCAGCTGTCTCGGGAAATGGCCGCAGAGTTCTTCTTTTCTCTCCTTGGCGATGATGGAAGTCCCCTCGATGCCGATCCACTTGGTAACCAGAATATCCATGCCCGGTCTTGCGCCGCCTGTGGTAATCAGGCGTCCGGCCCTGGCCTTTCCCACGCCGGTCACACTGACCAGCGGCTGATTTACCACCCGGGTTACCTCTGTATGACCGCCCAGAATCTGGATGTCGGACGCCTCGCAGGCCGCCTCCGCCTGCTGCATAATCTGACGGAGCACCGGCTCCTCCGTATCTTCCGGAAGAAGCACCGTCAGCATAACACCCACCGGCTCCGCCCCGGCGCTGGCCAGATCATTGACCGTGATCTGTATAGCGAGTCTGCCCATGTCCTTCGCAGTTCCGGTAATGGGATCTGTGGAGAGGACAAAAATCTCATCCTCCCCCAGCTGCAGGGCACTGCAGTCCTCTCCGATGCCGGCTCCCACCAGCACCTCCGGTCTGGTACTCCTGAGCTGCCGCATAACTGATCTCTTCAAAACGCTCTCCGGCACTTTTCCTACTTTCATCCTATCCTCCGTATTCGTCGCACAATGCCATTTGGGGCTGCCCCCGATTTCCCCCGGAGGCAGCCCTCTGCCATCATCTCATCCCCTGTTATTCCCCTGCCGGGGCAATATTTACCGCCTCTGTCCGGTCCGCTGCCCGGCGCAGCCGTCCTGTCACTGAGCCGCCGGCTGCTCTCCGCTCTGCACTGTCCCTGCGGCGGAATCCGAAGCCGTCTGACCGCCGGTATTCGCTGCCGGATCCGTGGTCTGGGGCGTCTGCTGCGTCGTCTGCTGAGCCGCCCCGCCGTTTACCCATTGGCTGACCGTAGAACGTATCGTATCCTCATTCTGTGTGGCGATGGCGTTGTTAATTGCTGCCGCCGCCTCCGGCGTGGCATTTGCCAGTCCTACCGAATAGATCTCATTGGAGACTTTGTAAGTACTGTTATTGTATACCCGGCGGCTCTCCTCCACACCGTCCACGGTCACAATCTTCCAAAGCCGCGCGGTATAACCGGTATGGGAAGACTGGGTTTTCTGAATCGTACCCACCGGCAGATCCTGGGAAGCCACAAACTCTCTTACCGGATCTGTCTGGCTGGTTACTTCGCTCACAAAGGTCACTTCCCGGTTTTCGGGGCGGGTCTCCTTTCCATAAATCCGGAAACCGAGCGTACCGCCGCTGGTATACCCCTCTATATAAATGGGTGTCTCCTGATTGTTTTTAAACTGAAGATCCTTGAAGGTGCCGGCAATGGCCGCGTCCATAGACGGCTCCACATAGGTCACGATCATAGAATGGGCCGATCTGGTCACAATCTCCAGTTCCGCCCGCATAACCGCGTTGTAGAGCGTGGTGGAAACCTGACAGATCCCTCCGCCGTAGCTGTCCACCGTAGTGCCGTTCTCATAGGAAGCCGCCAGGGCGTACCCGTTCTCCGCGTCAAAGGGAGAAACGACATCGTAAACCGACAGCGTATCTCCGGGATACAGCACAATTCCGTTAAGTTTCTCCGCTCCGGTTCGCACATTCTTTTTCCGGGAGGAGGATGAGGAGCTGAAATCCGTCTCATAACTCCCCAGCACGTCCTGCACCTGGGCCAGTTCTTCCTGAGTTCCCTTCGGCTCCGTTACCTCTGTAAGCAGATCAATGGATGCATTCTCCCCATTCCACTGAGAGGAGATATAATCGGCAATCAGCACGGCGGACTGATCTGTCAGCACTGTCACGCCAGAACTGCCCTCCACATAGGTAAAACTTCCGTTTTCCCGTTTCAGGCCGTTATTGACCGCCTGGATGTTGAGCTCATCACTGTTTTCTTCCAGATAGGTTTTCGCGGTGCCAATATCCGCTGTCAGAGAAATGGCGAAATTCTTCTCCACTCCGTTTTCCATATCCTTGTTGGCCTTGTATCTGTCCACCAGATTGCCTTCTTTGCCGTAATTCAGCGCCCGGGTTACCACGTCGGCGTTCTTGGCAGTCAGACCAATATCTTCCCCGTCCGCCGTGACGCTCCTCTCCCCCGCCTGCAGGGTAAATTCCACGTCGCCGTACTGGGCCAGATAATCCGTCAGCACCTGATTGGCCTCATCCTCCGTCATCCCGGACACATCCTGCCCACTGATAAATATATTTTCGGGAATCGTGCCGGTCTCCGCCGCGTCAGTCTCATCTCCCGCATCCTCAGCCGCGTCCGCCCCGGCATCCCCCTGGGATGTCTCGTCTGTCGTATCGGAACTCTCCCGGGCCTTTCCCGTGACAGGGATCAGCAGAAGAAATCCGGCCGTCAATAATACCAGAAACAGTGGCAATCCTCTCAACCGCCTGATTTTCAAACTCATCGTCATCTTCCTCTCAAACGCTCTCTGTCTGCTCACTACCTTATCTAAAATATTTTATCATAAACATAGGCATTTTCAAGGTGCATATCCACGAATATCCCCGGGGTTCTTCCCGGGAATTTGTGCGATTAGATAAAATACGCGATCAGCGTGGTCGCCAGCATACAGCCCACCAGTACAACGACAATAACCGCCGCTGCAATTCTCTTTTTTCTGGATTGTTTGTAATATGACATGTTCTTATACCTCATTTCTTGAAATTGCGTTTTCTCCCCGGTTCCGCTCCTGCCATCCGTCCGGCACAGGACCGGACTCCTCTTCCAGCAGCACGACGCGCGCCCGGCGGCTCAGCGGATCCCGACGGTCATAGTCAAAGAGCGCCCAGGCGCCCGGCAGATCCTGCCTGCCACGGAAGCCATCCTTTCCGCCAGTCCCCTCCGGAAATATCTCCGCCAAAAACGCCCGGGTAAACCACTCCAGATGGCGGTTTTTCCCCTTCTCCTCCCACTTCCTGCGCAGTTCTTTCGGGGGAGGCGTTTTCCCGGCAAAGGATGGCCGCGCCTTGGCGTTCTCCCGACTGTAAATATCAAAAGTCAGCGCCTGCCGCAGAAGTTCCTCCTCCGGGATCCGTCGGCAGATGCCGGCAAACTGCCGGCTTGCAGAAAACTCCAGCAAAATCTCACATCGCCGTGTCCGGCTGTGGCTCATCTCAAAGTATCCCCGCTCCCGGTAAAAGTTTCCGAGAGTGTCATACAAAAGAAAAGCGTCCCCCGCTGCCGCCGCCAGAAGCTCCATGGAAACCGGGAACTGTCCGCTGTTGTAGTACACCTCCACCATCTCCTCCACCTGCTTCAGCCGGATGATTTCCCGGTAGGAAAGCCACCGGGTGGACAGGACTTCATAAGGCGGAAGACTTCCCGACAACAGGTCGTAGATCTTTCTGTTCTCATAAATATATGAGCCCTTCAGCACCTTCAGAAATCCCAGTTGAAGCTGGTCAGGCCGCAGCTCATAAATCTCATTGAAAGACCGGCGGAAGCTCTCGAAATCCTCCTCCGGCAAGCCGGCAATCAGGTCCAGATGCTGATGGATGTTGCCTCCTCCACGGATCTTCGCGCAGGCCGCCTTCAGACGGGTCAGATCCATGCTGCGATGGATTTCCGCAATCGTCCTCCCGTTGACGGATTGGACGCCGATTTCCAGCTGCACCAGCCCCGGCCGAAGCGTTCCCAGAAAATTCAGTTCCTCCTCCGTCAGAAGATCCGCCGAGATCTCAAAATGAAAATTGGTTACACCCCGGTCCCGCTCTCCGATAAACCGCCAGATCTCCATGGCATGTCTGTGATTGCAGTTGAAGGTCCGGTCCACAAATTTGACCTGGGGCACCCTGTGGTCGATAAAAAACTGCAGCTCCCTTTTTACCAGGTCCAGGCTCCGAAACCGCAGGCACTTATCCACTGATGAGAGACAGTAACTGCAGGAGAAGGGGCATCCCCTGCTGCTCTCATAGTAGATCATGCGGTTGGCAAACACCTCCAGATCCTCGTAGGGAAAGGGAATGTCATCCATGGCCACAGCTTCCCGCTCCCCGGTGCGGATCAACACTCCTCCCGCAGCCGCTTCCGCCAACAGCTCTTCCCTCGCCGGCTCCTCCCGGCGAAAGACCAGGCCCTTAATATCCTCCAGACCCTTTCCTTCCGGATGCTCATAGAATTCCATCAGCTCGCAGAAGGTATCTTCCCCCTCCCCGACCATCACGCCGGTTACTTCCGGGTGGGACAACAGGAAATCCTCCGTCTCAAAGGAAACCTCCGGGCCTCCCAGCCAGATGGGAACGCCGGGCAGCAGCCTGGCAATATCCCGGATCAGCCCCTCAATATAAGTAATATTCCAGATGTAGCAGGAAAAACACAGAATTTGCGGCTGTTCCAGGTAAATTTCCTCCAGCACATGGCCAGCCGGCTGATTGATGGTAAATTCCCGCACGTTCACAGAAAAGCCCCGCTTGTTCGCGCAGGCCCGCAGGGAATATACCGCCAGATTGGAATGAATGTATTTGGCGTTTACCGCCGTCAAAAGTATCTTCATGATCAGAACCAGTGCAGAACTGCCCGCAGCAGGATCTCCACGCCCGCGATCCACAGAAGAACAGCTCCGCCGTAATACAGGTACGACTTATTGCCGAAGCCAAAATGGTAGCCGGCGTACACGCCTCCCACGGTAACCAGAACCGAGCAGATCAGAATAACCAGAAGCATGACCCACACGGTAACGCCCACCAGGCCGCAGGCGCATCCAGCCGCCAGAGTATAGAAACTGGTCACGGTAATAATCCCGACGTACTTGCGCACATTCAGATCATCCTGCCGCCGCTCGTGGATCAGTTCCTTTTTCAGGCCTTTGACCAGCAGCTTGATGCCGATGGCAGTAAAGACAATGATCGAGATAATATATCCGACTTCCTGCGCTTTCTCCAAAATCCCGCTTTTTACCAGTTGATAGCAGACGAAATATCCTGCGCAGTAAAAAATCATCTGCAGCAGCGCAACCAGAGCGCACGCGATGATCAATGTCTTGCGCTTGACCACCGCGAGCATCGCCCCCTCAATCTCCATAGCGGCAAATATATCCAGACTGATGCCCGCGACAATCAGTATATTTTCCAACAAATTCATGGCAGCCTCCCAAACTGTATACAATAGCCATAATTCAGTATAGGAGAAAATCCGATTCTTTTACATATGCAAAAGATACTCCCTGTATGATTTTTGTATACACTTTTCCAAAAATGTATAAGGGCCCTGCAAGCTTCCGCCGGCAGGCCTCAAGGACAAATTTTTAAGGAATCTCCCGCAGCAGCCCCGACAACGGTTTCTCCAGCAGCATCAGGTAAATTTCCGTAAGATCCGCCGCTGATGCGGTCATCCCGCCCCGCGCCCAGGACACCGCCACATAGCACAGCGACTGGGCGTAATACTCGGCAATACGTTCCGGCGTGAGCCAGGAAAGGGGAGCGGCACTCTTCAGCCTTTCCTCATCCAGATAGTCCACAACCAGCTGGGTCACATTTTTTTTGAGAATCTCCGGAAAAGAGTTCTGCCCCTCCAGCTTCGCGGCCCGCACATAAAAATCCCGCTCCCGCTCCATAGTAGTCAGCATGAGGGCAATTCCCTCCCGCAGCATCCCATTATCCAGAAGAGGCCGGGCCGGGCCGACCAGTTCGTTTTCCACAATCCATTCCAGCAGCTCGTACTTGTCCTGAAAGTGGTTGTAAAAGGTTGGGCGGATCACACCCGCCCTGTCCGTTATCTCCTTTATAGTAATCTTGTCGATGGGTCTCGTTGCCGCCAATTCCTTCAGGCTTTCCGCCAGCACCAGATCAATGGCGCCCTTTCCCTGATTTGTCATACATGCACCTGTCTTCTACTCGTCAAACTCCACTGTCACAAAATATCCCTTGGGGGTTTCCCGAACGTCCACCACCTTGCCCTCCCGGGATTTCAGCCTCTCCGTGGACTTGTAATTGCCCGACATGGCATAGGCATGGCCCAGTGTATAAAAATAAGAGTTGGGCAGTTTATACTCCGCCACCGGCAGGGTCTGCCCCACTTCCAACAGCCCTGTCCGCTCCATCTTGAATTCCATCTGTCTCGCCATGACGCCTTCTGTTTCCTCCTTGCGCAGTCATTATTCCCGCGGGGTCAATCACTCAGATCTTCCTCATGAAGGATGTCGGCATCCACCACATCCTTCCTGGCCCGACGCACCCGGAAAACAATCAGCATATCGGTCACTCCGTCGTAAATCAGCATCATTCCGATCAGCACCATGGTCAGCTTCGCGATGCCAAATGCATTGCAGATACAGACCACGCCGAAGAGTATGCTGATCGCCCCCAACACAGCCGCCACCTTCCAGCGGGGCGCCTCATACTGCCGCAGTTCCGCCGCCATTACCACGTCCTGAATCCCATGTACCAGCAGAAACACACCGATGACAATAGGAATAATCGATGCAATAATCGTGGGGCTGACAAACAGCCAGAGGCCCACCAGAAACAGAATCCCCGATCCGATCACACTCCAGAGATTGACGGGCCGGTCTGTAACCCGCCCGAGAAAAAGCACGGCTCCGGCAACCATGACCGCCGCCGCCAGAATTCTGGAAAAGAAAATGGTAATCTGCCCGGGCCACGCCACAAAGAGCACCCCCAGCAGCACCGCCAGCACAGCGGTAAAGGTCACGTCAATTCTCAGGTTCTTCCATTTTTCTTTCATAATACACACCCCCCTTTGTCGCCTTGTCCTATTATTGTACCCGCCATGACCCGTTCTGTCAATTTTTCACAAAAATAACCGTCCCCCTGTTTGCGGGGAGATCCACCGACAGCCGGCCATCCGCCATGGATACCTGAGGGCAGCCGGCCAGATTGCCATGATCACAGCTACCCTTTGCCCCCGCCGTCCGATAAATTTCATCGTGCAGGTCCGCCAGGTCCCGAATGCGGCCGGGCAGATCCGGAATCAGGCAGAACTCCTCCAGGTCCTTCTTCGCGTTCACATGACCGTACATTTTCCGAAAACCGTCGTCGATCTCCGCCGTCAGAGCGATGGCCCGATCGATCTTTGCCAGAGTCTCCGGCGTGCGGTCCTCGGGCTCCTTTTCCTGTTCCCCGGGCAAATCCTCCGCCAGAAGATCCACCGCCACAGATGCCGCGAAAGGCACCGGGATTTCCAGATGGGCCGGGGCATCGTCGTTGTTCAAGGCCACGATCAAACCGCTGTTGTCCAAAAGCCGCCCGAAGGCAAACTGCCGGTTGGTCAGAAGCAGCTCCTGGTACCGTCCATCTGTCAATTCCCGATACTCTTTTTTTAAATGCCCCAGCTTCCGGCAGAGCTTTGTAACCTCGTTGGTCTCCAAGGCATCCCCGAAATCGGCCAGGTTCAGACAGGGACGCAGACTCCAGTCGGATCCCTGCTCCTTCTTTCCCTCCACACAAAACTCAGAGCCGTAATAGATAGATGGGATCCCCGGAACTGTGTACAAAAGCAGCGTCACGTCAAAGAGATGCTCCTTATTGTTCAGCTTGGTGGCAATCCGCTCCACATCGTGATTGTCCACAAAGGTATAAAGGCGAATGCCCCGGCAGATGTCGTTGAGGCGCTTGATGGAGTGGGCAATCTCAAAATAATTGTGGTCGTTGTGCCCGGAGTAGAGCCCCTTGTGAAGCTCATAGTTGGTTACCGAGTGGAGCATGTCGTTGTTGGCCCACCGGCTGTAATCCCCGTGGATGACCTCCCCCATCAGCCAGAACTCCGGCTTCAGCGAATCCGTCAGACGGCGCAGTTCCCTCATGAAATCAAAGTCCAGCACGTCAGCCGCGTCCAGCCGGATCCCGTCAATATCAAATTCCTGTACCCAGAAACGCACCGTTTCAAAATGATAATTCCTGACCTCCGGATTGCGCAGGTTCAGTTTTGCCAGCAGATTGTAACCGCCCCAGTTATCATAGGACATACCGTCGTTGTACTCATTATTCCCCCAGAAATTCACGTTGCAGTACCAGTCCCTGTAGCGGGAATTCTCACGGTTTTCTCTCAGATCCTGAAAGGCAAAAAAACTGCGCCCTGTATGATTGAAAACGCCGTCCACAATAACCTTGAGGCCGATCTCGTGGCAGTGAGCCACCCATTTCTTAAAATCCTCGTTGGTTCCCAGCCGCCGGTCCACCATCCGATAATCCCTGGTCTCGTAGCCGTGCCCCTCCGACTCAAACAGCGGGCCGATGTAAATAGCGGTACACTCCAGATCTCTGGCGTGATTGGCCCAGGCAGTCAGCTGGTCAAAATGCTCCTCCGGTTCCCCTTTATTTTCTCTCGCGCATCCGCATAATCCCAACGGATAAATATGATAAAACACCGCGCTGTCATACCATGCCATAATATTTCTCCTCCTTCTGTCTTTCGGCGGCCTCTCCGGCGCCTCCTCGGAGATACTCTTTCCATTTTGTACTCCGTATATGTTTTATTTTACCATTTTTCCGCAGGAGCGTCACGGTTTTTTCCGGTCTGATTAGCGCCGGTCCTAAACATCCACTGATGATTTTCCCAAACCATGATTTCCCCAAAAAACACCCCGGCCCGCGAAAAGATTCGCAAATCTCTCCGCGGGCCGGGATATGTCTCCGTCATTTTCGGCCTATGCCTTTTCCGTCTCTCCTTTGTCGTTTCGACTTGACGTTTCGGGCTCGACGTTTCAGGCTTGTTGTTTCAGACCAGCCGTCTCAGGCTTTTTCCTGCTCTTCCATGGAGGCCATCATGTCGTCCCACGCCAGGGAGCTCATGAGATATTTCAGCACATCCATGGCGCAGCGCTGCACATCGCCCAGAGGCAGATGGCGTCCGCGCTTGATACCGTGGTAGGTCACAGTCTTTGTTCCGTCGGCGTTCTCTGTCACGGTGGCGCTTCCCTCTTCCACGCGCGTTTTCGCCCGCTCGCCGAGCTCCGTTCCCGCGGCCACCGTCACGGTGTAGCTGTCCTTACCGCCGGCCTGGGGCAGAAAAGCTCCCCAGTTTTCCACAGCCTGGCGCATCATTCCGCCATAGGCCATATTTACAATCTCATCCACCGAGCCATCCTCGGTAAACACCGGATCTGTGCCGTAGAGCGCGCTCTCGAAGTACTCCACCTGCAGACCGCCCATAATCAGATCGTTGCCGGCGTGCATATCGCTGGGCTTGTAGGATTGGGAACCCCAGTCAGTCATGAACAGGCCCTCAAATCCCCACTCGCCCCGGACAATGTGCTCCAGCAGCTCCTTGTTTTCGGAGGAGTGACGGCCGTTGATACAGTTGTAGGAAGTCATGATCGTTCCCGGCTGCGACTCCCGCACCGCAATCTCAAATCCCTTCAAATAAATCTCCCGCAGCGCCCGCTGGGATACGGAAGAGTTGGATGTAGCCCGGTCAAGCTCCTGGTCGTTGCAGGCGAAATGCTTGATGGAAACCTTGCAGCCCCTGTGGCTCTGTACGCCCTTCGTGAAAGCCGCGGCACATTTTCCGGAAACCAGGGGATCCTCCGAATAGTACTCGAAGCATCTGCCGCAGAGGGGATCCCGGTGGATGTTCATCCCCGGCCCCAGAACCACGGTCTGATGATAAGCGGTCATCTCAATGCCGAAGCCGTCTCCCACTTTTTCCAGGATGTCCAGATTCCAGGTCTGAGCCAGCGGAATACCCACAGGCCATCCCGCTGTCGGGAAGCCGATAATGTGCAGTCCCGCAGGGCCGTCGGTCATGTAGGAGTTGGGGATGCCCAGGGTCTCCACATACTGCCCGGTAGTCTGTCCGGAGGATGTGGGCGCCTTGGTAAAGGAAACCTTTTTCTTCATGCGGTTCTCCACCGGATGGGGTGTCTCGTTGGCGATACCCGTCACCAGACGAAGCAACACACCTGTATCCAGGGATGCGATAAACTCCTCCAGCGTTACCTTCCCCTCCTTCACGTCCAGAAGCGTCGCGTCGGGCACTGCGCGGACTTTTACGATCTCCTCCGGGCAGGGATAGGGCAGCTTGTAGGGGTTCTCTGTGATATAGGAAGTGTAATTGCTTCCCTCCGACACATAGGTTACGGTCTTGTCCGCCGTCTTTGGCCGCAGATCCTCCGTGTGGAAGGAATCCGCCGCCAGAAGAATAACCGGCGTCCTGAGGGAATCGTACTCATAGGTAATGGCCGGGGCCTCTATGATATCCAGCTCGCGGTCGCAGGCCACCAGATTGCTTACCTGCTGCGTCACCACTTCCCCGGACAGGCGCAATACCGCTTCCACCTCCGTGTCGCGGCTGTTTTTGCCCACACGCACCAGATAATCTCCGGCCTCCATCACATAGGCTGCCCGCTCCTCGTCAAAGGATGCCAGACTCTCTGTGGGGATCACAATCTCCACATTCTCGGAATCTCCCGGCTCCAGCTCCCCTGTCTTGGCAAATCCCCGCAGCTCCTGATAGGGCTGGGGCAGCTTTCCGCCCTGGGGCGCGGAAATGTAAACCTGCACAACCTCCTTGCCGGCCACCCCGCCCGTGTTGGTTACCCTGACATGGACCCGGATCTCCTCGGTTCCGGCAGTGATTTCCACCGTCTCCAGCTCAAACTCCGTATAGCTGAGCCCGTAGCCGAAGGGATAGAAGGGCTCGATGCCAAAGCTGTCAAAATAGCGGTAACCCACATAGATGTCCTCGTTATAGTTTTCCTGCTGAGTGTCTCCGTCGTTGGCGGAAAAGGTGGCGGAAGCGGGGTAATCCTCATACTTTTTCGCCCAGGTATCCGTCAGGCGGCCGGAGGGACACACCTTTCCGGAAATGATGTCACAGAGCGCCCGGCCTGCTTCCATGCCGAGAAGTCCCATGTAAATCACGCCGTCGATACCATCGATCTCCTCCGTAAAACGGGGATCCATCACTGTGGTGTTGAACACCACGATTGTCTGATCGAAGGCCGCGGCGATCTTTTCGAGATTTGCCCGCTCCATGTCGGACAGCAGGAAATCGCCCTTTTCATTCTTCCGGTCAAAGCCTTCGCCGGTATTCCGTCGGATCACATAAATCGCGACGGACGCCTCTCTCGCCTCCTCAATCTCCTCGTCGGTAACCTCCGGCTCATCGATCAGAATGGTAATGCCACTCCAGTAACGGTCGATCACATTGATGTCCGCCTCGTCGTTGGCCTTCTTGCTGGCGGCCGCGAATTTGTCCAGCCACTTTCTGGAGGTAATCGTATATCCCCCCTCTGTCAGCCCCTGCTCCACGTTGATCACGTAGGGCGGGAACACCGATCCGCTTCCCGTCCCGCAGACGATGGTGTCCACCGCGCCGGCGCCGAAGAGAGCGATTTTCTCCTCCGCTATCGGGAGCACCCCGTCATTTTTCAGAAGGACGATCCCCTCGTCCGCTCCCTGTCGGCATACCGCCGCGGAGTCCGCTCCCGGAAGAGGGCCGTAGTTGCCCTCGATCATCATTTTCATCATCTGTTCCTGATCCATAAAAACCTCCTCATGATATTCTATTTTCCGTATTTTATTATAGTATGTTCCCGCCCGGGCAAAATATCGTTTTCTGATATCTTCACTGTCACTAAATGTCATTCTGTGTTAAAATGGAATCATGAAAACGGAGAAAAAACAAAAACCGACCTTTATACTTTCCAGAAAACTGCATGGGCCCACCCAGCCCGACTATCTTTATCTGTACCTTGCCGGAACCGGCGGCGGGGACGTCTGTATCCACGAGAGCCGTCTCTGTCTCGCCCCCGGCGACATTCTGCTCTTTTCCGGCGCCCTCGCGCTGAAAACAGAGGACAGCGCAAGCGATTCCCGGACCGATTCCCGTCTTCTGGGCTTTCTGTCCGAGCGGGCGGACGAGCACATCGGGCCGCTGCTCTTTGAGCAAAACGACATTTCCCGCTTTCTGTTCCGGAACAGTTACGTCTATCACTACGAGGACTATCTGGTCATCTCCGCCAAAGACGATCCGGTCCCCCGCGAAATCATCGACGCCATGGAAACGGAACTGGCAGCGCAGCGGCTCTACCGGACCGATATGCTCATTCATCTGTTCTGCATCCTGATGACGCACCTCGTGCGGGAGCACGGCGAACACTGCCAGCGGGAGATCCCGGCCCCGATCTCGGAGGAGGGCTACCGGATTTTCACGGATATCATAAACAGCGATTTCCGGCTGACGCTCTCCGACATCGCCTCCAGCTGTCACATCGCTCCCTCCTACGCTTCCCGTTATGTCCGGCAGCACACCGGCCTCTCCTTCTCCGCCCTGCTCTCCGGCGCCCGGGACTACGTGGCCTGCCTGATGCTTACCACCACCCCCAAAAGCATCCGCTCCATCGCCGCTCAGGTGGGATATGACACCCCGGAAAACTTTGTCCGGGCCTTCAAGAAAAAGCACGGCGTCACGCCCTCCGAGTACCGCAGCCGCGGCAGAGATGCCCGCTGACGGAGAACCGTCCGCCGGTCTTGCGCACTATTTTACCAAATACTGCCGGCTATGCCACTTGCGCATGCAGGGAAAATGTGCTATTTTTTTAGACTGGCCGTTATGGGAAACGTGTTTTCCCCGCCGACACAGTGAACGACACGGTCAAGGGCACTGCAGCCGGCAACGCAAAAAAGAATACACAGACAAAACAGAAAGGCGCAAATATCATGCAGCAGCAAAATCCTCTGGGATATCAGAGCATCCCTTCCCTGTTAAAAAGTTTCGCGATCCCCAGCATCATCGCCATGCTGGTGGGATCTCTCTATAATATCGTAGACCAGGTTTTCATCGGACAGGGCGTCGGTTATCTGGGCAACGCCGCCACCAACGTCTCCTATCCCCTGACCACCATCTGTCTGGCCATCTCCCTGCTCATCGGCATCGGAAGCGCCTCCCGCTTTTCCCTCTATCTGGGATCGGGACGGCAGGAGGACGCGGCAAAGGTCGCCGGAAACGGCATCTGCATGATGGTGGTCTTCGGCGTGGTCTACGCCGTTCTGGTGGAGCTGTTTCTCACACCCCTTCTGACGGCCTTCGGCGCGACGGCCGCAGTCATGCCCTACGCCGCCACCTACTCCAGGATCATTGCCCTGGGCATGCCCTTCCAGATCATTACTACCGGCATGAGCAAACTGATTCTGGCGGACGGCAGCCCCAAATACTCCATGACCTGTACGCTAATCGGCGCCGTCATCAACACCATCCTGGACCCGCTGTTCATCTTTACCTTTGACATGGGCGTAGCGGGGGCCGCATGGGCCACCATCATCGGACAGTTTTTTTCCTTCCTGGCGGCCATCGCCTATGTCCGCCGGTTCAAGAGCATCCGGCTGCAGCGTGCCTGCCTGCGCCTGAGTCCCCGGGAATGCGTGCAGACTGCCAGCCTTGGCATGAGCAACAGCCTCAACCAGGTGGCCATCACGCTGGTACAGATCGTCATGAACAACTCCCTGACCTACTACGGCGCCCAGTCCGCCTACGGCACCGACATTCCCCTGGCCGCCTGCGGTATCGTCATGAAAACCAACGCGATCCTGCTGTCTATCATCATCGGAATTTCCCAGGGATCCCAACCCATCATCGGCTTCAACTACGGAGCCGGGCAGTATGACCGTGTAAAAAAGACCTACAAGCTGGCCATCCTGTACAATTTCATCGTCTCCGGCATCGGATTTATCCTGTTCCAGGGATTTCCGCGCCAGATCATCTCCCTGTTCGGAAACGGCGATGCGGCCTACTTTACCTTTGCCATCCACTTTATGCGGACCTTCCTGTTCATGGTCATCGTCAACGGCGTACAGCTGCTGTCCTCCAACTTTTTCGCGGCCATCGGCAAACCCGTCAAGGGCCTGCTTTTGTCCATGACCCGCCAGGTATTTTTCCTGATTCCGCTGGTGCTGATCCTGCCGCTGTTTATGGGCATCGACGGCGTCCTCTACGCCGGTCCCGTGGCCGACGGCATCGCCTTCGTAGTGTCTGTTCTGCTGATTATGCGGGAAATGAAAAAGATGAAGCCGGGAGTCTAGGTAAACTCCCGGCTGTGGGCCTGAAAGAAATCATAATATGCCCGGACATTGGAAAGCTGCGTCCACTTTTTTACGTCTACCGGATCCTCGTCCAGATCGTAGATCTTCGCCCCATGGATCGCCAGAAGAAAGGGCGAGTGGGTGGCGATGATCAGCTGACAGTCAAAGAACCGGGCGGAATTTTCCAGAAACTGCGCCAGCTCCTGCTGCCGCTCCGGGGACAGGCTGTTCTCCGGCTCGTCCAGAAGATAGAGCCCCGCCTCCTGCATCTTTTCCTGAAAATACAGAAAAGCGCTCTCCCCGTTGGAGTGCTCCCGCACATTGTCCATCAGCATCTCCCGGACAAATTTTGACTGGGTTTTGCTGCGGGAGAGATTGACCTTCTTCAATTCCTCGTAGTCCGCCAGAGAGCGCATCTGAAAATGACTGTACTTCGCCTCCAGGTACTCGTCAAAAAGTTCCTCCCGTTTCCGGTCAATCCCCTGATTCAGCGTTCGGATATTCAGCATGAAGTCAAAGACGTCATCGCTGGTAATAACCCGGCTGACCGCCGGAAGACTTGCCGCGGGGCCTGCCAGCTGAAAGCCGCAGCGATCCGTATAATCCTCGAAAAAATTCGATCGGTTGTATGGCGTGTCTCTGGGCAGCCCCAGCTTCTCCGCCATCACGTTCAGGGCCGTGGTCTTCCCCGACCCGTTTCCCCCGTACAGAATCGTTACCGGCTCAAAATCCAGGCATTCCAGATGCCGCTTTGACAATATCCCAAAGGGGTAGAGCGTATCGTAGCAGGTTCTCTTCAGATGGAAATGAAATGTGTACTCCTCCTCCAGGCTCGGGAAGGAAAAATGGGTCAGGTAAATCATAACGGTACCTCAAAAAGTAAAGGTTTCCGGCTCGTGGGCAAAGGAACTGATCGTCGCTGTCGCGTCCTTAAAGTAAAACACCTGCGTATGTCCGTCATCGGCAGCGTACATGTTTTTGAGAGACGGATAGGCGTCCAGCATGGACGCTCTCGCCTCCACCCGGTCATCCTCCACCAGAGAACCGGCAATGCGAATCCATTCGTCTCCATTGAACGCGCAGATCTCCACCTT
>CASECT010000017.1 GCA_949286525.1 uncultured Eubacteriales bacterium | reverse complement strand
ATAATCTGCGGAAATTCCGTCTGTCTTTTGGCTTGTCAGATTCCCACCTTTCCACTGTTGATGCCCATACCGTTCTTCTCGGTGGGAAGCCATTCGTAGATCGCTTTTTTGATGTAGGTATCCCAGAAATCCCACAAATTCATCCAGTGTGGCAATGGCCGCGTAGTCGTCCATGCAGATGGCGCGCACATTGAAATCCACACTGTAGGTATGGCGGTGGCTGCGTTTGATCAGCACCACATTTCCGTCGGAAGATTGTACCTTCTCATTGGCGAGTTCCACGATTTTCTGTGTTTTTCCGCTCCCTTTGGGGCCTGTGATTAAATTTACCATAGTCTGTCTTCTCCTCTCTTTCGCGTTGCATTATGTAAAAACCACATCCAAAAGATCTCTGATTCCATTATATACGAGTTGGGGGAGGAGAACAACTATAATCTGCGGAAATTCCTTCTTTCTTTTGGCTTGTCAGATTCCCACATTTCCACTGTTGATGCCCATGCCGTTCTTCTCGGTGGGAAGCCATTCGTAGATCGCTTTTTTGATGTAGGTATCCCAGAAATCCCACTCGTGATTGCCGGGGCGCACCTCGAAGGTAACCGGTACATGTTCCTGCCGCAGGAACGCCACAAAGTCCTCGTTGACGCCCAGAAGGCTGTCCTCGTCGCCGATGGCCATGTAGATATTCGGAATGGGTTTCTTCTGCTCCTTGCACTGCTTGATCAGCCATTTCGGATTGACGTCGCTGTTCTGCGCCGCCTCCAGATCGCCGAAGCAGGCCTCCATGTAATCTCTGCGCATCATGAAAATCGGCGCGTCATTGGTCAGGTTCAGTGCGGTCTCCACATTCAGCGCGCTGGAGAGGGCCACGATGGAACCGAAGGTCTCGGAATACTTGAGGCCATTTCTCAGAGCGCCGTATCCGCCCATGGACAGTCCGCCGATAAAGGTATCCTCCCGTTTGGTGGAGAGGGGGAACATTTTCCGGGTGGCTTCCACCAGTTCCTGGCCGATGAACTGTCCGTAGTTGTTGCCGGTAACCGGCTGATCCACGTAGAACATGTTGTCGCCGGAGGGCATGACCACCGCCAGATCGTTCTCCTCGGCGTAGCGCTGGATCCGGGTTCCCGTTACCCAGTCTACAGAACTCCCGAAGATTCCGTGGAGCAGATAGAGGGTCTTATAAGGTTTCCCCGGCTCCCTGGCGGGCGCTCCCGGGAAGGGCATCTTGTCCGTAGGCAGAATGACGGTAACGGGCACGGTGCGCATCAGGGACAGTGACATCAAGCTTACCTGAATATAGGCCATATTTTTTTCCTCCTTTTGATGATCGTGATAGTCTTTATTATAAAAGCCGCGGAGAAAAGTGGCAATGAATATTTTGTGAACAAAGCCGGCAATCCATATCAAAAACTGATGATTATGATAGAAAAAAATGATTTTACGCCTTCTTTTCCCCATGCTATGATAAAGTTACGCAATTTAGTTAAAAAATTAACAAAGCAAAATCAAAGGAGAAAGAGGTATCAACATGGAAGACAAGAACGTATGTCTCGAGAAACAGCCCTTATCCCAGGAGATGCTGGAAAAGATGAACGCTTACTGGCGGGCAGCCAATTACCTGTCCGCGGGCCAGCTCTATCTTCTGGACAATCCCCTGCTGAAGGAGCCGCTGACCATGGACCACATCAAGAAAAAGATTGTTGGTCACTGGGGAACCGTTCCGGGGCAGAACTTTGTATATGTGCACTGCAACCGCGCCATCAAGCGCTACGATCTGGATATGATCCTTCTGTCCGGCCCGGGACACGGCGGAAACTTCCTGATCGCCAACACCTATCTGGAGGGAACCTACAGCGAGGTTTACCCGAACATCAGCCAGGATGAGGAAGGTATGAAGAAGCTGTTCAAGCAGTTCTCCTTCCCCTGCGGTGTGCCCAGCCACTGCGCGCCGGAGACACCGGGATCTATCAACGAGGGCGGCGAGCTGGGTTACTCCATCGCGCACGGTTTCGGTGCTGTCTTTGACAACCCGGATCTGATCGCAACGGTAGTTGTCGGCGACGGCGAGGCGGAGACCGGCCCGCTGGCTACTTCCTGGCAGTCCAACAAGTTCCTGAACCCCATCACGGACGGCGCGGTTCTTCCGATTCTGCACCTGAACGGTTACAAGATCAGCAACCCGACGATCTTCTCCCGTATTTCCCATGAGGAGATCGAGAACTTCTTCAAGGGCTGCGGATGGAAACCCTACTTCGTAGAGGGCGACGATCCCATGACCATGCACAGGAAGATGGCTGAGACCATGGATACCGTCATCGAGGAGATCAAGGCGATCCAGAAACATGCCCGCGAGAACAATGATCCCGAGCGGCCGATGTGGCCCATGATCATTCTGCGCACGCCGAAGGGATGGACTGGCCCCAAGGTGGTGGACGGACAGCAGATCGAGGGATCTTTCCGTGCCCATCAGGTACCGTTGACCATGGAGTCTCCGGAGCATCTGGATCTTCTGAAGGAGTGGCTTAAGAGCTATCACGCCCAGGAGCTGTTCGATGAAAATGGCCGTCTGATCCCCGAGCTGGCTGAGCTGGCGCCCAAGGGAGAGGCCCGTATGGGAGCGAACCCCCATGCCAACGGTGGAATGCTCTTAAAGGACCTGCGCCTTCCGGATTTCCGCGAGTACGGCATCGAGGTACAGCCGGGCAAGACCAAGGCACAGGATATGATCGAGCTGGGCGGATATATCCGCGACATTTTCAAGCTCAACGAGGAGAACAGGAACTTCCGTATTTTCGGACCGGACGAGAGTATGTCCAATCGTCTCTACAGGGTATTCGAGGCGCAGAACCGCGATTGGAACGCTGAGCTTCTGGACAGCGATGACTGCCTGGCCAGAAACGGACGTATCATGGACTCCATGCTCTCCGAGCATATGTGCGAGGGATGGCTGGAAGGATATCTTCTGACCGGACGTCACGGTTTCTTCGCGAGCTACGAGGCGTTTATCCGTATCGTGGATTCCATGGCGGCACAGCACGCGAAATGGCTGAAGGTCTGCAATCAGCTTTCCTGGAGACAGCCCATCGCGTCCCTGAACTTCATCCTGACTTCTAACGTATGGCAGCAGGATCACAACGGATTTACCCATCAGGATCCCGGATTCCTGGATCACATCGCAAATAAGAAGGCAGACGTGGTACGCATGTATCTGCCGCCCGACACCAACTGCCTGTTGTCCTGCTTTGACCACTGCATCAAGAGCAAGAACTATGTGAATGCGATTGTGGCTTCCAAGCATCCCAGCTGCCAGTGGCTGTCCATGGAGCAGGCTGTGAAGCACTGCACCCAGGGAATTGGTATTTGGGAGTGGGCAAGTAACGATGGAGGCGAGGAGCCGGATATCGTTATGGCCTGCTGCGGCGATACGCCGACACTGGAGACCATGGCTGCCGTTACGATTCTGCGGGATGAGATGCCGGATCTGAAGATCCGCGTGGTAAATGTGGTGGATCTGTTCAAGCTGGAGCCGGATCACAAGCATCCTCACGGACTCAGCGACAGAGAGTACGGCGCGATCTTTACCGCGGACAAGCCGGTTATCTTCGCGTTCCACGGCTATCCTACGCTGATCCACGAGCTGATGTACGAGCGTCACAACCGCAACGTATCCGTTCACGGATATCAGGAGGAGGGAACCATTACCACACCCTTTGATATGCGCGTGCAGAATGAGATTGACCGCTTCCACCTGGTAAAGGATGCCATCATGCATCTGCCGCAGCTTGGAAACAAGGGATCCTTCCTGATCCAGAAGATGAACGACAAGCTGGTAGAGCATAAGCAGTACATTGCCGAGTACGGCCAGGATCTGGAGGAGATCCGCAACTGGGAGTGGCACTGATCGGATTATGACCAGATTTGAACAGGTTGTTCTGAACGAGATGATTTGATTGAATCGCTCTGCGCCAGAGAGCCGGTTGATTTATACTTATATGATGGCTATGTGAATAGTTATGATAGGAAAAGATGCCTCTTTCCGACAGACAGGAGTCCGTGAGTGCTCTGTCTGCTGGAAGGGGCATTTTTTGTCTTGTTTTTGGTCCGAATGAAGGGAGCGGGGGCCTGAGATCTAAGTCTGTATCGAAAGTAGCCGAGAAAGTCGGCCTGTAGGAGGGAAAAGTCTGCCAGGGGCGGAAGATCAGGCGGGAGGAACGAAGATACCCAGGAGAAGAGCAAAGACCCTCAGAAGAAAAGTCCAAGACGCCCCGGCAGAAGCCAAGGCATCTCACAGCGCCTTATCAGGCTTCCTCCGACCGTTCGTTCAAAAATTTTTGAAACTCCCTGGCGGCGATGCTCTGGGGATAGTCTGTGTCGTAAATCAGGAGAATACTCCGCTCCGGCAGCGCCTCCTCCACATCAATCTCAAACACGGCGCCGCTTTTCAGATCCTCGGCAGCAAACTCCTGGGGGAGAAACCCGATGCCCAGATTGTGCCGCACAGCCGGAAGGATCATGTCAGTGGTGGCCAGCTCCATCTCCGGGGAAAAGGTCAGGCCGTGGGAGGAGAAGTAAGCGTTGAGGAAATTGCCTGTAATAGTCTCCGAGGGAAGGCTGATCCAGGGGCAGGCGGACAGAGCCTCCAGAGACACCGGCTTTCCTTTCAGGGCGGCAAAGCGGCTGCCGCCGATTAAGATATCCCGGTATTTGCGCAGAACCTTCATCTTCAGAGGCGGCCAGATTTTGAAGTTGGCGGAGACGATGGCCAGATCTACCTTTCCCTCTTTGACGGCGTTTACAGATTCCCGGGTGCTGTTGTTGAGCACCTTGAAGCGGACGTCGGGATATCTGGCGTTGAAGTCCTCCATGGCCTGAAAGAGATAGCAGTGAAGGGCAGTCTCCGTAGCGCTGATGTAGATGGTCCCGTTTTCCAGACCGATCAGGCTGCCAAGAGCCTCCTCCCCCTTGAAAAACTGAGCGCAGCCGGCGGCCACGTACTCATAGAAGGTTCGTCCTTCCGGGGTCAGCTTCATGCCGGATTTGCTTCGGATAAACAGGCGGCACCCCAGATTGTTTTCCAGATTGTGAATCGTGCGGGTAACCGCCGGCTGGCTGGTTTTCAAGACGCTGGCCGCTTTGGTCAGGTTCTCGTATTTTGCTACATAATAAAAGGCTTTATAGTATTCGAAATTTGAGTCCATTCTATTTCCT
>CASECT010000016.1 GCA_949286525.1 uncultured Eubacteriales bacterium | reverse complement strand
ATCACATACTTTCTCCGCTCCCCCGTATCATTGGGGAAAATAGAAAGCCGGACTTCCCCCAGCGATTTCTTCTGACTGATCTCATCCATCGTGTACAGCGGCAACTGGCGGAATCTGCCCTGCTCGATCAGTTTCTGTATTCTCTCCTTCCCGTATTTGACCGCCGTAGCCCTGTGCCGGATCACATACATCTGTATCACAGAATAGCAGGTCAGAAGAAAGGATAAAATCAGATAAATTTTCAATATATTTAAGAGAATCTCTCCTATTGTCTCTCCCGGAAGCATCGTTTACCTCCTCACAGCCAGTTTCGTTCTACCTCTTCTCTCAATACGCAGAACATGTCAAAGAAATCTTCCTTAGCCCTTTTTACAATATCAAGCGCTATATTCTCATTATAGGAGTGCGCCACATTATTTCTTTCCTGAAGCGCCTGTAACCACATCTCTTCATTATCGACCATCCCCGCCTGATAAGCCGTTTTTAAAATGATTTTTGGCGATCCCGTTGCCCCCTCCTCGTATCCGTGCATCTCCAGAATCTCTTTCATCATTTTCCATGCCTGCTCAAAGCAGATCTCATATAAACCCACCAGACCGGTCAATACTACATTATCATAGGGTTCTTTATAATCATAGATTTCCCGCATATTTTCCAGTGCTCTGCAAAAATTTTCATATTTTTTCATACAATATACGCCCTTCCCTTCGGATGGATTCCAACAACTCCTCCTGAATATTCCTGCCAAGATCTACAATATCAAATTTCAGCAGTGTGGACGTCTCCTCATCCACATCCAGCGCAAAACGAGCAAAATCTCCCCCCTCTACCGCCAAATCGATATCACTGGTTCTTCTGAAATCTCCCCGGGCACGGGAGCCGAATAAAATTACCCGATCCACATCATATTTTCGCGCCAACGCACATATTTCCTGAATGACCTGTTCTCTGATACCTGTATCTTCCATACCATCTTACCGCCTGCTTTTGCGAATCAGTATACCACATTACACCAAAAGAATCCAGCGCCCGGCCTTTCTGAATGTTTCCCTGGTCTAATCTGGTACGACCGACTTTCCCTGAAATAGCAGGAGGGCTGCTCAGCAGCCCTCAATCTCTTTGATATTGAATTCGTTTCCCTGGATCAGATAGGTATGCCCGCTGCCGCAGTGGGGGCAGATCTTCCCATGAGCCACCGTATCGTAGGTTCTGCGGCAGTCCTCACAGTAGGTTACCGCCGGGATCGTCTCCACCACAAGCAGTGTGTCCTCCAGCATTCCGCCCTCCCTTTTGACCGCCCATTTCCAGCAGTTCTGCAGATAGGATTCGATGACCGTGGAGACCTCTCCCAGTTCCAGCGTTACCGAGTGGATCTGCGTCAGGGAATTTTCCTGCGCCACATCCTTCACGGTATCCATTACCCGAAACACCACGCCCAGCTCATGCATCGCTCTTCTTCCCGCCTTTCAGCTTGATCCGGATGGCCTGCTTGATGCCGTAGGGAAGAATGTATTTCAGTTTGTCCTCGGCCTTTCGCATGGTGCTGCACTCCGGGTGTTCCCGGTAAAGATGGATCGCGTCGAACTCGCACTTCGTGGTGCAGACGCCGCAGCCGATACAGCGGTTCTCATCCACCACCGAAGCTCCGCAGCTTAAGCAGCGGGCCGTCTCCTTTCTGACCTGCTCCTCGGTAAAGGTCAGCTTCGGATCCCGGAAAGATCTCTTCGCGTCGATGGCTGCGTTCTTTCCCGGAATCTGTCGGCTGGAATTGTCGTACTCCTCCACCCGGATATTGTCCTTGTCCAACTCGATGAAATCCCTGCGGTTGCGGCCGATGGTCAGGCTGCTGTGGGGCTGCACAAACCGGTGGATGGAGATGGCTCCCTCCCGTCCGGCGGCAATGGCGTCAATGGCAAATTTCGGACCGGTATAAACGTCGCCTCCCACAAAGATATCCGGTTCTGCAGTCTGATAGGTCAGCGGATCCGCAACAGCGCCGTCGCCTCTGCCCAGTTCCACCTTTGAACCATCCAGCAGATCGCCCCAGAGGATACTCTGCCCCACAGAGAGAATCACATGGCTGCAGGGAACCTCGATGGTGTCCTCCTCGTCGTAGACAGGGGCAAAACGGCCCTGCCCGTCGATCACGGAGATGCATTTCTTCAGCACAATGCCGGTCACTTTCCCATCCCGGCTCAGAATCTCCTTCGGCCCCCATCCGCAGTGAATGGATACCGCCTCCTCCTCAGCCTCGGCGATCTCCTCCTCCGAGGCGGGCATGGTATCCCGGCTCTCCAGACAGTACATGGACACGGAAGATGCCCCGCATCGGGTGCCGGTGCGCGCCGCGTCGATGGCCACATTTCCGCCTCCAATGACCACCACGTCGCCGGAGAGCATCGTCAAAGCCTCCGCCTCCGAATCTTTTGTTCCGGCCACATTCTGATCGGACAATTCCATATCGGACAGTTCTATAGCTCTGCACAGGAAATCCACGGCGGTTACCACACCGTCAGCGTCCTCTCCCGGCACGCCGGTCTTCCTTCCTCCCTGACAGCCGATGGCAATATAAAAGGCCTGATAGCCCTGAGCCCGCAGCTCCTCCAGGGTAACGTCCTTTCCGACCTCCACGCCGGTCTTTATGGTAACGCCCATAGCCTCGATCACTTCAATCTCCGCCGCCACCACATCCTTCTCCAGCTTGTAGGAGGGAATGCCGTAAACCAGCATGCCGCCGGCCCTCTCATTCTTCTCGAAAATTGTGGGACGGTAGCCCTTCTCCGCCAGATAGTACGCGCAGGACAGTCCCGCCGGTCCTCCGCCGATGATGGCGATTTTGGTATCGGCGAAGAAATTCTCATCCAGGGACGGAATGACCTTCTTCGGGATATAGCGGGTGTCCGCGTCCAGATCCCGCTGGGCGATGAATTTCTTTACCTCGTCGATGGCGATAGCCTGATCGATGGTTCCTCTGGTGCAGGCGTCCTCGCAGCGGCGGTTGCAGACCCGGCCGCAGACTGCCGGCAGCGGATTGTCTTTTTTGATCAGCGCCAGCGCATCCTCGTATCTGCCCTGGGCCGCCATCTTCAGATAGCCCTGCACCGCGATATGCGCCGGGCAGGCGGTCTTACAGGGCGCGGTACCGGTCTCATAGCAGTTGATCCGGTTTTTGTCCCGATAATTCTCGGTCCACATGTGGGGACCCCAGGGCACCTCCGA
>CASECT010000015.1 GCA_949286525.1 uncultured Eubacteriales bacterium | reverse complement strand
ATTCCGGAGTATGAAAAAACTACTTTGACAGGTAACATTTACGACTTTTTTTATAATCAGCCGGAAACGTTTTTACGTCCTTATCCGTATGGCTCAGATTATCATAGTGCGATAGACCAGATCCGTCCGCAGCTTGATGATCCAAAACAGGTAAAAGAAATCCTTTCCATGATGGAAGAGGTTCTTGCGGGAACCGCAGATTATGATCAGCGATACCCGTCCATGCAGCAGGCGTACCAAGACCTTACGGATTACCGGGACGGAGTATTCAGTTTGTTTACTTCTATACCAGCCGAAAGAGAAAACACGCAGGCTCCCCTGGAGCCTGTTCCGGCACAGAGCCGGGAGAAAATGCCACAGCAGGCAGAAACCTCACAGGCTTATGACCTGCAGGTGGATACGATTGTCACAATAGGCACAAAGGAATATTCCATCGACTTTATCTCTGATGAGATGGTAGTTCTGCGTGACCAGATGTATCCGCTTTTCACAGAGGAAATGCCGAGGGAGGTGTTTGACCGCCGGGTACGGGAAAATCCGGCGAATGACCATCTGAAAGCGGACAGGAAGCCTTCAAAGGAACCAACCGAAAAAGACAGGGAAGAACCGGCTCTCACACAGGAAATGATACAGGAGCAGGAGGACGGATTTACCGGAATAAAACCGGAGGACAATCCTTTTGAGAAAGAACCGGAAGAAGTTTTGGAGGATCTGTCCCCGGCATGGACACAGAAGAAACCTGCCGGGAGAGTAAGAGGGGTTGATCTGCACCCGGAGGTTCCCCTGGAAAACCGCAGCCAGTATCGTATCACGGATGAGCATTTAGGGGCGGGAACCGCAAAAGAAAAGTTCCGTGCCAACATCATGGCGATCCAGCTATTGAAAAAGTGTGAGGAAGAAAACCGCTTTGCCACGCCCAAGGAACAGGAAATCCTTGCCGGATATGTTGGCTGGGGCGGGTTGTCTGACGCTTTTGACGAGACGAAATCTTCCTGGTCAACGGAATATCTGGAATTAAAGACCGTTCTGACGGAAGAAGAATACACCGCTGCGAGACAGTCTACGCTGACCGCCTTTTATACGCCGCCGGTGGTCATCAGTTCCATGTATCAGGCTTTGGAGAACATGGGGCTGAAATCCGGGAACATTCTGGAGCCAAGCTGTGGAATAGGAAATTTTATCGGACGGAAGCCGGAGAGCCTGTCCGACTGCAGGGTTTATGGTGTGGAGATCGACAGCATTTCCGCCCGGATCGCACAGCAGCTTTACCAGAAATCCACCATCACAGTCCAGGGATTTGAGGACGCAGATCTTCCGGACAGCTTTTTTGATGTAGTCATAGGAAATGTGCCTTTTGGAAGTTATAAGGTACTGGATAGGAAATACGATAAATACAACTTTCTGATCCACGATTATTTTATCGCCAAATCAATCGATAAGACGAGGCCGAAGGGCGTGCTTGCGCTGATCACGTCCAACGGGATCAGCGGCGGGACAATGGATAAGCGGGATGACCGGGTGCGGAGATATATCGCCCAGCGGTGTGACCTGTTGGGCGCAATCCGTCTGCCCAATAACGCTTTTCTTGCCAATGCCGGGACAGAGATTAACACGGATATTCTCTTTTTCCAGAAGAGGGAGACGCCGAGAGACTTAAACGTGGATCTGCCGGACTGGGTGGAAGTGGAGCGCCTCTATGAAAATGACCATGTAAATGAACAGGGCGAGAGCCGACACCGGGTGGTCAGTATCAATCCCTATTTTCAGCAGCACCCGGAAATGGTACTGGGCAAGCAGGAGATTGTGTCCGGGCCTTATGGCCCACAGTTGATCTGCAAACCTTATCCGGACAGGGATTTAAAGGAACTTCTGGAGCAGGCGGTAGAAAACCTTGAGGCTGAGATCACGGATTATGAGGTGGAGGAGCTGGTGGAGGAAGAGGATTATTCGATCCCGGCTGATCCGTCTGTGGCGAACTTTTCCTATACGGTTTATGACGGTAAGATCTATTACCGGGAAAACAGTCGCATGAAACCGGTGGAACTGTCCGTGACAGCACAAAACCGTGTGAAGGGGATGATCGCCATCCGGGACTGCACCAGAGAACTGATCGCTTACCAGGCGGAAGGGTATCCCGATGAAGAGATTGAAGGACAGCAGAAAAAGCTGAATCATCTGTATGATCTGTTCCAGAGAAAATATGGCCTGCTGAACTCCAGGGCGAACAGTATAGCATTTTCTGACGACGGCAGTTATCCCCTTCTCTGTTCCCTTGAGATTGTGGCGGAGGATGGAACGCTGGAGCGGAAAGCGGATATGTTTACAAAGCGAACGATAAAGCCTCACGAAACGGTAACGAGAGTGGATACCGCAAGTGAGGCTTTATCGTTGTCTCTTTCCGAAAAAGCCTGCGTGGATATGGAGTATCTGTGTTCTCTGACCGGGAAAAGCGCCCAGGAAGTGGAACAGGAATTGCAGGGCGTGATCTTCCGTCTACCGGAGTCTGAGGATCTGGAACATCCCCGGTTTGTATCTGAGGACGAATACCTTTCCGGCAATGTGCGCCAGAAACTGCAGGAGGCAAAACGTGCTTCGGAGATCTCAGAGGTTTATCGGAGTAATGTTGAGGCACTGGAAAAGGTACAGCCAAAGGATCTGACGGCATCTGAGATCAGTGTGCGTCTGGGAGCTACATGGATACCGGAATCGGATGTTGCCGATTTTATGTTTGAACTTTTGCAGACGCCTAATTATTCCCAGTGGAAGATCAAGGTTCATTTTTCCCGGTATACCGGAGACTGGAATATCGAAGGGAAAAGTATCGACCGTGGTAATCCCCGTGCCAATAATACCTATGGCACGAACCGGGTAAACGCTTATAAGATCATAGAAGATACGCTAAATCTGCGGGATACCCGTGTGTTTGATTATGTGGAGGACGAGGAAGGAAAGCGGAAACCGGTTCTGAATAAAAAGGAAACTGCCATTGCACAGGGAAAACAGGATTTGATCAAGCAGGCGTTTCAGGATTGGATCTGGAAAGATCCAGAGCGCAGGCGGAGGCTGACCGCAGATTATAATGAACGGTTCAATGCGATCCGGCCGAGGGAATATGACGGGAGCCACCTGCATTTCTATGGCATGAATCCGGAGATTTCCCTGCGGAAACACCAGAAGGACGGAGTGGCACGGATCATCTATGGCGGGAATACCCTGTTGGCTTATGTTGTGGGCGCAGGAAAAACCTATACGATGGTGGCGGCGGCTATGGAATGCAAGCGGCTTGGATTGTGTAATAAATCTATGGTAGTGGTGCCGAACCATATCATCGAGCAATTTGCCGCTGAGTGGCTCCAGCTTTATCCGGCAGCTAATATTCTGGTGGCAACAAAGAAGGATTTTGAGAAGAAAAACAGGAAAAAGTTCTGCGGCAGGATCGCTACCAGCGATATAGACGCTGTGATCATCGGGCATTCCCAGTTTGAGAAGATCCCCTTAAGTGTGGAGCGGCAGGAGCGTATGCTGGAGAAGGAGATTGACGAGATCATGGCGGGAATCGCCGAGGCGAAGAAGATCCAGGGAAGCCGCTTTACGGTCAAGCAGATGGAACGGACGAAGAAGTCACTGGAAACACGTCTGAAAAGGCTCCATGACCAGAGCCGGAAAGATGATATGATTACTGTTGAGGAACTGGGCGTTGACCGTTTGTTTGTGGATGTAGCGGACAACTATAAGAACCTCTACCTGACTACCAAGATGAGAAATGTAGGCGGGATCGCACAGACCGAGGCGCAGAAATCTTCCGATATGTATATGAAGTGCCGCTATCTGGATGAGATCACGGGTGGGAAAGGCGTGATCTTTTCTACCGGAACCCCGGTCAGCAATTCTATGGTGGTGCGCCCGTAAGGGGCTGTAATAATCTTACCTTGAGCAAGTAATAGGGCAAGGTATCAAAGCGGAATAATCCGCACCCTATCGTCACCCGACTTATCCAAAAGGGGAAACCCGATGGGGAGTGTAGCATGTCGG
>CASECT010000014.1 GCA_949286525.1 uncultured Eubacteriales bacterium | reverse complement strand
CGCTTCCTGATGGAGGAGGGCTTCCTCTACCGCTGCCCGGCCGGATACCTTCTGCCCTACGCCAAGCCCTCCAATAAGGGGCTGTTCCAGGTGAAGGACTTCTGGAAGTACGGGCATTTCCGCCAGCAGACCCTTATCACGCCCCAGGGGAAGGACCTCCTGCGGATGATGCTCTGCGGCGGGCAGATGAGCATGGAATTTGATTTTTGTGAAAGCGAGGCGTGAATATGAAAAACAAGATTTACATTATCGACGGCAAGACCTATCTCAACCACATCAACGATGAGGTCCACCTGTACGGCCTTCTCCACCAGCTCGCCTTCCTGGCGGGCCGGATCAAGGACGAGGAGGACGTGTTCCATGTGCTGGACGCGGCGAAACGCTACGGCGAGATCGCCGAGGAGAAGTTCCAGAGCTGGGGCATCCCCGGCCGCTATCTGGTGTTCGGCGACCCCAAGGATTTGAAGGGGCTCATGGACAAGGAACTGGACGAGGTGGAGGCCGTCCCTGAGGAGGAGCCGAAGCCCAAGAAATATCGGGATGAGTACATCATCCCCGGCAGCGGCTTCCGTATGCTGGTGGGCGACATCCACCACCTGATCGTCCTCTACTATTCGCTGGCCCGCCGCCTGTCCGAGGCGGAGACGGAGAAGGACTTTCTCCGCTTGAAAAAGCGGGCCGGCAATTATGAGAAAGAGATGAAGCGGATCTACCGCAGCCTGGGGCTCCCGGAGAGCAGCGGCATCGCGCATGATACCCTGGAGGAGGCCATCATCAAGCGCCACAACTTGATCCCCCTGGAGGAAGTGGAGGACGAACCTCAGGATGACGGCCTTGAAGGGGATGAGGTATGGAGCGACTGACCCATGTAAGCCTGTTCTCCGGCATCGGCGGTCTGGACCTGGCGGCAGAGGCAGCCGGATTCGAGACCGTCTGCCAATGTGAATGGGCGGACTACCCCTATTCTATCCTGGAGCGGCACTGGCCGGATGTGCCGAAGTTCCGAGACATCACCACATTCACGAAGGAGGCGTTTTTTGAGAAAACAGGACTTGAAACAGTCACCATCATTTCCGGCGGATTCCCCTGTCAGCCCTTCTCCACCGCAGGAAAGCGGCGGGGCTTTGCGGATGAACGCTACCTGTGGCCGGAAATGTGCCGCGTTACTCTAACGATAGACTATAACGAGGAAAAAATCAGTTCTGGCCCTGGAACAGTCACTTCGAATTGGGAGTATAGTACAGACTCAACAGCCTGGAACGACGTTCCGAGTGGAATGGCTTTGTCGGAGATGGGATGGGACGGCAGTGCACAAAAAACATATTACTTCCGCACAGGAGCGACAGATACCTCTTTCGCCAGTTCTGCAACCACGACTCCTATCACGGCACCCGCCCGGCCCACGGCCCCTAACGATCCCATTCTGATGGATTGGACAGATGTAAGCGTCACGTATTACGTCGGCGAGGGCGTTCAATGTCGGCTAAACAATGAGGAAGATTGGGTAACGCCAGAATCAGATGAAACAGACTATACATTTACTGGCTTGACTCCTCAAACAGCATACACCATCTACGCCCGCTATCCGGCAACTGACAGTCAATTTGCCAGTGCCGAGGCATCCGACGAAATCACCACCAAGAGCAGTGCGGCGGACGCCCCAGAAGTGGGTGCGGCCACTGTGACGGACACCACTGTCACCCTGCCGTATAACGCCGCCTGGGAGTATCAGATGGGCGACGACGATTGGCGAAGCATCCAAAACCCAAATGTGTTTACCGACTTGACGGCGGCAACACAGTACACCTACCATGTGCGCGTAGCTGAAACCCAAACCGCCGAGGCATCTGCGATTGCCACCGTGACGGTCTGGACGGCCTATACCGCCCCCGCTGCAGGTGCGGGCTATACCATCCACTTTGATACGGAGACGCTCACCGTTGAGGCCGGCTATGAGGTCAATACTACGGAAGACTTCACCGGCACGGGAATCCCCAGCAGTGGTTCTCTGGCGGACTACACCGGCGGCACCCTCTATATCCGCCACAAGGCGGACGAGGGCGGGGCACCGGCCAGCGCGGCGGTTGCCATTTCCATCTCCGCCCGGCCTGCAGCTCCGACAGGATTGACCACAACAGAGGAGACCAGCATTGATGGAGAGGATGGCAAAATCACCGGCGTGACCACGGCTATGGAGTACCGTGCGGGCACGACCGGCGACTGGACGGCCTGCAGTGGCACGGAGGTCACCGGCCTAACCCCCGGCAGCTATCAGGTGCGTCTCCGAGCCACCAGCGACAGCTTTGCCAGTGAAGCAGAAACCGTGATTATCAAAGAGCACACCTGCGTGGCGCAGAGCAAATGGCAGGCGGACGAGGAAAACCATTGGCATAATTGTACCAGTGAGAATTGCAACGAAAAGCTGAACACGGCTGCCCATACTTACGGCGGCTGGCAACAGAACAACGATGATACCCATACCCGGACCTGTAGCGTATGCGGCTACCAGCAGACCGGAAACTGCTCCGGCGGCACGGCCACCTGTTCACAGCTTGCAGTCTGTGACACCTGCGGAAGCCAGTACGGAAATTATGACGCTGATAATCACAAAGCAGTAAGCGAATGGACGCAGGAAAACGGAAAGCATTACCATAAATGCGAGTACGGCTGCGACACCCACCTTAACGAAGCGGACTGTTCGGGCGGCGAAGCTACCTGTACTGCATTGGCAGTCTGTGAAACCTGTGGGAACTCCTATGGAGCAATCAATCCTGATAACCATACCGGCGAAATCGTATGGACAAAGACAGCGACTGACCATTCCAGCGCATATGATTGTTGTGGAGCAACAGTAGTTGCAAAAGAAGCGCACGAATGGGAAAACGGCGTATGCTCTGAATGCGGATATGAATGTCAGCATACCGGCGGCACAGCTACCTGTGCCGATAAGGCAGTCTGCGACACCTGCGGCGAGGAATACGGCGAAGTAAACGCTTCCAACCACACAAACCTTGTGCAAACCGAAGCCAAAGCCGCCACCCATATGACCGAGGGCAACATCGAATACTGGTACTGCGACGGCTGCGATAAGTATTTCAGCGATGAAGCCGGTACAAAAGAAATTGCCCTTAAAGATACGGTTATTCCGAAGCTGACGGAGCATACCGCCGACGGAACAGGCTGGCATTCCGATGAAACCAGCCACTGGAACACCTGCGAATGCGGCGAGATGCTGAACGAGGCGGCTCATACTTTTGAGTGGGTAACCGACAAAGAGGCGACCGCAGCCGAGGCAGGCTCCAAGCATGAGGAATGTACCGTCTGCGGATATGCAAAAGCAGCAGTTGAAATCCCGGCAACCGGCGACAAATCACCGCAGACCGGCGACGACAGCAATATCGCTCTTTGGATTGCGGTTATGCTTGCTGCTGGCGCTGCCCTGACCGGCACAGCCGTTTACAGCCGCAAGAGGAAACACAATAAATAATCCATAACAATGCGTCAGGGGCGTGAATACGCGTACCCCCCGCCCCCTCCGAGACACAAACGCGGCGTTTGCTTTTACGAAGAAGAAGAGATATACTGTAAACAGGTATTTTACAGGAAGTTTACATACGGAAGAGGGACCGGTGTACAGGGGAAGGCGGCACGCGCAAAACCGTGTCGCCCCTGTACGCCGATGCTATGCGGGGGATAAGATGTATCGAGTGGCGATTGTGGAGGATGAAACCGGCTATCGGGAGCAGGTGCGGGATTATATCGAAAAATACGGAGAAGAGCATCATCTGACCTTTGAGGTTGTGCTGTACGAGGATGGCAGAGAGATCGTGGAGGATGAGGAGCATGCCTTTGACATCATTTTCTTTGATATCGAGATGGGGGAAATGAATGGTATGGAAGCGGCGGGGGAGATCCGCCGGCGGGATGAACATGTGGTTATCGTATTCATTACCAACATGGCCCAGTACGCTATCGAGGGATATTCCGTGGGAGCCCTGGATTTTGTCCTGAAACCCATCGACTATTACGGATTCTCCTTCCGGATGGCGCGGGCGCTTGAGCGGGTCAAAAAGAAGGAAACCCTGGAAGTGGTGCTCCAGACAGCTACCGGCATCCGCCGGGTGGATTCCGGGGATATCTGGTATGTGGAGATCGACAACCGGATTCTCTATTTCCACACCAATTCCGGAAGGTATT
>CASECT010000013.1 GCA_949286525.1 uncultured Eubacteriales bacterium | reverse complement strand
GACTGCCTGCGGGAGGGGCGGGAGGATCAGGCGTATGATGCGGAAAACGGACTGCTTCTGGATCCCACCGTCGATTCGTATTTTGATAAAAAAGATATTTCTTTTGACGATGAGGGAAAAATTCTGTTTGGAAAGGCTGTCGCGGATCCAATCCGGGCGGATCTGGAAAAATATAGCCTGGATGCCGTCATTCTCAGTGAAAAGAGAAGAGAATATCTGCGGTATCACAGGAGATTGTTTGAAGAAAAAAATGGAGACAGATAGATGGCCTATACATATATAGATTTATTCTGCGGGGCCGGAGGACTGTCCCTGGGGTTTGACAGGGCCGGATTCCGGAATGTTCTGGCAGTAGAGATAAATCCGGGATTTGCCGGCACATACCAGAAAAATTTTCCCTCCCACAGGCTTGTGATAGATGACATAAAAAATCTGGATGAGAAGAGAATAAGGGAGCTTACCGGGGGAAAACGCATTGATGTCATCGCCGGCGGGCCGCCCTGCCAGGGGTTTTCCATCGCGGGAAATATCGGACGGACTTTTCTGGAGGATGACAGGAATAAACTGTTCCGGGAGTTTGTGCGTTTTGTGGAAATTCTGAAGCCCCGCATTTTTGTCCTGGAAAATGTTGCGGCAATGGCAACACACC
The DNA here is from genome assembly GCA_949286525.1 of uncultured Eubacteriales bacterium. Classification (GTDB taxonomy): domain Bacteria; phylum Bacillota; class Clostridia; order Lachnospirales; family Lachnospiraceae; genus Pullilachnospira_A. Next base: position 1,241 of record CASECT010000013.1, on the reverse strand, counting down.
GCAGGGGAGAGACGCTTCGGACCATTTTGGATGCTTTTGGGAATGCGGGCGATGGATACCGGGTACAGTGCAGAGTCCTCAACAGTGCGGATTACGGAATTGCACAGGAGCGGAGGAGAACGGTTCTTGTGGGTGTCAGAAAAGATCTGGATACAGAATTTTCCTATCCCGATAGTACCGGTGTGACACGGACCATACGGGATGCCATAGGTGATCTTCCTCCGCTTGAAAGCGGGGAGAGCAGCAGTATACCGAATCATGCGGCAATGCGTCACTCCGCGCAGATGCTCAAAAAAATGAGTTATGTAAAAGACGGGGGAGACAGGATGGATATCCCCGAGGAACTGAGACCCACGTCCGGCGATGTGCGAAAATATATCCGGTATGACAGTAAGAAGCCGTCTGTATGCGTGACAGGAGACATGAGAAAAATTTTTCACTATGAACAGAACCGGGCGCTGACGGCGCGTGAGCTGGCGAGAATTCAGTCCTTTCCCGATGATTTTATATTCGTTGGAACATCCATTCAGATTCAGCAGCAGATAGGAAACGCCGTTCCCCCGGTTCTGGCGGAAAAAATTGCAGAAAAGGTTGAGGAGGCACTGAAGCATGCCGAAATATCCCAAAGTAAATTATATAGGAAATAAAGAAAAGCTGGCAGGGTGGATAATCGGCGAATTTCCCGTGGCTTCGGGGACCGTTCTTGATTTGTTTGCGGGCGGCTGTTCGGTGTCATATGCGCTGAAGAAAAAGGGATATGCGGTCATATCCAACGATATATTGTATGCGGACTATATACTGGGGAAGGCACTGATTGAAAATGACGGGTGCATGCTGGATCCGTCCGTGTTTGAGATTCAGCCTCAGCCGGATCGGGAGGCTGCTCTTGAAAAGCATTTCTCCTTTCTCTGTGACAGACTTTATTATGCGCAGGAGGTAAAAGAACTGGCCCATCTGGCTGCCGTGGCGGAGGAGCTTCGGGGGGAGGAGCGGTATCTTTTTCTGGCTCTTCTTCGCCGTGCGATGATCCGCAAGCTTCCGTATTCCAGAATGAATGTTCCCTGGGAGCAGATTCAGCGTCTGAGGGATGAGACGTACAGTTATGAGAAGTACGGGAGAAAGCGGGCCTACCATAATCAGAGCTTTGAGAGCCATATGAGAGAAAATTTTGACGATTATAATCAGGCTGTTTTTGCCGGTCAGAGACGCTGCACGGTTTTTAACTGTGACGCCATGGAACT
>CASECT010000012.1 GCA_949286525.1 uncultured Eubacteriales bacterium | reverse complement strand
GAAGGATTTCTCCGACAGCACCCGGCTTCTCATTACCCCCCATATCGCATGGGCCAGCGTGGAAGCGCGGACGCGTCTGATGGATCGGATCTATGGACAGATCATGGAATTTCTTTCCGAAAAAGATCATGTTTAACATTATTCTAACGGAAGCCCGCTGTTATAAGAGCAGTCTCCAAGATCATCCAGGAAATGATCCCGCGCCTGAGCGGCCGTTTGGGAGGAGGATTCCGGAGCCAGAGCTCTGAAATACAACTGAATACGGCGGCAGTATACGGGATCTGCCTGTTCCATCAGATCGTAGACGCTGTCCCTGGATACCTGATCGGGATTCCAGGGATTGCGCCAGGATCTGTGGGCCAGATTGCAGGGATCCCGGTAGATGCTTAAGCTGTTGCTGGGAATCATGGGGGAGAGTACAGCCTGTCCGAGGGTTTTCTGCTCGATTCTGCGAACCAGCGCTTTTTTTCGGCCTTTCGGATCGTGCATCAGGGCGCTCTCCAGGTGCATGGAATGGATCGCGAACCGCGCCTGCCATCGGGGAATCGTCTGATCGGGGAAAACCCGGCTGATGGCCCGCTGCAGAAGCAGTGAAATTACGTCCCGTTCCCGGCGCGAAAGAGCGATGGTGTCGGCGGGAGCGAAATCGGTGGGGCGGATATTGCGGAAATGGCGGATGGCCGCCTGATCCATGGCCGTCTCCAGAAATACATGACGGCTGAAGTCATAGAGTCCTTGCCCATTCATCTCGTGCTGCAGATGTTTTGTGCGGTAATAGACGTAGGGATGGCAGAAAGTATCCAAAGTGTAGTGACCGATAAAACCGCAGATGTAAGCGTCGGCAATCTGACGGTTCTCCCGGTTGGCCATTTCGCCGCGAGCTTCCATGAGGGCAGCCAGAAAGGCCCGGGTGGACCGGGAATGGATTGTACTGCCGATATTTCCCGAAGAGGGCAGATAAGCGGTCAGCGAGTAGTAAAAGACATCCGGGCCCTGCAGTCCGAGACCGAAGCTATGTATGTGGCGGCAGATCCGGTTGCGGATTCTCTGGTCGCGCAGATGAGGGAGAGCGCGTTCCCCGAACAGATAGTGTATGGCAAATCCTGGCATAAGATAACCTCCTGTTGTGTAAAAATACTGATTACAGTATAACACGGATTTCGAAAGTTTATGTGAAGAAATGGAAAAAATAACAAAGTTATCCATCTGTCGGGAGTTTTATACAAATTTCGAAATTTGTATAATTGAAAAATACAGAAAAATGGGATTGTATATGTTCATTCGGGAAAGGATTTCATATACTTGCATGTGTTGAGAGTTTTGTCAGCAAGGGAGGAAAACGAGATGGCAAATATAGCAAAAAACATAGAAAGACAGGCATTCAGTCTGGTTATTGACAATGTTTTGAAGAGCATGAGGAAGGATCGCGAGGCCGCTCTGCTGAAAATTGTAGATCTGGCTCAGAAATTTATGGGAAATAATTTTTCGCCGGAGGCCTACGAGGGAGCCCGGAAGATGATCAAGAATCCGGATGCCAAATGGATGCGCTATCTGGATCGTGTTATCAATGAGACAGATCCCCATGTGGCAAAGATGACGGCGCTGAATCTCGGATATCAGGCCGCGTTTCAGGGGACAAAGATGATCCGTAAGAATAGAGAAGTTTATAACTGCAATATTCCCTGGCTGATCCTGATGGATCCCACCAGTGCCTGCAACCTGCACTGCACCGGATGCTGGGCCGCGGAGTATGGACATAAACTGAATCTGACTTTTGAGGAGCTGGACAGTATCGTAACCCAGGGAAAGGAACTGGGCATTTTCTTCTATATGATGACCGGCGGCGAGCCTCTGGTAAGGAAAGCGGATATCATCAAACTCTGCGAGAAGCATAATGAGTGCGCATTCCATTGCTATACCAACGGCACGCTGGTGGATCAGGCGTTCTGTGATGAGATGAAGAGAGTCGGAAACCTTTCTCTATCTATCAGTCTGGAAGGGTTTGAGGATACCAACGATGCCCGCCGCGGCGAGGGTGTATACGACAAGGTTTTGCATGCCATGGATCTGCTCCACGAGAACGGACTGATCTTCGGCAATTCCATTTGCTATACCAGAAATAACATTGATGCGGTAACCAGTGATGAATTCTATGATCTTCTGATCGAGCATGGCAGCCGGTTCGCATGGTATTTCCATCTGATGCCGGTAGGAATGGACGCGACGCCGGAGCTGATGCCTACCAAGGAGCAGAGAGAATATATGTATCACAGAATCCGTGAGGTCCGCGGTTTTGAGGGCGGCAAGGAAATCTTTGTGATGGATTTCCAGAACGACGGAGAGTATGTAGGCGGATGCATCGCCGGAGGAAGAAATTACTGCCATATCAATCCCAAGGGAGATGTGGAGCCCTGCGTGTTCATTCACTATTCCGGGGCCAACATTCGGGAGAAATCGCTGCTTGAATGCCTGCAGCAGCCGTTGTTTATGGCTTACAGAGACAATCAGCCCTTCAACGATAACATGCTGCGGCCCTGCCCGATGCTGGAAAATCCCGAGATTCTGCAGCGGATCGTAAATGAGACCGGAGCCCATTCCACCGATGTGAAGGAGGAAGAGCCGGTAGAGCATCTCTGTGGCAAGTGCGTGGAGTACGCTGAGGGCTGGAAGGGGACGGCGGACCGTCTGTGGAAGGAGCATCCCCGTCAGCAGAAGGGTTATGTGAACTACAAGAAGAAATAGCGTCGGTGTACGTTCAAGTACACCGACGCTAACAGGAAGCATAGAAAAGGAAAGAAAGTCGGAAAGGAAAACTTGTACCGTATGGTACGGGTTTTCTTTTTTTCTACACGGGAAATTTTGATTTTTCAGGAAGCTTCCTGTGATGAAAAAAGAATGGAAGAAAATGTCTGCCGACGGTCCTCTTGCGGCATATATTAAATAAAAAAGAAGAGGTTCGAGATGCGATATGTGCTGCGACATAAGAGAAGCCGGCGAAGGGTTATTGAAAATTATCAGAGGGAGCTGACCACAGCGGAAATGGACGGCGATCTCTACTATGCATATATAAATGATCAGGGGCAGGTGGAAACAGGCTGTGTGGAACATCCGGCCTGGCATATGGTTCTGCCGGAAAGCAAAGCCCGTTCCCACTACTGCGGGCTTTATCTGAGGGAGGAAAAGGGAGAACTCTTTCTTCTCTATGTCTGTTTTGAAGCTATGCGAAACCGCTATCTGCTGGGAGCCCTGTACTTTTTCCCGGGGAAACAGGAGCGTATTATCTGCGCCGATTCCCGCGGGAAAATTTATTATGCGCCCTTCCTTCTGGAGGGGAAGCTTTATCTGTGCGCGAAGATACGGGAAGAGAAAGGAGATGAAAAAATCTGTTTGTTTCGCCGGGAGGAGAGGGGGTTTGTGCCGGTACAATGACCGTTCGATACCAAACATGACCGTTCAATCAGAAAAGCTGGACATGGGGGTATAGGCATGCTACAGTGAAATTGGAACAAAAAGCATCGGAAGGCCTCGAAAAGGATGGCAGGAAAGCGAACCGGAAGAAGGGAAAGGAGGCGCTTATGCCTGGGAGATGGTATTTATCGTTTGCCGGGTTGCCTTCCTGTATCCCGGAGAGAAGCTTGCGCCCATGTGGATGGCGCCGGTAATTCTGGCGGTGCCGGAGTGGCATGCTCTGTTCCGAGATCTGACCGGTATACAGTTTCAGCCGGTAGTGTTCTCCTTCTGCGCGGGCATCAACATTATCAGCAGATCGGAGGACAGAAAAATAGGAGCGAGATAATTGATTTTTTATGCAGGGGAGGGAACTGCCATGGAGAAGAGAGATGGGATCGTCGTGGCGATCTGTGATGACAGGGAAGTAGAACGCGAAATCATGCGAGGTTTTTGCGACGGATATTTTCCGGGGAAAGTGACGTATGAGATCCGGGAGTATGATTCCGGAGAAGCGTTCCTCGCGGCGGGGGAGGAACCGGACATACTTCTTTCGGATATTTCAATGGGAGAACTCAGCGGAGTTGACGTAAAGGACAGGCTGTTGGAGCAGGGGAGCGATACGATTGTCGTTTTCGCGTCCTACTATGAGAGCGCTCCGGCGGGATGCACAGGCGAAAATGTGATGGGATTCTTTTCAAAGCCGATCACGCCGGAGGACTTTGCGAAAAAGATGGACGAGGTCCTGCAGGAGATGGAGGCGAGAAAAGAGACGGTAACGGTGGAGACTCAGGAGGGTGCCAGGGAGATTTTTCTTCGAAGCATTCTCTATATGAAAGGGAAGTTTCGAGGGACAGAGATCTACTTAAGAGACGGATCGGTCATTTTTGACGGGACAAAGAAGGTGGATCAGTGGAGGCAGCAGCTGGAGGAGAAAGGATTCTTCTTCTGCCGCCGGAAATATCTGCTTCATGTGCGCTATATCCGAAGGATCGGCCAGGAGCTGAAGATGGACGGGGGAGTTTCCATAAGGGTAAACAGCAGGGAGCAGGAGGCGGCGTTACATAAATTCGCGGACTACTTCCGGCGCCGTCCCTGACAGGGGAGGTTTGCTATGGGGAGAAAACGGCTGGCGGCATTTGCGGCGCTGTGCGTGGCAGGCTGCATGATGACCGCCTGTGGAGAGGACAGAGAAGAGATCAATGGGGTGCTTCTGGAGGAGAAGGGAGAGTCGCTGGAAGGGGAGATTCTTGGCGCCGGAAGGCGCAGACCCCTGCCCATAGGCGAGGGTGGAACTTTCAGCTACAGTTCGAACAGTGAAAACCGGTGGGTGTCCGTCAATGAGACGGGGATTTTCTATATCAGCGGAGATATCCTCTCCTACTATGACTATGACACCCGGGACAGATATGCCATCTGCAGTATGCCCGGATGCGGCCATAATGACGGGGAATGCAATGCCTATGTGGGAGATAAGGAGTGGTATGGCGGATACGCGCTGTACGGCGGCCAGATCTATTATCTCAGCAAATCGGCGGGCTGTGATTATCTGGAACTGATCCGCATGGATCTGACCGGACGGCAGAAGGAGATCGTAACCAGTATCTATGCCGGGAGAGCAGATGCCGGAGAATGGCGGATCAGCGATGTGGGGGAGATATACTATTATCAGGACCATGTTTTTCTTCCGGTGCGCTGGTGGAAGAGCGCGGAAGAAGGGGAGAACGCCCGGGACGATGCTTCGGATGATACTTTGGACGAGCGGCCGGAGCCTTCCCGCGAGGCAGTGCAGCTTCTGGCTGTCAGCCTCAGGAGCGGAAGCGTGACGGGCGTGACGGAACGCATGGAGGACAGGGACAATGTCATGCCGGGCGTGGATCTTCTGGTTTTCGCGGACGGGCAGGTGGTATATGGAATAGATTCCTTCGACGGGACGAAGTCCGTCAGTGAGATCCGGGGGTTTTCCCCTGAGACAGGGGAGAACCGAAGGCTTTGGAGCGGCGAGATGAGCAGCAGGGGAATAAGCCCCTGCCGGGAGTTTCAGCCCATGGAAGTGTATCAGGGAAAATGGCTCATGGAGGAGACCTCAGATGAGGGAGAAAAACAGCTCTGTCTCTACGATCCCGCAGACGGGCAGAGGAACGCGCTGTCCCGGGAAAATCAAAATACAAAGGAAGGTGCCGGACCGGGACAGGGGCCGGATGGAGCAACGGGGGCGATATCTGCAGATGAAGCGGCAGGCGGCCTTGTGACGAGAAATTATGGCGGGAGGATCATGGCGTCCGTGATCGACGGCGACAGACTGCTGGGATATGAACAGAAGGGGCAGGATGAAGTGGAACTTTACGAGATAGATCTGAAGACAGGGGCGCGAAAGGATCTGTTTCAACAGAAAATTTCCGGAGAGGACGGCGGATGGAGCTTTCTGGAGGAGACTTCCGACCGGCTGATCTGGAAGCGGGACGGAGTTTTCCGATATTATATTGTGGACAAGGAAGACTTCCAGAAAAGGGGCCTTGAGAATGCCGAGGAAGTCGTCCTTTAACGCTCCTACAAGTAGTCAAAAAAGAAGCGGAAAATCATCAAAAAAGTGTTGGTTTTCCGCTTCTTCGGATATTGCCATTCCCGGAAACTCATAGTAAAATAAAAATATATGGTCTGGAATGTCAAAAAAGTGCTTTTGGCAGTCCGCCAAAAAACAGATGGAAAGGAAAACTGACATGACAAATCTGGAATTGGAAAAGCAGGCAGTGAAGGTTCGCAGGGGAATCATTGACGGTGTTCATGCGGCAAAAGCGGGGCATCCGGGCGGATCTTTATCAGCGGCAGAGGTTTTTACGTATCTCTATTTTGAGGAGATGAACATCGATCCCAGTGATCCGAAGAAGCCGGATCGGGACCGTTTTGTGCTGTCCAAGGGACACACGGCTCCGGGACTCTACGCGGCGCTGGCCAATCGGGGATATTTCCCGGTGGAGGATCTTCTGACCCTTCGTCACATCGGCTCCCATCTTCAGGGGCATCCCTGTGTACAGCATACGCCGGGAGTGGACGCTTCCAGCGGATCTCTGGGGCAGGGAATTTCCGTTGCGGTGGGCATGGCTCTCTCCGCCAAACTCAGCAATGAGGACTACCGTGTATACACACTCCTGGGAGACGGCGAGATCCAGGAAGGACAGGTGTGGGAGGCGTCCATGTTTGCGGCGGCCAAGAAGCTGGACAATCTGTGTGTGATTGTGGACAACAACGGGCTGCAGATTGACGGACCGGTGGATGTGGTCAATTCCCCCTATCCGATTCCGGAGAAGTTCGAGAGCTTCGGATTCCATGTGGTAAGAGTTGAGGATGGGAATGATTTTGATCAGCTCCGTGCGGCTTTCGCTGAGGCGAGAGCGACCAAGGGTGTGCCTACGGCCATCGTCATGAAGACCGTGAAGGGCAAGGGCATTTCCTATATGGAGAATCAGGTGGGATGGCATGGCAAAGCCCCCAATGACGAAGAGTATGCCATTGCAGTAAAAGAACTTGAGGAAGCGGAGGAAGCGTTATGTCAGAAGTAAAGAAGATTGCAACCAGAGAGAGCTACGGCAACGCTCTGGTGGAACTTGGAAAAGAGCACGACAACCTGGTGGTTCTGGACGCCGATCTGGCTGAGGCTACCAAAACGGGAATGTTTAAGAAGGCGTTCCCGGAGCGACATATCGACTGCGGTATCGCCGAGTCAAATATGATCGGCATCGCGGCGGGCCTCGCCTCCACAGGTAAGGTTCCCTTCTGTTCCAGCTTTGCCATGTTTGCGGCGGGCAGAGCCTTCGAGCAGGTGCGCAATTCTGTGGGATACCCCCATCTGAATGTGAAGATCGGAGCGACCCACGCCGGTATCTCCGTGGGCGAGGACGGAGCCAGCCATCAGTGCAACGAGGATATCGCCCTGATGCGTGTAATCCCCGGCATGACCATCATCAATCCCTCCGACGATGTGGAGGCGAAGGCAGCAGTGAAGGCGGCTTATGAGATGGAAGGACCGGTGTACCTGAGATTCGGACGTCTGGCCGTTCCGGTCATCAACGACCGTTCGGACTATAAATTTGAGATTGGCAAGGGCATCGTTCTGCGGGAAGGCAGCGATGTAACCATTATCGCCACCGGCCTGGAAGTGAATGAGAGCCTGGAGGCGGCGAAGATGCTGGAGGCTGACGGCATCAGCGCCCAGGTCATCAATATTCACACCATCAAGCCGCTGGATACGGAGCTGGTGGTTTCCGCAGCCAAAAAGACCGGCAAGGTTGTGACGGTGGAGGAGCACTCTATCATCGGCGGCCTGGGCGGAGCAGTGGCGGAGACGCTTTCGGAGCAGTGCCCCACAAAGATGCTGCGCATCGGCGTGATGGATACTTTCGGCGAGTCCGGCCCGGCGGTCAAGCTGCTGGAGAAGTACGGCCTGGATGCGGCAGGCATCTATGGCAAGGTAAAGGCGTTTCTGCGGTAGGCAGCAGTATGGCGCCGCCCAGGTGGGAAGAGATAAGATGAAGGCCGGATTCGACGGCGAAGAAAGGACAGCTATGATGACACAATCTCAACTGGACAAACTGTACCAATTGGAAGAACTTGTCGATGACATTTTATCCGACGAGCCATCCGATGACGCCATTCTTACCATGGAAAAGCCAGATGTCCTCTTCGACATCTACGCGCAGATCCACAAACTTCATGCGCTCCTGCAAAACTGAACAGAATGGC
>CASECT010000011.1 GCA_949286525.1 uncultured Eubacteriales bacterium | reverse complement strand
CTCAGTCCGATGGATAAAACGCTGCAGCAGCACTGCCTGACGCCGGTCCAGCGCGCAGAGAATTACGGTCTTCCCCTTGTGGGAATAGATGCCCTGGGCCTCGTAGGTGGTGGCGCTGCGGTTGAGTCTGTCCTTGATATAGGCACAGATAGGATCGGGGTCTTCGCAGATAATGGTAAAGTACTTGCACAGCTTCATTCTCTCCAGCACACCGTCAATAAAAAAGGACTTGAGAAGCAATCCGCAGACAGAGAAAAGTCCTGTGGTCACGTCGAAGACGAAGAAAGCCAGCAGAACACTGACAGCGTCGATAAGAATCAGCGCCGTGCCGATGTCCATGGTGGAATATTTCTTGAAAATCATCGCGATGATATCCGTGCCCCCGCCGGATGCATTGACGAAAAACAGAATGCCCGAAGCCAGCCCCGGCAGGGCGATGGCATAGATCATTTCCAGCGTAGGCTGATCTGTCAGCGGACGCGTCATGGGGAAAAAGAATTCCATGGCGTTCAGAACCAGAGAAGAGAGCGCCGTCACATAGGCGGTCTTAACGCCGAAACTCCTGCCCAGCACAGCAAATCCCGCAATCAGAAGCGCAACATTGATAATCAGATTCACATTGGATGCGGAAATTCCGGTCAGCCGGTTTAAAACCACCGCCAAGCCGGATACTCCGCCGAAGGAGAAATTGTTGGGAAATTTAAACACGTAAATACCGAAATCCATCAGCAGAACCGCCGCTGTGATAACGGTGTACTCCCATATGCCTCTGCGGATCACTTTTCTGTCCATAGCTTCCCCCATTTCCCGACAACAGAGCGGGCAGATCTTTCCGGTGCAAATCCGAAGATTCCGCGGACACCGAACCGGCTGCCCATGGTTCCGGTGTCCGTTTACCTGTGCCTATTATAGCATAGCTCATCCGGCAGGAAAATGAATTTTTCGGAAAAAAAGCCGGGGAATTCCCGGCCATATGTGAAAGATTTTTAAAGAACCTTCTCAAGAAATTCCAGCGTGTCCCCAAAACAGAGCTGCCCGTTTTCCGTGGTCAGGTCCATCTGATACTCATGGCTGACCTCTCCGGTTTCCCTGTCAAAGTAGCGCTCCTTTACAAAAATGCCCTCTGCCCGCAGAGCCTCCCCCAACGCCCGGCCATGCCCTTCGAAGGAGAAGCTGTTTCCATCGGTTATGTAACAGGGCACGCTTACCTTCGTCACATAAGCCATGGGGGTCACGGTATCGATCAGAGGACTCTTCCTCCAGTTCTTCTTCCCAAGAAAACTCCAGCCGATCCGCAGGATCAGAAAACGCAGCATCTTATTTTCAATCTCCAGGGCCTGTCGGATATCATAGGGCCCGCAGTACAGAAGCGCTCCCTTCGGCTTTTCCTCCTCCGGAAGAGGCACAACGCCAAGCCTTGCGGCCAGCGTCGGATTGGTCTGGGCCATGGCGTACTGCAGCGCCAGGTAAGCGCCGGCGGAATCCCCGGCCAGAACTACCCGCTTCCTGTCAATGGAGATCTCCTCCGGCAGAACAGCGGTTCCCGTCATCGTCCCGTCATCGGAGATACCTTCCTCTCCACAGAGAGCTTTTACCGCTGCCAGGGCCTCCCCCACCTGCCGCACCTGGGCGGGATAGGTGTACTCCGGCGCCCAGCCGTAGTTGATGGATGCCACCGCATATCCCTTTGACGCCAGCATCACGCCCCAGGTCTCAATACCGCACTTGTCCCCGGCCACAAAGGCCCCGCCGTGCACCCAGAGAATCAGAGGCGCTCCAGCCTCTTTCCCCGGCGCGTCCCTTCTCTCAGGTGCTTCCTTCGGCAGGTAGAGGTCGTAGGTGTTCTGCCCGTACCGGGACGGGTAAGTCAGATCCTTCCGGATTCTTACCTTCCCCCGGGCCTTCTCATACTCCGGCGCCCGTTTGATCTCCCCGTCTTCCTGCCGGCGCAATAATTTTACCACCGGCATGGGAGAACAGATCAGGTAGAGAAGAATCCCCAGTCCCCCGACTGCAAGGATCCCCAGTACGATACTCAAAACCGTCATTCCCACACTCATCTCTTTCCCTCCATCTTCTCACATTGATTTTTCGCTCTGATTCAAAATTTCTATTTGAAACGCATCAGCATCTCCGTTCCTGTCAGAAGACCGCCCTCCTTGTTTCGGATTTTCCACAGCCGCCGAAATTCCCTTACAATCTCTTCCAACGCCTCCTTCTGCTTCCGGACGCCGGACTGCGGCTGTCCACTCGCCCCCGGAATATCCCATGCCGCGTCCGTCCGCCCCTCCGCCAGCAAAGCCCGATACCTGCAAAAAAAGGCTGCCATGGCGATGCCATTTTCCAGTTCCTCCCTTACCAGCGCCCCGTCCGGACACCAGGGATCCGTCTCTGTCAGGCATTCCCTCAAATGTTCCAGAAAATCCGCGGCCGCCAGCGCGTTTTTCGGGCAAAGTGTCAAATCCTCCATCGGATAGGCGGCCTTTATCTGTGGAAGGCAGAGGATCTCCTGGATTTTTCCTGTCAGTAGCAGCCCCTTTTCATAGGAAGCCAAATCTTTTATTCCGCTGGCAAAAACCATATGGGCCAGTGTCCGGCATGGCAGCGCCAGTTCCTCCAGTTTCCAGTAATCTCCGGCAGCCAGCACAATCTCTCCCATTTTTCCCGTCCGGTCCATAAAAACAAAGGCGTCCAGCAGATCCGCCAGTTTCTTCCGGGAAATCCCCGTCTCCGTATTCCAGGCCCGAAGTCCGCAGTAAATCACTGATCCGTAACTGAAGGGAAGCTGCTGCATATGATTGCCGTCGCCCCAGTCCGTCAGCAATACTCCTTCCGCCCCGTAGGTTTTTGCAGCAGAAATTGCATTGTCTATATTGGTAAGCATATTATCCGTCATCCCGGTAAATGTGTTCCATGAGGATGTTCCGGGGCAGACATAAAAATGTTTCCCTGCCTCCTTCAGATGACGGCATCTCTCATCAAAGGGGTGTTCCTTCTCATAGCCCCACTCCAGAAACAGGATGTCTTCCGGCAATTCCATCTCCGCGGCGCCGAAACGGTGCAGAGCGTCAGACCACATCATCATCTGCCTGCCCCTGGCAGCCAGCTTCTCGTGCAGTCCGGACACATATCCGCAGAAAACCGCTCCCAGGTCCTTTCCCTTGCTCTTCCCAAATCCCAGTTCAAAGGGTTCGTCCAGCCCCACATGAAATTTTCCGGAGGTAAAGCACGGCAGAAGGTCATCGGTCATCTCCATAACCAGCGCAAGGCTCCTCTCATCCTCCGGATCCAGCGTGGTTGCGGGCAGGGTAAACCCACCGTAGGAAAATCCTCCTTCACACTCCGCCAGAGACGCGTACTCCTCCCTGGCCAGCCAGGGAGCCATGTGCCCCAGAGAATTCTGGTTCGGAATCAATTCGATAAAACGCTCACGGCAGAAAGCATCCAGCCGCCGGATTTCCTCCGGTGTCAGAGAGCTCTCCTTTTCCCACACTTCCGAAAAAGACGGATAGGCAAACGAAAAACCTTCTATATAGAGCTGAAACTGATTGTAACGCATCCGCGCCAGAAAGTTAACCAGATGTTCCAGCGTTGTGTCACGGGGCACTTTTCCCCGGCTGACATCCAGCATGAATCCGCGGGCAGCAAAAGCCGGGGCATCCGCCGACACACCAGCAGCGGGCGGCTTTTCCATGGCATACATCTGCCACAGCGCCACCAGGGCATAGAACGCTCCGGCGGCATCGCTGTAAAAGATATCTATCTTGCTTTTATCAATGTGAAGTTCATATCCCTGATCCGGCTCCTTCCCGTCACAGTGAAAGAAAATCTGACTCTCCCTCTCTTCATCCTCCGGCAGCAGAAGGAAAGCGCCGGGACAGACATCCCGCACCACCTCCGGCAAAATGCCCGTTTCCCGCGGCAGATACAGCCGCACCGGAAAATACAACCCGCCGCCCATCAGCGGTACTCTCTGGACATCCGCGCCAGAGCCTCCTCTTTCGTGATCTTGCCCTCGTTGGCGTCACACATCAGCTGTACGTCCTTATCGCGGAGTTTATAGGCAAAAAGACAGAACAGCCCCAATGCCATACCCGCCATAGGAATCAGTAAAGAGCATCCCCAGATCGCGTCCACTGTCGCGGCCGGCTGTACATCTGCCTTCGCGTCATAGTTCAGGAAAAACAGTATCAGCGAAGCGTTGGCAGTGGAGAAGGCGGAAACAACCTTTGCGATAAAACTCTGAAGGGCGAAAGTAATCCCTTCCTTTCGCACACCGGTTTTGAAAGTGCCATACTCAATACAGTCCTGCGGAAGCGCTCCCATCACAATGGAGGGAAGAATCGCCAGAGCCGCGATAACCGCCATGGCAAAAATAACCAGCGTTTTATTTTCATATCCAATCAGAAAGGTAATCAGGTACACCGCCGCCGACAGAATCGTACACACCCGATATAGAACAATCTTGTCGAATTTCTTCAGAAGAAACGGAGATGCCAGATACACTGCCAGAATCATCGGCATAGAATACACCGCGATCATCGAGACCGCCGTCACATCTCCCAGACAATATTTTGCCATATAAGAGAGCATGGAGACGGAAATGACACCTGAAATCAGCCGGTAGCCGTAATAAAGCAGCAGGTAGCGGTTTCCTTTCAAATAGAGAAGCGTCTCCCTCAAAGTAGGCTCCGCGCTCCGTTCCGCTGTTTTGACATAAAAACGCTCTTTACAGAAAAACAGCACAAAACTCATGAAGATAAAACAGAGTACCGCCGCGAAAATGCCTGCAGTAAAGAACCCTGCCGAGTCAAAGAGCACCGGTATGATAATGGCTGAAAGCGCCATAGCCGCAGCTCCCCCTATGCCCGCAAACGTCATAAAGGTAGATCGGTCTTTGACACTGCCGGTCATGACCGTAGGCAGCGCGTAAGCCGGAGCGTCCGAAACGGTATAGCACAGATCCCAGATCACATAAGTCAGAATCGCCGCCGCGATACGGAGCCCCATGTTTTCCACACCCTCAATGGAAAACAGTAAGACGGTGGAGATGGGAATCGACACTACCGCGATACGAAGCCAGGGCAGGAACCGTTTTCCACTCTGAAATCTTACCTTGTCCATAATCAGCCCAAACAACGTATCGTTGATACCATCCCAGATTTTTCCCCCAAACATGATAACGGATATGACCAGCGTGGGCAGGTACGCGTAGTCCGTATAATACATCATCAGGTACTGTGAAACCAACGTGTAAATCATACCCTGTCCGAAAAAATACATTCCGTAAGGAATCTTCTCCTTCAGGGAAGCCTTGTACTCCTCTGTACTCATTTGTTATCCTCCTCCATATATGATCTTTTCCTTATCATACCATGGGCTCCGAAAAAGAAAACGGCATGTTTTTCGGCAAATTATCGGTATTTTTTATGATTTTATGCTATAATTCCAATGAACAGCAGATTCGACACGGAAAGCGAAACAACTCACGGATAAAGGCGGACAGAAAAAGGGAGACGGCAATATGGCAGAAAAACGGAAAAACAAATTAGTCAAAGATATTGAACTGGAGCGCGAGGAGCAGATCGGTCTCGCCTATTATAAAAAATACGGCACATACCTCAGTTATGTTGACCTCTCCTTCCTGATGAGCCAGGAAAATCCTAAGGACTTCTCCCTTCTCATCCGTCTGGACGCCAAACGGCACAAAGAAGACCTCCTCTCCCTGCTCCGCTCCGACTACGCGAGTACGCTGTTGGAGAAATTCTTTATCGCTGAGGACGCTAACGCCGAAATCGAGTCGCTTCCCCGCTATATCGATATTCCCGCCCACCGTCACGATTTCTTCGAGATCGCCTGCACGCGGGAAGGGAACTGCCGTCATACGGTGGAAGGGCAGTCTTTTGTCATGAAACCGGGAGATATCGCAGTGGTTCCGCCCAATGTGCAGCATCATCTTCTCGCCGCCCCCGGCAGCCGCACGTTTACTGTCAAAATCCGCCGGAACGCCTTTGAAAATGTATTTTCATCACTGATGCAAAGCGGCACGGCGCTGTCCTCCTACGTTTCCGATGTTCTGTACGCCAAGCACTATCACAACTGCCTTACCTTTCACTGCGGCAGGGATTCCTTTCTCTTTGACCTTCTTTCCCGCATGATGGAACAGCAGGCGCAGAAAAAATCCTGCTGGCACCAGGTAATGGAAGGACTGCTTACCACTTTCTTCGCCTATACCGTGCAAAATTACGGGGATTCCATCGAATTCTCCGCCGGAGACAATATTCAAAGGGATCGGATCAGTGCCGTTGAGGCTTATCTGCGACGAAACTTTTCCACCGCCACCCTTGCCGGAACGGCGGAACACTTTTTCCTGAGTCCTTCCTACTTAAGCGCACTGGTCAAAAATCAGACCGGTCACACTTTCTCTTCTATCCTGCAGCGCATCCGGATGGATCGGGCCGCAGAGCTTCTGGCAAGCACCGAACGAAGGGTGTCCTGGATCTGCGAGCAGGTAGGCTATCAGGACACGACCCAGTTCATACGCACCTTCAAAAAGCACTATGGCATCACGCCCCACCGGTTTCGGAAGCTGAAAAAAGAGGAACAGGCTGCCCTGCTCTACTATTGAGCAGGGTGCCTGTCCCCGAAAGAGAGGCCATGCCGTTTCATGCGCAATGTTTCTCCCTAGATCGCCGTCACAATCCCCAGGGACTTCAGAAGCAGAATCGCCAAAAGCAGCGGCGCGATCACTTTTACCATCGCCGTATACAGCCCCTTTCTCCCCATCTTATGGCCGGTCTTTTCCACTTCATCAATGACTGTCTTTGGCTGAACGACCCAGCCGATCAGGATGCAGGTACCAATGGCCACAATAGGCATCAGGATATTATTGCTCAGGTAATCCATCACGTCCAGCAGCTGTGCCGCGGATCCGTTCGGCAGCGTGATGTCAAAGTACAGCACATTATAACCCAGACATACAAACACAGCACCCACCAGGGCGATGACCGTCTCGATTGCGGCCGCTTTCTTTCTGCTGATATGAAACTGATCCATCAGGCTGGACACTACCGCCTCCATGATGGACACAGAGCTGGTCAGCGCCGCGAAGAGCACCATGGCAAAGAACAGGCAGCCCACCAGATTGCCGATGCCTCCCATGGCGGAAAAGACCTTGGGCAGGGACACGAACATCAGGCCCGGACCGGAGGCTTCCATTCCCTCAGTCCCCATAAAAGTGTACACCGCCGGGATAATCATGACTCCCGCCAGAAAAGCCACTACCGTGTCGAAAATTTCAATCTGGTTAATCGATCTTGTCAGGCTGGCTTCGTCCGGCACATAAGAGCCGTAAGCGATCATAATACCCATCGCCACGCTCAGGCTGAAAAAGAGCTGTCCCATAGCGTCCACCAGCACCGAGAAAAACCGCTGCAGCGTGATGCCGTCAAAATTCGGTATCAGGTATATCAGCAATCCCTCCAGGCCTGTCCTTGTCGCGCCGCTTTCATCGGTGTAATGGATGGTAACGGAAAAGACCGCGATGATCACAATCAGCACCAACAGCAACGGCATAATAATCCTCGAAAAGGATTCGATCCCCTTCTCTACGCCCCGGAACACCACATAAGCGGTCAATGCCAGGTAGATAACCGTGAATACCAGAGGCGCTGTCTCCCCGCTGATAAAACCGTTGAAGTATCCGTCCGCGGCGGCATTGCCCCCATCCCCGGTCAAAAAAGCCACAAAGTATTTGGTTACCCATCCGCCGATCACACAGTAATAAGGCATGATGATAACCGGAACCAGGCAGGCCACGATGCCCAGCTTTCCCCAGCTCTTCCTGATCTTACCGTAAGCGGTCAGCGGGCTCTGCCGGGTTTTCCGTCCGATGGCGATCTCCGTAGTCAGCAGCGTAAAACCGAAGGTCAGCGCCAGGATAATGTAGATGACCAGAAACAGTCCGCCACCGTCCTTTGCCGCCAGATAAGGGAACCTCCAGATATTTCCCAGCCCCACAGCGCTTCCCGCCGCCGCGAGGACAAATCCGAGAGATCCCGTAAATGAATTTCTCTTTTTTCCATTTTCCATATCTCATTCCTCTTTTCAATACTTGCTGCCCTCCCACAGCAAGAGAAGGCCAGTTCTGTTCAGTATAACACAACAGACCGAAAAGGGAAAGAAAGGATACTCCATAAAAAGAAAAATCTGTTATAATAACTGTACCCACAGAAAACAGATTGGAGCATACATATGAGAAAGAAAGAACTGGCGCTGGAGGTTATCCGGCGTCTGAAAGAAGCCTATCCCATCGCCGAGTGCACTCTGGACTACGACCAGGCCTGGAAACTTCTGGTCAGCGTCCGCCTGGCGGCCCAGTGCACTGACGCCCGGGTCAATGTGGTGGTTGAAAAATTGTACGAAAAATATCCCGACGTGAACGCTCTGGCTGACGCCGATCCGGAGGATATCGAAGCCATCGTCCACCCCTGCGGTCTCGGAAAGAGCAAGGCCCGGGACATCAGCGCCTGCATGCGCATTTTAAGAGACAAATATGACGGAAAAGTGCCGGAGGATTTCGATGAGCTGCTGGCGCTCCCCGGCGTCGGCAGGAAGAGCGCCAACCTGATCATGGGGGACGTCTTCGGCAGGCCCGCCATCGTGACGGACACCCACTGCATCCGCCTGTGTAACCGCATCGGTCTGGTGGACGGCATCAAAGAACCCAAGAAGGTGGAGATGGCTCTCTGGAAAATCATCCCTCCGGAAGAGAGCAACGATTTCTGCCACCGGCTGGTCATGCACGGCCGGGATATCTGCACCGCCAGAACCTCTCCCCACTGCGACCGTTGCTGTCTCGCCGACATCTGCAAAAAAAGGATCTGACCAAAAGGCCAGATCCTTTTCAACTGTCATAATCGTCCAGGAAAGAGTGCCGTCGGCCATCCTTCTTCCAGGAAATGATGGTCCGCAGGTTCACATTTTCCACACTCTTGAAAATATTTCCCTCCACATAGGGGTTTGTCTCCTTCAGCCGCGCGATCAGCTCCTTGATCTCCCGGCGCTTGGAATCGCTGCTGCCGTCGGGCCGGCAGAAGGTATTCTGCTCCGTAAAACGGCAGGCGCACTGGAGAAAACGAAGTCCGTGGTAGTCTCTCCAGTGGCAGATGTCCGCCTCCCGGATCAGATACATGGGCCGGATCAGCTCCATCCCCTCGAAATTGGTGCTGTGAAGCTTCGGCATCATGGTCTGCACCTGTCCGCCGTAGAGCATTCCCATCAGAATCGTCTCGATCACATCGTCGTAGTGATGGCCCAGGGCGATCTTGTTGCAGCCCAGCTCCTTCGCCCTGCTGTAAAGATACCCTCTGCGCATCCGGGCGCAGAGATAACAGGGATTTTTCTCTATGTCGTACACCGCGTTAAAAATCTCCGAGGAAAAAATCGTGATGGGAATCTCCAGCATCGCCGCGTTCTCCTCGATCAGCCGCCGGTTCTCCTCCCTATATCCCGGATCCATCGCCAGAAACACCAGCTCAAAGGGGAATTTATTGTGCTTTTTCAGCTCCTGAAAGAGCTTGGCCATCAACATGGAATCCTTGCCGCCGGAGATGCACACCGCCACCTTATCCCCCTCCTGAAGCAGATCATAGGCGTTGATGGCTTTGGCAAATTTTGTGAAGAGCTGTCTGTGAAATTTCTTTCTCAGCCCCAGCTCCACCTCCCGGGCCTTTGTCAGGGGCTGATCCTTCTTCTTTTTTCTCTCATCCGTCATGTCCGCTCTCTCCTGTCTGCCGCATCTCCTGTCCGCCCTTTCCCTTCGCCGGAAACTTCCACCGCAGAAATCTCCGCTCTCCGCCGCTTCAGATATTCCTGCATATGGGCGCGCAAAAGGACAAACTGCCGCTGTGTAGTCTCATTGTCGGAGACAAAATTCATCAACTGATCCAGATAGTGCTGTTCCTCCGCCAACTGCGCGCTGATGGGATACACCAGTTCAAAGACCAGCGCCATATGCCCCACCACATTGTCCACCGGCGTCTTTTTCAGGGACCGCAGCACCGCGTGCTCCTCCTCAAAAGCCTCCAGAACCTCCGGTGTGACCTCGGACTGGCGCAGCTCCTCGGTGGTGGTGTTGTAGATGGCCTCCAGAGGCACCTCCACATTGACCCGCAGGATATCGATCTTGTCCGCGTCCCGCAGGATCTGGCAGAACATCCTGGTCCGCTCATCCAGATCCTTTGGCAGGCGGTAGGCGCTGTGACTGGCCACCGCCATCCGCATCAGCGCAAGCTCCTCTTCCTTCGGGGCATCCTTTTCAAAATCAAGATAACTGCGGATCAGCTGTTCTTTTCCGAAGAGTAACTCCGCTCCGAAAAAAGCATGGTCGATGGAATCCGCGTCGTTGAAGGTGTTATACCTGCGAAGCTGCTCGAAACGCCCCACATCGTGAAGCATTCCCAGCAGCCAGGCAAGTTCCACGTCCTCCGGCGCCAGAGACAGACTCTCCGCAATCTTCCGGCACAGCTCCGCCACCTTGTAGGTGTGGACAATCTTCAGGTTTACTTTTTCATCCTCCGGATTATAATTTCTTACATAGGAGGCAAAGGCCTCCTTCACTCTCGTCTCTTCGATCCTCATCACGGTTTTCTCTCACTCTCTGCTGTTTTCGCCTCCGCGCTATGGGAGGGTGCCGGCGTCAGCGCATACCGACGCCGCCTTTTCCACAGAGTAGTATATTCTGATTTGCCCGCAAATGCAATGACATCCGTAAAAATCCCCCTCACGGCAATAACCGCAAAGGGGACTGTTCTTACAGATACACCTTCAATTCCCGCATGAGCTCCTCCTCCGAAGCAATGAGCTGTGAAGCCAGTTCTTTGCTTGTGGAGGAAGCCCCCGGATTATCATTGACATATTCGCTGATGGACTGTATGCCCATGCTGCAGCCGTCCATCAGAAGCTTCGCCGCCTCGTGGGTATCCGTGTCATCGTTCATGGCCATCTTTACTTCTGCGGACAGCCAGGAGAACACGCTCCCGGCCACAGACGGCTCCGGCGGTGTCTCCCCGGCTTTCCGCAGAAGATCGTTGGCGTCCGCCTGCAGTTCTTCATGGCGCATCTTACAGCGGTTAATCAGTTTCAGCATACCGCTGTCGTCCACATGCTCCATAATCTGGTTCATGGAATCTTCCGCCATCTGGCAGCCGACGCTAACCTGTCCCAGCACGTCCTTCGTGGAAGCATCGATTCCGCAAGGTCCGCAGGAGCCGCATCCGAAGGTTCCGTAAGCTCCTTTTCCCATCTTCTTCTCTCCTTTTACCGTGTTTTTGTCAGACATCGGGAAACCGTCCGAAAATTTCGGGCGTTATCCCTCATAGCTAGTATATCTGGAGAGACGTTTTTTATTCGAGACATCTTTGCAGACTACTCATACCTCAGAGCCTCCACCGGCTGCATGGCCGCGGCCCGCTTCGCCGGATAATAGCCGAAAATCATTCCGATCAGAACCGAAAATACAGCGGAAATCACGATGGCCGGAACGGAAGGCGCTACCGTAATCCGAAGGAAAGAGCCAAGCCCTGTCTGCGAATTCACAAGAAATGTGGCGGCTACCCGGGCGAGAAGGAAACCGTTGATGATCCCGGAGGCAATACCGATGATCCCGCCGGTAAAGCAGATAACCACCGCCTCCATGAGGAACTGCCGGCGGATGCTTCTGTTTTTCGCCCCAAGAGCCTTTCGAATTCCGATTTCACGGGTTCGCTCCACCACGCTGACCAGCATGATGTTCATAACGCCCACGCCTCCCACAATCAGAGAGATGGCCGCGATCACGGAAATGGCGATGGTAAGCACATTCAGCACAGATTCCATATTTCCCAACTCCGAATCCATATCATAACAGTTCAGCCTGAAATTTTCATTGGTGTTATAGACATTGGTCGCGAAATAGACCATAGTATCTTCCTTGACCGCTGTGGGATCCTCTTTCTCCGACGTCGCGATCTGAAAATAGCTCAGCCCGCTGTATATACCGGAAGCCCTTGAAGCGGCAGCCGCGTAGGTATAGGGAACCAGGAAAGGCGTCTCCAGGTCGCTCTCCGGAATCTGTCCGCCAAGCCCTCCCATTCTGGCAGCGTCATAATGATAGACGCCCACCACATAGAGTTCGCTTGCCGTACCGTCTCCCGAGGTAACCTGAATCTTTTTGCCCACCGGGTTCTGTCCATCCCAGGCATACTTTGCATACAGATCAGAGACGACCGCCACCGGTTTCTGTTTCTGGTTGTCCTGATCACTGATCTCCCTGCCGCTGATAAGAGAAATTTTGGAAGCGCCCAGATATCCCGGCGTCACGCCCTGCATCTGTACGGTAGCGCTTCCCGCATCCCCGGAAGCCGTAACATTCCCCAGATCCTCTGTGGCAATCACATAGTCCACCCGCCCTTCAAAGGCTTTTTTGTACTCCATCAGCATCTGATATGTCAGACCGTCTTCCTCACGCATTTCGGGATATTCCCAGTTTTCTTCCTCTTCGGTGGAGGAAAACTCCGGTGTAATTGCCTCTACATAGGCGGAGAGCATATTGGTGCCGCCCATCTGCCGCATGGTGGCGGCGATAGTCGCCTGCAGGGAACTTCCGATCGTGGTAATCGTGATAACGGCGCTGATGCCGATGATAATTCCCAGCATCGTCAAAAATGCCCGCATGCGATTGACCCGAAGGCTCTCAAAAGCCAGACGGATATTTTCAGCCAGATTCATTTTGCTCTCCCTCCTTCCTGTCCAAGCATAGCATCCGACAGAATTTTTCCATCGGATAATGTAACCATCCGCTGTGTTTCCTCCGCAAGTTCCCGGCTGTGGGTAATCAAAAGGATTGTCTTTCCCTGCCTCCTGTGGAGATCATGAAAAATGTCCATGACCAGCCGTCCCGTGGCAGAATCCAAAGCCCCCGTAGGTTCATCCGCCAACAGAATCTCCGGATCATTGGCCATAGCCCTGGCAATGGCCACTCTCTGCTTCTGTCCTCCCGACAATTCTGCCGGCTTGTGAGAACAGCGGTCCGCCATCCCCACCATATCCAGAAGTTCCATGGCCCGTTCCCGGCGCTGTCTTCTGCCCATCCCGGCGTACATCAGGGGCATTTCCACATTCCGCAGGGCTGAAACGCGGGATATCAGGCAGAAATTCTGGAACACAAAACCGATCTTTCTGCTTCGGATATCGCTGCGCTCATCCTCCGTCAGATTGCTGACCTCCTGGCCGTCAAGAAGATAGCTGCCCTCCGTGGGGCGGTCAAGAATCCCGATCATATTCATCAGCGTACTTTTCCCGGACCCGGACTCGCCCACGATGGACAGAAATTCGCCCTTCGCCACCAGAAGATCAATGCCGTGAAGAATTTCCAGTTCATTGGCCTGTCCCTCGTAATACCGTTTGACAATGCCTCTCATCTCTATCATTTTTCCAGTCTTCATAGGCATCTCCTATTCCTGGTCCGGATAGAGGTCCTCGTCTTCCGGAAGATACAGTTCCACCTTCTGTCCCTCGGTTACCATATACGGATCATTGATGATAATATCGCCTTCCTTCAGATCCTCCGCCGTGACCGCCGTATAATATTCCCCGGCAACGCCTGCCGTGACCGCAACCTGTTCAACAATATAAGTCCCGTCTTCCTGCTCAACAGCCCGGTAAATATAACTGTTCCCCTCATCGTCCGGAGCGATAGCGTCATAGGGAACCGCCAGCTGCTCCCCCGCGTCATCCAGAAGAATTTCCACCTTTACCGACATGCCGAGAAGCAGCGGCGTACCCGGTTCCAGGGAAATCGTAGCGCTGTACCCGCCGCCGGATCCGCCCTCGCCGCCGGCATCCGATCCGCCGGATGCGGATGCAAAATTGATAACCCGAATGACCTGACCGGAGAACACCTGATCACTGCCTACCGCGTCACAGGTAATCCTGGCATTCATCCCCTCGGAGATTTTTAAAATATCCTGCTCCCGAATATTGACCGTCACTTTCAGATTTCCATCGTCTTCGATCCGCATCAGGGATCCGTTGGGAATACTTCCCCTGGAAACATTCAGCGATGTGATAATCCCGGACTGGGGCGCCGTTACGGTCAATTGGTTCAGCTGTTGACGCAGTTTCTGCAGCTGGGCGCTGTTCTGCGTTACCGCGCTCTCATCCACACTGTTTAAGGCCTCCTGGGCCGCGGAAACCGCGGACGCTGCTTCTGCGTTGGCGTTCTGGGCATCGGAAAGCTGTCCGAGCACCGTCTCAGCATCCCCTTCCATTTCCCCGTTTACCACCTTCTGATACATTTTCTGGGCACTGGCCTGCATGGAAGCGGCAGCCTGCTGCTGGGCCTTTGCCGTATCCAGGTCCTGCTGCAGCCTTCTGCGCTGCCTGTCAACCTCCTTGCGGGCCTGGGCGTCCTGATTTTCCAGATCGGCAATCTGCTGACGGATCTCCTGTCCATCGAAGACACAGAGCACATCCCCCTGCTGTACGTGATCTCCCAGCGATACGGGAAGTTCTGTAATCTGTCCCGTCATCTCCGTAGTAATCTCCACCACACCGGCGCTCTCCACCTTGCCGGATGTATGAATGGACGTGGAAAGATCCTGCGGCTTCAGGCGAAATGCCTGCACTCCTTCCTGCCCGTAGGCGGGCTCCTCCTCCGGAGCGGACAGCGCCCGGAATACCACGGCCCCAATAATGACCGCCGCCAGAAGAACAATAACCACTGTCAGCTTTTTGTGTTCTGCGATTTTCGCTCTCATAAACATCTCCTCTCTTACATTCTCTTCTTTTTGTTTTCTCGATTGTACCATCCGTCCTTTAACTTTCTGTACGCTCTTTCTTAACTTAAGATGAAAAAAAGCGAAAAAAGGGGACAAAAATTCCCGGAAAAGAGGAACCGGTAAAAAAGTCTTCCATTCCGGGGAATTTTCTAGCGAATGTTTTCGATCTGGCGAAGTCTGGCGTCCAGCGCTTCCACTGTCTCCGCGGAAGCGCTGCCGTAAGCCAGGGCGTCCCGCAGTTTCATTTTTTTCACAACAGCCATAATGTCTGCCTGATCCATATCCTCTGTCATAGGATTAGACTGAGCTGACGATCCGCCCATCATGCCTCCAAGCACATCCCCCAGAATCGCCATGGCCTTCGGATTGCTCATCAAAAGCCCCATGGTGCAGTCCACCGAGAGATAGGCTTCCCGGTCTCCGCTGGCATAATGTCCGCAGACAGGTTTCGTCATACTGCCCTTCCCGAAATCTCCCAGCACATCCTTAAGCCATCCGATGCTGTCCGCCACCCAGTCGGGAATCCGGTCGCACATATTGGTATCTTTATCCTGCACACTGCTGTCGCAGGTGGAAAATCCATGAGGACCGTAAGCATAGACATGGCTCTCAAAAGAAATATCATGCCGGTCCAGTGCCTGCATAAATTCAATCGTATTGGCGATGGGCACCAGATTGTCGGTGCGGGATGCGAAGAGAAAGCAGGGACAGGTATCGTCGTCCACCGCGTCCACCACGCTGGGAGCGCTCTTGTTGCAGCCCTTCACGTCCTCATTGAGCACGGCGTAACCGAGAATCGCTGCCGCAGGACGGTTCTTCGCCATGGTCGCCGCCGCGCCCGCCAGATGGCCGCCGGCGGAAAATCCGATGACCGCGATCTTATCCGGATACAGTTTCCACTCCTGCGCTCTGCTCCTGATCAGATCCATCGCCGCGTCATAATCCTCCAGAGGCTGGGGCCAGAGGGCATCCTTCTTTACCGAATAGCGGAGCACAAACACCTGATAGCCGGCCTTCAGATAGGGAAAAGCCACCGGATCCGCTTCCCGATCGGAGCACATCTGGTACCCGCCTCCCGGAAGCACCAGAATTCCCGGACGTTTCGGAATATTGCCAAATTCCCCCTCCACATCCTGCAGATAAGCCGTCAGGGTTACCTTCCGCGCCTCATTGAGTACAATCACTTCTTTTTCCATCGTTACATCCTCCTCCTGCTCTTGTCTCTTTGTTTTATTTCCCGCGTCATTCCCGCTCCGGGATCTCACCGTCGCCCTCATCCCGGTTCAGGTACGCCAGAAACCGTTCCAACTGATATTGATTGGGAAATATCCCTTCCTTCTCCGGCGCCACATACTCAATGCCGCAGCTGCCGCTGTAGCCGTCCGCCTCCAGTCGCTGAACAATCCTGCGGATGGGAACAATACCCTCGCCCCACACGCAGCTTTTGAGAACTCTTCCGTCCAGACATACGTCCAGTCCCTTATCCCGGACCTTGCGCACATCCTTCAGGTGCACATGACAGATCCGGCTTTTCAGTTTTTCATAAAACGCTAAAGGATCATCTCCCGCCGGAATCATATTGGCCGTATCATAAGCCAGCCCGAGTCCCGGCACTGCTGCCAGAATCTCCCTGCACTCGGCAATGGAACTTAACGGAAGCTGACAGGTAGGCGTATCCTCGATACAGATTTTTACTCCGTACTTTCTGCCGGCGATGACTGCCAGCCGCAGATATTTGACGGCGTTGGCCACCATCTTCTCCCGGGAAGGAAGGCCCGGCATCTTTACCGCCATCTGCGGAAACGGGATAATCATCAGCATGGAGCAGTTCAGCTCTCTGGCCATAACCAGGGCGTTGTGAATCCCCTGTTTGATGGCGCGGTCTCTGCCGCGGATCATGGAAATCGTGGAAATCAGGCACTCCAGGCGGATTCCCCTGTCCACAAAGGCCTGCTGCACCTTTGCCGCCCCGCCGTATAGCTTCACTTCGTGCTCCATCATATCCACACTGTCCAGCCCGCTCTCGAGAATCAGGCTGCAGAGTTCCTCCAGATTCATCTTTCTTCTCATCCGGTCGCGGATCATGGGAAAAGTCATCAGGGATAGTTTCAGTCCTCCCCGGTACCGTTCTTTTCCCTTCGCGGAAAAGCCCGCCCCCTGGCGGATATTTTTCACACTGACCCGAATATCCTCCAGTATGCTGCCTAAAGAGGCGTCCTGATCCAGGACAAAGCCCGTCTCGTCCAGATCCATCTCCTCCGCCTCCTTCAGGATATCCGCCAGCGGGATGCTGCCCTCGCCGATAGCCGTAAAGCAGGTGTTCCGGGTCCGTGGGCCCGCTCCTTCGCGCACATCCTTGAAGTGGAGAATCCGGATCCGGTCCCGGTACTTCCGCATGATCTCCACACAGTCAAGGCCGGCATATTTGACCCAGCCCACATCCAGCTCCACATCCAGTTCCGGCACCTGCTCCATCAAAAAGGAGAAGACATTCTCTCCGCCACAGTCCTTCCACTCTGCTTCATGGTTATGTACCAGTATGCAGATCCCATTCTCCCGGAATCGCCGTACTGCTTCCTTAAACTCCGCGATCTCTTTTGCCATCTCCGTGACCGAGGACTGGTTAAAACTGATCACATAATAAGAAATGTCCTGCTCTTTCGCGAAAGCGATGGCCCGGTCAATGCAGTTTCTCCTCCATCCCGGCCCTGCCATATGGGCGCTTCGGATGGAAAATCCCTCCGCCCGAACCGCCGCGAACATCGCTCCGGCTGACGACACGGGCCAGACGCCCGCTGCCTGGTCAATCCTGGGGACAGTGTAAGCGGAAAGACGGTCCGCCAGACCGCCCTCCTTTCCCGCAAAAAGCACCATGGGCTCAATGGCAGTAATTCCGGCCTCCCGCAGTTTCATGAGCGTTCCGGAAAAATCCTCCCGCAGGAGCTTTCCGATACCGAAGGTATTGACTCCGATTTTCATATTCCTTTTCCCCCTTTCCGTTCTTTTTCTGTAGATGCTTCCATCGCATTCTGCGGGGACACTCTTTTCTCAGAAAAGATAATTCTATTATATCTTATTTTCCGCGGGCAAACTATTTATTTTTTTAATTTTTGTCTTTTTTCGGGGATAGCCGGTGTCACAGGGTGTACCGCAACCAGACGGCTTTTTGTCACATGACCGTAGAGACGTTTCGTTTTCTACGGTAGAGAATTTGAAATTGATAAAATAGTGGTATGACACCAGATAAATCTACCACCGAAAGCATTGATTTTTCCAATTGGTTCTTCCGATTTTCTCATATGAATCAAAAGTCATTTTTGTACAAATATTTACTAAAGTCAATAGTAAAAATCTGTACTATGTTAACCTGTCTGTAAAGGGGAATCTGTAAAGGGGAAATTATTATGGATCCATTGTTTTATGTGAAAAGAATACGGGATCTGCGGGAAGATCACGACCTGACCCAGCAGCAGGTGGCCGATTATCTCGGCACATCCCAGACCATGTATGCCAGATACGAGCGGGGCGCAAACGAGCTGCCGATCCGTCATCTGCTCGCTCTCTGCGCCCTCTATCACGTCTCAGCCGACTATATTCTCGGTCTGAAAAACACCCGGTAACACCTCTGCGACTCATTCCGCCTCGTCGGGAAAATCAAAAATGTACTCTCCCGGCTCCAGTTCCCGCTCTCCGTCCGGCAGCGTTACCACAGCCCTGCTGTTTGAGGGGATCACAAAGGAGAATCGGATGCGCTCCCCTGTATACTCCCATGCGGAGACAATCTTTCCCAACGGCGAGTCGTAAGTCCCCTTCGCGTATTCCAGCCGCCGGTCGGGATAAGGGTAAATGCGAAGTCTGCCGTCCTCCACGCGGATACCGCACACACAATCCATCAGCCAACCCGCGATCGC
>CASECT010000010.1 GCA_949286525.1 uncultured Eubacteriales bacterium | reverse complement strand
GAGCCCACAAAAGATATGCTGGGGAAATCGCTGGAGCAGACTATAAAGGACGATACGCCGGTGCGTCGGTACGCGCTGTATGGGAGCCATGGAAATCACATCAATATCACGGACGGGCAGTACGTCTATATGCTCTGCCCGCAGATAGGAAAATCCGCCAACGAGTACACGCTGATGCCCACCCATATGAGAACTTTGTTCACGCCGTCGGAATTGCAGCGGGCCAGTCTGGCGGAGCCCTTCTCTTTTACCAAGGGCTGTCCGATGCTGAAAATTCCGGGCGCGGGAAATCCTCTGGCGGATCCCGCGAAGTTCGGAACACTGCTGTTTGATCTGAAAGAGGACCCGGGACAGCTGCACCCGCTGGATGATCCGGATAAGGAGGTGGAACTTGCCAACGCCATTCGCGTGCTTATGGCGGAAAATGACGCGCCGGAGGAGCTCTACGATGTGTTCGGTTTAAGGAAAGAGGAGACCTTTACCAGAGAGGATCTGGAAGCGCAAAGACATCTGGCGGACAATCTCCCGGCGCCGGGGATGGAGGGGATTACCGCTGACAGAACCGCCTTCCTGCAGCTGCGTCTTGTCTTTATGGCGCTGACGCCGGAGCAGGCCGAGGGTGTGAAAAAGCTGATCGCCGCCCGGATGGAAGCTGCCGGAACGACGAAGCTGACCAGCGCGTTCGTGCTGGATCTGGTGGAACAGCTTCCCCTGCCTCAGGAGATGAAAGCGCCGGCTCTTCAAATGCTGAGGAGCATGGAAGGATGATTACTTTGCGTCATTGGGATGATTCTTTTTGGTGTGACGGCGGTAAATCAGCGTACCGCCCACAGAACAGAAGACAATGACAACCATGGCAGCGACAGCCAGCTCATACTGAGCGGTGCTTAAGGCGCTGCCGCTGATGCAGGACAGGAAAATCGCGGGGAAACGGCCGACGCCGCAAATGAAAATCCAGTGAGACAGTTTGATGCGGGTCAGGCCTGCAAAGTAGGAGAGCAGATCCTTTGGCGTTCCGGGAATCAGGAACAGCAGAAAGAGGATGCTCTCCACTTTTTCGTTGTTTTTGAGAAATTTGACGGATTCCAGCTTTTCTCTGTCTATGAACAGCTCGATAAAGGAGACGCCGAAACGGCGCACAAGAAGAAAGATCAGCACACTGGCCAGCGTCGTGGCGAAATCGCAGATCAGACTGCCCTTCCAGATGCCGAAAGCGTATCCGGCGCCGATCTGGAAAGGTCCGCCGGGGATAATGGCGGCGAATACCTGAAAGACTACCATGCCGATAAAGGCAATCACGCCGAAAATTCCCTGCCTCTCTACCCAGACCTGAAATTCTCCGGGGTCGGAAACCAGGGACACCATGGGCTTCCCGATAAAATAGCCAACCACAAAAATGAGGAGAAGAGCGAGAATGGTCAGCGCAATCTGCACCTTCTGTTTTGCGGTAAATGTTTTTCGTGGCGTTTTCCTGTCTGCCATAGGTCGATTCCTTTCTTGCCTGTATGTATTTCCGGTTTCCCGTGCATCCGGGAAACTTTTTCACAATTTCAGTATGTCTCGTGGAGACAGAAAAAATGATAGCACAGGGAAAAACAGAAAAAAAGGCAGTTTCGGAAAAATTCAGGAAACCTTAAGATTTTCCTTGGAAACAGGGACATCATCCCGCTTCGGAAGCCGTCGGTAGAGGGTAAAGTACATGGTCAGGAAGCTGGCCAGTCCGCCGATGACGTTGGAGATGGGCTCCGCCAGAAAGACGCCGTCTGTACCGAAACCCAGACCGGGCAAAAGCAGCGTCAGGGGAACCACGATAAAAACCTTCCGCAGAAGGGAGAAGAAAATTGCCTGTTTCGCGCAGCCTAAGGCGGTAAAGGTGGACTGTCCGGCAAACTGGAAGGCCATGAAAAAGAACCCGAAAAAGTAGATATGCAGGGGATTCTGGCCGGTGGAGATCATGACCTGATCCGAGGTAAAAATCGAGAGCAGAAGATGCGGGAAAAAGAGCACGAACAGCCAGGCCGCCAGCATATAGCCAAAGCCCAGGAAGGTGGTAAAGCGGATACCCCGGCGGACCCGGTCAAATTTTTTCGCGCCGTAATTATAGCCCAGAACCGGCTGGGATCCATTGGCGATGCTGTTGGCAGGCAGAGAGAGGATGTCCCGCACGGAATTGACCACAGTCATGATGCCGACATAGAGATCGCCGCCGTAGATACCCAGCATTTTATTGCAGACGATCTGCACCAGGAAATTGGTGGCCTGCATGATAAAACCGGCCAGACCAAGGCCGAGAATCTGCTTCAGCAGGCCCATGCGAAGGATCAGGTTGGATTTCCGAATGCGGTAAAGGGAGCGCTTTCCAAGGAAAAACCGGAGGACCCACAGGGCGGAGACCGCCTGACTGATGACGGTGGCAATGGCCGCTCCGGCCACCCCCATGTCAAAGACAAAGATAAAGAGCGGGTCCAGCGCCAGATTCAAGGCCGCGCCGATGGCGATGGTGCACATGCCGGTCTTCGGGAATCCCTGGGCATTGATAAAACCGTTCATCCCTGTGGAAAACATGGAAAAGGTAGTTCCGAACAGATAGATGGAGAGGTATTCCTCGGCGTATCCGAAGGAGTCCTCGGTAGCGC
Organism: uncultured Eubacteriales bacterium; assembly: GCA_949286525.1. Classification (GTDB taxonomy): domain Bacteria; phylum Bacillota; class Clostridia; order Lachnospirales; family Lachnospiraceae; genus Pullilachnospira_A. Next base: position 3,359 of record CASECT010000010.1, on the reverse strand, counting down.
CGAAGAGCCAGAGGATCGGATCCCGGAAGGCGAAGCAGATCACAAAGATGATCAGAGAGGATCCCACCAGCAGGGCTGCTGCCTGACCGAGCATCAGCTCCGCCCGCTTCTCATCCTTTGCCCCTCTGGCCATGGAAAACAGGGGGACGCATCCTGTGGAAAACAGGTTGGTAAAGGCGGCGATCAGGGTGGCCAGAGGAAAAGCCAGCCCGATGCCCGTCAGCGCCGTGCTGCCTACCTCCGGCAGATGGCCGATATAGACACGGTCGATGACATTATATAAAAGCTGTACCAGCTGCGCGACAATCAGCGGCAGAGACTGGTACATGATATTTCCCCAGACGCTTCCCCGGGAGAAATCACTGTGGTTGGATGTCGATGTTGTACCTGCTTTTGCGCCCATACGGAAATGGTCCTTTCTAATTTTGTAACTATAACAGTATAGCACACAATAGCGGATGTGAAAAAAGAAATCGAAGTGCGTATTCAGATGTGCAAATAAGGACATTTTTTTCAAACAAAAGGTGTCCTTTTTTTGTGGCCAAAATCATCTTATTATGGTAATAGTGAAAGGGGGATTTACAGATGAAGTATTATCTTGGAATCGACATTGGGGCCTCCAGCGGACGGCATATTCTGGGCCATGTGGAGGACGGAAAGGTAGTTCTCGAGGAGATCTACCGCTTTTACAACGGCGTGTCTGAAGTGAACGGACATCTCTGCTGGGATCTGAAGCAGCTTTTCGCCGAGATCAAAAACGGCATGAAGGAGTGCGCGAAACAGGACAAGATTCCGGTCAGCCTGGGGATCGATACCTGGGGCGTGGACTTTGTACTGCTGGACGAGAAGGATCAGGTGCTGGGCGACACGGTGGCCTACCGGGACAGCCGCACCGAGGGAATGGCCGAGGAGGTCTACAAGCTGATCTCGCCCGAGGATCTCTACGCCAGAACCGGTATCCAGAAACAGATTTTCAACACGATCTATCAGCTGATGGCGGTCAAAAAACAGCATCCCGAGTACCTTGCGCAGGCGAAGGCCATGCTGATGATTCCGGACTATTTCCACTTCCTGCTGACCGGAAAGAAGGTGCAGGAGTACACCGAGGCGACCACAGGACAGCTGATCAACGCGAAGACCAACGACTGGGATTATGAGCTGATCGATCTGCTGGGATATCCGAAGGAGATTTTCCAGCCCATCTCCATGCCGGGCACAGAGGTGGGAGATCTGCTGCCGGAGATCGCCGGGGAGGTGGGATTTTCCTGCAAGGTTGTGCTCCCGGCCACCCATGACACCGGCTCCGCAGTTATGGCGGTGCCAAGCCTGAATGACGATACCCTCTACATCAGCTCCGGCACCTGGTCTCTGATGGGAACCGAGCGGAGAGAGGCGGACTGCTCCATGGAATCTATGAAGCGCAACTTTACCAACGAGGGCGGCTACGAGTATCGCTACCGTTATCTGAAAAATATCATGGGTCTGTGGATGATCCAGTCGGTGCGTAAGGAACTGGCGCCGGATCAGGGATTCGGAACCATCTGCGATAACGCGTCGAAGGAGACGATCCCCTCCATCGTGGACGCCAACGACGACCGTTTCCTGGCGCCGAAGAACATGACCGAGGAGGTGCGGAAGGCCTGCGCGGAGTCGGGACAGCCGGTGCCCGAGGGAATTTCCCAGGTGGCCGCGGTCATCTACAACAGTCTGGCAAAATGTTATGCCAAAACCGTGGAGGAGCTGGAGGAGATTACCGGCGTGCATTATCCCTGCATCCATATCGTGGGCGGCGGCGCCAACGCGGACTATCTGAACCGTCTGACGGCGAAGGCCTGCGGACGCACCGTGTACGCGGGACCCACCGAGGCCACGGCCATCGGAAATATCGCGGCCCAGATGATCGCCGGCGGGGAGTTTGCCGGACTGGCCGAGGCGAGGGCGTCCATTATGAAGTCCTTCGACATCGCGGTCTACGAGGCGTGACATCAGGTAAGTCCGGCCCCAAGACACCGGGCCGATTACATAAGATTTCAAAAGAAATTTTTATTTACAAGGAGGTTTTTATGAACGTACAGGAAAGATACGCTGCGGCAAAAGAGGAATACGCCAAGATCGGCGTGGACACCGACGCGGCCATCGCGAAGCTGAAGACGATTCCGGTATCTCTGCACTGCTGGCAGGGAGACGACGTGATCGGATTCGACCATGACGGCCCGCTGACCGGAGGCATTCAGACCACCGGAAACTATCCCGGAAAGGCGACCACGCCGGAGCAGCTGATGGCTGACATCGACGAGGTGCTGAAGGTAACGCCGGGATGCAAGAAGCTGAACCTGCACGCCAGCTATGCGATCTTCGAGGACGGCGAGTTTGTGGACAGAGACAAGATCGAGCCGAAGCACTTTAAGAAATGGGTGGAATTTGCCAAGGAGAGAGGCATGGGACTGGACTTCAACCCCACCTTCTTCTCCCATCCGAAGATGAAGGACGGGCTGACCCTGTCCTCCCCGGACGATGAGATCCGCAATTTCTGGATCGAGCACGGCAAGGCCTGCATTCGGATTTCCCAGTACTTCGCGGATGAGACCGGCGTTCCCTGCGTCATGAACATCTGGACCGGCGATGGAACCAAGGACGTGCCCGCCGACCGCCTGGGACCGAGACAGCGCTACAAGGACGCCATCGAGCAGATCATCGCTGAGCCCCACGACCCGAACATGGTAAAACCCTGCGTGGAGTCGAAGGTATTCGGCATCGGCGTGGAGTCCTACACCGTGGGAAGCGCTGAGTTCGCCCTGAGTTTCGCGGCGACTCATGAGGGATGCCTGCCCCTGATGGATAACGGACACTATCATCCTACCGAGGTGGTTTCCGACAAGATCCCGGCGCTGCTGGCTTTCTTCCCGGAGATTGCCCTTCATATTACAAGACCGGTAAGATGGGATTCCGACCATGTGGTACTCTACGACGATGAAACCAAAGAGATGGCAAAGGAGATCGTTCGCTGTGACGCTCTTGACCGTGTGGACATGGCCCTCGACTACTTTGACGCCAGCATCAACCGTATCAGCGCCTGGGCCGTAGGCTTCCGCAGCTGGCAGAAGGCTCTGTTGAACGCCATGTGCATGCCCCATGCGCAGCTGAAAGAGGAGCAGGATCAGGCGAACTGGACGAAGGTTATGGTAGACCAGGAGAAAATCAAGATTATGCCCTTCGGCGACGTCTGGGCAGAGTACTGCCGCCAGTGCGGCACCGACGACGACGCGTGGTTTGACGAAGTGCTGCGCTATGAGAAAGAGGTTCTCTCCGGGAGATAGGATTTGTGTAGAGTGTTTGCGCGCAGTAAGTAGTGACCGGGG
>CASECT010000009.1 GCA_949286525.1 uncultured Eubacteriales bacterium | reverse complement strand
AAAGCATGACTCTCTGTTTTTGATATTTTCACATATTATAGCACAGGATTTTCCGGTCGGCAATAAACGATTGTTAATCAATTAACAATTTTTTGTCACAATTCTAATGTAACCTGCCGTCCCAGATTTTTATACGCAGTGAGCTTCACGCCCGCCGCTTTCAGCATCCTTCTGGAAGCCAGCGTACCGGGCGTACCGTTATATTTGTCGTCTGCATATACGATTTCGGCAATTCCCGCCTGAATGATCGCCTTCGCGCATTCATTGCATGGAAACAGCGTCACATAAAGCTTTGTCCCCTCCAGACTGCCGCCCCGGTAATTCAGTATCGCATTCAGCTCGCTGTGGGTGACATACGCATATTTGCTGTCATAGAGATCCCCTTCCCGGTTCCAGGGAAACTCATCGTCGTCGCATCCTCTGGGAAATCCGTTATAACCCATGGAAAGGATCTTGTTGTCCTGACTTACGATACACGCTCCCACCTGGGTATTGGGATCCTTGGATCTCATGGCCGACAGCTTCGCGATTCCCATAAAATACTGATCCCAGGTAATATAGTCCGTTCTTTTATTTCCCATAGTTCCTCCTATTTCGTTCCAAAAATGCGGTCTCCGGCATCTCCCAGTCCGGGTACGATGTAGCCATGCTCATTCAGATGATCATCCAGAGCTCCGATGTACAGATCCACATCCGGATGCTCTTTCTGCATCCTTTTTACTCCTTCCGGCGCCGCGATAATACACATAAACCGAATATGGCGCACTCCTTTTTCTTTCAGCATTGTAATAGCCGCAGAAGAAGAACCGCCTGTAGCCAGCATGGGATCCACCACAAAAACCTCACGTTCCGCGCAGTCCTGGGGCAGCTTGCAGTAATATTCCACCGGCTCCAGCGTCTCTTCATTGCGGTACAGCCCGATATGTCCCACCTTTGCCGCAGGAATCATGGTCAGCATGCCGTCCACCATGCCCAGTCCGGCACGCAGGATCGGCACAACCGCCAGTTTTTTCCCGGCCAATTCTTTCGCCGTCATGGCGCACATGGGCGTCTCAATCTCCACGTCTGACAGCTTCAGATCCCGTGTCGCCTCATAACACATCAGCATGGCGATCTCCCCGATTAACTGGCGGAAATCTTTGGAGCCGGTCTCTTTTCTTCGGATGATTCCGATTTTGTGCTGAATCAGCGGATGATCCATAACAGTGATTTTCGACATTTTCTTATCCTCCTGTATATATTGGCTTTTATACTTTCTGCGAGACATCCACACGCTGATGTCCCGCCGCTTTTAAAAGACGGTTCATGATAGCCTGTCCCAGCCCCGGGGACTCAAAAGATTCCGAATAGATGGCGTCTACTCCATCCTCATCAAACTCTCTCAGAATAGCGAACAGGTGGCTGGCGATGGCATTTTCATCAGTCCGGGAACCGATGCATTTCACATCTCCGTACAGATACCGGCTCCTGGTCTCCTCCGTACAGATAATTCCGGGCCGCTCTTTTTCGGAAGCTTTCTCATTAATATAGGCGATCACCTTCTCCATAGGACCCTCTACAATCTTCAGATCCGCCTTCGGCGCGTAATGACGGTATTTCATACCCGGCGCCTTCGGGCGGACACTGGAATCTGACGAGATCAATCCCTTGTCCATCTGCACTTCTCCCAGGACCTCGCGCACCATCTCCAGGGTGATATAGCCCGGACGCAGGATCGTCGGGATGCGTTCCGTCAGATCCACGATGGTGGACTCCAGACCGATCTCCACCGGCCCGCCATCCAGGATCAGAGGGATCTTCCCTTCCATGTCCTCATATACGTGCCGGGCAGTGGTCGGGCTCGGACGCCCCGAGGTATTGGCGCTGGGGGCCGCCACATAACCGCCTCCCTGTAAGATCAATTCTCTGGCCACCGGATCGGAAGGCATACGCACCGCCACGGTATCCAGACCTCCTGTGGTTCCGTAGGGCACGCATTCGCTTTTTTCCATGATCAGTGTCATCGGTCCCGGCCAATAGCGCTGTGCCAGCTTTACCGCCTCTTCCGGCACCTTTTTTACGATCTTTTCCAGATCTTCCATCCTGGCAATGTGCACGATCAGCGGATTGTCAGACGGTCTTCCCTTGGCCTCATAAATCTTGCGGGAAGCTTCCTCGTCAAGAGCATCGGCGCCCAGACCGTAAACAGTCTCTGTAGGAAATGCTACCAGGCCGCCCTCTTTCAGGATCCTCCCTGCCTTCTCAAACGCACTCATATCCGGATGATCTCTGTCTATTTTGATTACTTCTGTCACCATTGTTTTCACCTGATTTCTTCACTGCTGTTTTTCACAGTGTAACATCAGGGAAC
>CASECT010000008.1 GCA_949286525.1 uncultured Eubacteriales bacterium | reverse complement strand
TGAGGACAATCTTCTCGCCCGAAAAGGCCTCATCCAGCATCTTCTTGATAAAGGTAGTCTTTCCGGCTCCGAGGAAACCGGAAATGATGTCAATCTTCGTCATTTATAAAACCTTCTTTCCAAAAGTGATATGTGACAATTTGTCATACGAAGTTAATTATAACACATTTTTAGCAGGAAACAACGAAAAAATGTTGCCCCTCCGCACTTTTCCATTCCCCTGTTCCATTGCTGCAAATCTGTGATAAAATGAGAGGCAGAAAAAGCTTAACAAGGAGGATGAATCTATGACACCTATGGAAAAACACCAGTCCCAGGTCGCGGCGCGCGTTCTGGAAGAACTGAAAAAAAGGTCGATGGAGGGCTACTACTGCCGCACGGCCCAGGAGGCGGCGGACCTGGTCTCCTCCCTGATCGCCGACGGGGAGACGGTAACCTTCGGCGGCTCCATGACGATTGGAGAAACCGGTATTCTCGATGTCCTGAAAAGGAGAGCTGATCTGACGATTCTGGACCGCAGCGAGGCAAAATCCCCGGAGGAAGTGCAGCAGATCTACCGCCGGGCTTTCTCCTGCGACACTTACCTCATGAGTGCCAACGCCATTACCAGGGACGGACAACTGGTCAACATCGACGGAAACGGCAACCGGGTGGCGGCTCTGTGTTTCGGCCCGAAGCAGGTGCTTGTCATCGCCGGCATGAACAAAGTCAGCGAGACTTTAGAGGAAGCCGTCAGCCGTGCCAAAAGCACCGCTGCCCCTGTCAACTGTCTGCGGCTGAACAAAGAGACTCCCTGTGCCAGGACAGGCGCGTGCGGCAACTGCCAGTCCCCCGACTGCATCTGCTCCCAGACCGTCATTACCCGCCACTGCTCTCCCGCCGGACGGATCAAGGTCATACTGATCGAGGGCAGTTGGGGGTATTGATGCCTGAAGTGGTTTTCGCGCGACAAATATTCTGGAAAGGACCATTCTTACCGGCGAGGACGCTATGTATTTATCCTACTCCAGAGACGTGATGGAGATCATGACAAAACTCCGAAGAGTGTCTTATCCCCCCGATGTCCAGGCAAAACAACTCAAAAATCCGCAAGCCTCCAATCCTTTCTCCAGCGGATGCGGGGCATATCCCCCTCCCACTCAATAGGAAGCCAGACATAGCGGGATTTGGAGGTATTTTCATTGTGCACGCTCTCCACACCGGGCAACGGTTGGATCTCCCTGGGGGAAGTGTCCGGCTGATAGTCAGCAAAATGACGCTTCATCCCGGAGATAATCTGTTTTGACATCATCGGAACCCATTTCTGCGGCATCCACCGGTCCGCGCAGGCGATATAGAGATCCTTTCCCGGAATCTTCAGCACGCTGGTAATCTGGGAATTGAAAGTTGTACCGCTCTTATCTTTGATACAGGGATCCCCCAGATCCCGATACTCCCCGGTCACTCCGGTATAGTCCTCTGTCAGTGTGGCGCAGATCAGCTGAAAATGAGGCCGCTCGAAGAAGATATATGCCTTTCCCGTCTCCCTGTCCTCATGGAGACAGAAATCTCCGGAATCCATCTGTAATGGTTTATACATCTCATGTACAATACGGTAGGGTCCCTCCAGCACATCCGCCTGCAGCACACACATGAACTGACTGATCTCCCCAGCCATAATTTTCAGCCAGGCCACATACTTTTTCGTCTTCGGGCAGTAGATGATATGGGGCCGGTCCATACAGTAGGTGGGATGTAGGGGACTGTGCAGGTCATCCGGTGTCGGCGGGATAATCAGTCCCTGGTCCGTCCAGTTGTAAAGGTCCGGAGACGTATACATACGGACGCCCCAGGTCCATACCTTGCCTCCCTTTACCGTGTGTTCCTTGTTCTCGCCGTACCAGCAATATCGTTTTCTGTTCTCGTCGTAAAAGACGGAAAATCCGTGGGCCTGAATCGGCTTTCCCTCCGTGTCCAGCCAGACCTTTCCCGGCCGAATGCTCGTATAAGTCATTGCGTTTCTCCTCTCTCCTGATCTTTCCTTTCGCTCAATGCCGGTGCTCAAAAGGCAACATCAGCCTGTGATCAGCTGCGGCTACGCCAGCGTAAACTCCAGGAAATCCAGCTTCCCTCTCCCCTCGAACCGGAAAAAGAGCGCCCTGATCCCCGGTTCCATGGAAACCTTGCCGGAGAAAGACTTCCATTCCTTCGCCGGCTCCAGCACGATCGCACCCACCGGAGTTCCCTTCGGCTCCGTGGAGATAACCAGTTTTCCCCTGGCACTGCCCCTTACCTTCACGGAGATTTCCTCTATATCCTCAAACCGGAAATACTTATATCCGGCGGTCATTCCATTTTTCCCGTTGGCAATATACTGCCTTGGCTCCGGGCATTTT
>CASECT010000007.1 GCA_949286525.1 uncultured Eubacteriales bacterium | reverse complement strand
GGAGCCCATTCAGACCTTTGCCATTGGGATGCAAAAAGACGCCATCGATTTAAAATACGCCAGAGAAGCCGCCGGCTATATCGGCAGCCATCACCGGGAGATTCTCATGACGCCGGAGGACGTGATCGGGGTTCTGGATCCCCTGATCGGTATTCTTGGAACCTACGACATTACCACGATCCGCGCCAGCGTGGGGATGTATCTGGTCTGCAGGGCAATCCATGAGCAGACGGACATCCGGGTGCTGCTTACCGGCGAGATATCCGATGAGCTTTTTGGATATAAGTATACAGATTTTGCACCGTCGGCGGAAGCGTTTCAGGAAGAAGCCCAGAAGCGGATCCGCGAGATCCACATGTACGACGTGCTTCGCGCCGACCGGTGCATTTCCGTCAACTCCCTGGAAGCGCGGGTGCCGTTCGGCGATCTGGATTTTGTCCGATATGTGATGGCGCTGGACCCCGCCATGAAACGCAACACCTACGGAAAAGGAAAATATCTGCTTCGCCATGCGTTTGAGGGTCAGGGGTATCTGCCGGATTCCATCCTTTGGCGGGAGAAGGCCGCGTTTTCCGACGCCGTGGGCCATTCTATGGTGGACGACTTAAAGAAATACGCGCAAGAGCAGTATTCGGACGCGGAATTTGAAAGAAGAAGGAAGCGGTATGCCTATGCGCAGCCGTTTACAAAGGAGTCCCTGCTGTACCGGGAAATTTTTGAAAAATATTATCCGGGACAGGCGGAGATGGTCGCGGGGTTCTGGATGCCCAATCCGTCGTGGGAAGGCTGCAGGGTAAACGATCCGTCTGCCAGAGTCCTTTCCAACTACGGGGACAGCGGCAGATAAAAGAAATTAAAGGAGAAACTATGGCGACGAAATATATATTTGTGACAGGCGGTGTGGTGTCCGGCCTTGGAAAGGGCATCACCGCTGCCTCGCTGGGAAGATTGTTGAAAGCGCGGGGGCTGAAGGTGGCCGCGCAGAAGCTGGATCCGTACATCAATGTGGATCCCGGCACCATGAGCCCGTATCAGCACGGCGAGGTATTTGTGACGGAGGACGGGGCGGAAACGGACCTGGATCTGGGGCATTACGAGCGGTTTATCGATGAAGACCTGAATCAGTATTCCAATCTCACCACCGGGAAGGTTTACTGGAACGTGCTGAACAAGGAGCGCCGCGGAGAATATCTGGGCTCCACTGTACAGGTGATTCCCCATATCACCAATGAAATCAAAGAGTTTGTCTATCGCCTGGGAAAGAAAACCGGCGCGGATGTGGTCATTACGGAGATCGGCGGCACCATCGGCGATATCGAGTCCCAGCCGTTTATTGAGGCGGCGCGGCAGATTTCCCTGGAAGCGGGGAGAGAGAACAGCCTCTTTATCCATGTGACGCTGGTTCCGTTTCTGAGAGGTTCGGACGAGCACAAATCCAAGCCTACCCAGCATTCCGTGAAGGAACTGCAGGGGATGGGCGTGAATCCGAACCTGGTGGTGCTTCGCTGCGACGAACCTCTGGAAGAAGCCATTTTCAAAAAAATCTCCCTGTTCTGCAATGTCAAGCCGGACTGCGTCATAGAGAATCTTACCCTGTCCAACCTCTATGAGGCGCCGCTGATGCT
>CASECT010000006.1 GCA_949286525.1 uncultured Eubacteriales bacterium | reverse complement strand
CTCGGCTATTTTGCCGCCAATAATATCACGATGGTGGAGGGAAATTATTTCAGCGACCGGGAGTTTGACAGGGGAGGTATGGTGGCGCTGGTGGCTTCCCAGGTAGTGGATGATATCTTCGGTGGAGACGCGGACGCCGCGGTTGGGAGCACGATTCAGGTGGCGGTTAACGACAAGTATTACAACTTTGTCATCTCCGGCGTTTACGAGCAGGACAACGATATGTACAGTTCCTACAGTTTTATGTGGGGGAATCAGCCCAGTACTTTCTATATTCCTCTGCGGACGGCCCAGGATCTGAACCATTCTTCCGGGTTCTCTCAGTTTACGGTGCTGACTAAGGGAGAGGTCAACGCGGATGATTTCGCGGTGGAGACGGAACGGTTTTTCAACAATCTGTACCGGAACAACCGGGAATTTGAGGTTTCCGCTATGAGTATGTCCTCGATTGTCAGTATGATGGAGGATATCATGGGTACCATTACCACGGCCATCGCCTTTATCGCCGGAATCGCTCTGGTGGTGGGAGGAATCGGCGTCATGAATATTATGCTGGTATCGATTACCGAGCGGACCAGAGAGATCGGAACGAGAAAGGCGCTGGGAGCGCCAAACAGTTCTATCCGTCTGCAGTTTATCATCGAGTCCATCGTGATCTGTATTATCGGAGGAATTTTCGGAATTATTCTGGGCTGTGCGGTAGGAATGGCGGCGGCAGCCTATGTGGGAGTGTCCGTGGTGCCTTCTTGGCAGAGTATCTGTATCTCTCTTGGATTTTCCATGGCCATCGGTATTTTCTTCGGGTATTATCCGGCCAACAAGGCGGCTAAGCTCAACCCGATTGACGCGCTTCGCTATGAGTAGGGAGGTATTTTATGAAGAAACACAAGTTTTCCTGTGAGAGGGATGGTTTGACGATCCGCGGGAATCTCTTTCAGCCGGAGGGAGAAAGTCTTCCGATTGCGATCTTAAGCCATGGTTTTATGGCCAATCAGTCTACGATGAAAGGATACGCCCAGGCGGCGGCGGAACTCGGATTCGCAGCTTTTACCTACGACTTTTGCGGCGGCTGCCTCTGGGGACGAAGTGACGGGAAGACCACGGATATGTCTGTCTTAACTGAGGTGGAGGACCTGAAGGCGGTCATGGCCTACGCGGCCTCGCTGCCCTTCACGGACGAGAGCAGAGTCGTGCTGATCGGCGCGAGCCAGGGCGGCTTTGTGTCGGCCCTGACTGCGGCGCAGATGGGCAACAAGATTGAGCGGCTTGTGCTGTTTTATCCGGCGCTGTGTATCCCGGACGACGCCAGAAAGGGGCAGATGATGTTCGCGAAATTTGATCCGGCAGAAGTACCTTCTGTGATCCGCTGCGGCCCCATGAAGCTGGGGCATGTGTATCCTGAGGCGGTTATGGGGATGGATCCCTTTAAGGAGATTGCGCCGTATCAGGGGCAGGTGTTGATCCTTCACGGCAGCGAGGACAAGATCGTGGATCTCTCCTACGCAAAGCGGGCCCGGGAGGCCTATGTCCACTGTCAGCTCCGGGTTGTGATGGGGGCAGGACACGGTTTTTCAAAGAGGGACGACGCGACGGCGATCCCCCAGATGCGGGATTTTCTGTCTGAGGATCTTTGAACGCATGTTTTTCGTTGACGGCCTTTTGAGGCTGGCGACGATAAGAATACAGTCTCTATGCGGTTTTGCACATAGAGGCTGTTTTTTTGTACAGCTTTCGCGCTGTCTCTACGTGCAGGGTGTAATTAACATACTAATATTGAAGAGAGATGCAAAGTCTGGAGACTGTTCGCGGAACGATTGTAATAAAAAAGATCCGTGGAAAATTATATTATTATAATCAATGGAAAGAGGATGGGAAACTTCATTCCAAATCGCTTGGTGCGGTCAGACCGGGAAGCATTGCGCGGCAGGAAGAATTGCGTGAGCGATCGCTTTTGAGTGATTTTACATTTGAAGTTTATTGGAAGGATGAGATTACAGCCAGGGTTTATGTGAAAGGTGCAGATGTTGTTGTAGCGCGTTATACGGACCACCCGGTCAGACAGCTTTTCGCGAAGGCGAGAATGACACGGCTGCAGTTGAACCGTATTTTTCGTTCTCGCTGTTGGGAAGAAGGACGGCCGGATAATAGAGAACTCTTGAACGCAATAGGTCTGGAACACTATGATCCTCAGAAAATTGTACAAAGGACGCATGGGGTTTCCTACAATGATTTTATCTGGTTCCGTTTTCCGGGGGAGAAGCTTACCAGTCAGGATGTGCTTGTGAGGTAAACAGAATGTTTAAAAATTCTTAAGACTTTCTTCAGGAAGAGAACAAACTTCCGTCACATTTTCCCGGTAATATAAAACCATCGAAAGGAGCTGCCAGAGTTTTTACTGTATGAGGGGTTTGAACATTGTCAGTTCCGACCAACAATTACCCTCCTTTTTCTAAGTGGTTTATCCATATATGGCCCGGCGGAAACGCCGGGCTCTTTTATGCGCACTCGCGCGAAGAAGAATGATGTCGCTGAAGCGACCGCGCTCGGCGCGAGAGTCCCGCTTGCGGAACTCTTTTTTTGCGTAATACACCCGGCAAAGCGATGATCCAGACAAGCGGTTTTACAGGGCAGCGGACTTTGATTTGCGATAGCGGGAAGGGGTCATGCCGGTATTTTTCTTAAAAGCGCGGATGAAGGATTCTGTGTTTGCATAGCCGAGCGTGCCGGAGATGACTTCTACGGGCATTGAAGTCCCGGACAGCATAGTTTTGGCGCGCTGTATACGGCAGTTTTGAACAAGGCAGGAGTAGCTGTCCCCGGTAATCTGGCGAATGAGTTTGGATATATATGTGGGGGAATAGTGATGGCGTTTTGCCAGCTCCTTCAGGGAAATCTCATGACAGTTTTGAATGATATCCAGGATCAACTGGCGATGCTCCACCGGCAATATATTGGTGGCAGGCGTCTGCTCCATCGGTTTGGGACAGTATCGGCCAAGATAGGCAAAATAGAGAACCAGAAGACTGGAAATGATATGACCGCTGCGCTGATCCGGCTGTTCCTGTTCCTCCAGGAGATTCAGGATAATCAGTTCCAGAGAATCCTTCAATTCACGGTTGGAGGCGGAATCAAAGCACAGGCAGGGAATGGAGTGATTTTTGACGATATTCTGCAGGAAGAAGGAGGAAAGAATACTGTCGTCGCGAAGGGCATTGATCAGCGCGCCGTAAAAAGTCCTGGTTTCGATATATATTTTTATCACAATACTCTGGTTGGCGTCCTCGATATGATGGGGAATATAGGGAGAAATAATGCAGATCTGGCCTTCACGAAGGCGGATGGCATGGTCTGCCACAACGGCGGTACAATTTCCCTCTAAGGGATAGATCATTTCAAAGAAATCGTGCGCATGTTCCAGGTGCGGAATATACCGGCGATGTTTTTTCAGATAAATGGAAGGCCCTTCTTTCCCGTAGGCGACTGGGGAGGCTTCGCTGTTGTTTTCTCTGATATGGAAGATTTCTTTCGGCTCGACGCCCGAAAAATCGACGGCTTTTTTCAGGTTGTACTCCTGATAAAAGCGTTCGGTCGGATGAAACTCTGTCTCGTGGGAGAAAAAGGCTTTATAGAGAAGCTCTGCTTCGCTGTATTGACGAAGATTTTCCAAAATACTTTTTTTGTCCAAAGTCGCATCCCTCTCTCTTCTTTTTTCACGGCATCATTTTTATAGTCTAAGAAAAAGAACAAGAAAAGTCAATATTTTTTGATAATAATTGCTATCAAAAAAGCAAAGGTAATCTTTATACTTGATATATCAGTGATGGGTGTCCATCCCCCACCTGATATACGTTCCGCATGGATGCGAGGGGATTTGGATAAGAAGTATGCCGGCTGAATCCGACTGCAATCCCGCTTCCAGGCTGGCGGGGCGAGACTGGAATACTTGTGAAAGGAGAATGCATATGGGGGATACGGTAATGGAGTCTCTCTTAAAGGGAGAGCGACGCCATAATTTTATTGCTCCTTTTGTAAAGCTTGCGCCGCAGGATACAAAAGAGAGCATCGAACAAAGGATGAAGCGCCTGGCTGACACAGGGATACGCTCGATGGTTTTAGAGTATGGGGATATGGCGGGGGGATTGAATCAGATCACGCCGTTTGACGATGTGCTTTTTACAAGAATGCGTTGGGTAAGCGATCTGTGCCTCAAATATCAGATGACCTTTTTTATTCAGGACGCGGCGCCCTTTCCGACGGGGGCGGCTAACGGGCTTTTGGAGCAGGAGGCCTACAAAAAATTAAATAAAGTGTATCTGGATGAGAGACATATGGATGTGATGGGGCCGGCGAGGGGAAGAACCTTTTTGATCAGCCAGCTGACGCGCTGTGTCCGGGGAAGTATGGACAATCCGGAGTATATGCAGAAATTTATGAGTACGGAGCCGGAGATTCTGGCGGTTGTGGCGCTACCGAGGAAGGAGGGAAAACTGGCCTTCCACGGAGCGCGGATACTGACAGACCTGGTAAAAAACGGAGTCCTGCATTGGGATGTCCCGGAGGGGAATTGGAGAATTTTTATCCTTTTGACGACGTTTCTCGGAGGGCGTGAGCATTATATCAATCTGCTGGATCGGGAATCTGTCAGGCTTCTGGTTGACCAGATCCATCTGCCGACATATCGCGCGATGGAGGATGTGCTGGGAAAAACCTGGCTCGGATTCTTCTACGACGAGACAGAAGTGGGAAATGTCACAGGATATCATTTTGACGCGGCGTTGGGAACGACGCCCCAAGGGAGCGGTACCCAGATGGTTCTCCCGTGGAGTAAGGAAATGCCCCGCCTGTGCCGGGAGGCGTTTGGAGAGCAGTGGGAAAGCGCGCTTCCCTTCCTCTGGTATCAGAGCAGCGGCCATGACTGGAACCGGATCCGTTATACCTACATGAGCATTGTCTCAAAGGAGATCGCACGCAATTACAACGGACAGGTACACGAATTTTGCGCGGAGCGCGGTATCCTCTATTTTGGGCATAACCTGGAAGACGAAAACAGTCATGCCAGGTTGGGCTGCGGACCGGTACATTACTTCCGTATGCAGAAATATCAGGATATGGCCGGTATTGATCTGGTGGGCGGCCAGATTATGCCGGGATGCGACGAGGGAAATTCCTGGTATGGAGCTGTGGACGGCGATGGGGAGTTTTATCATTACGCGCTGGCAAAACTGGCCTCTTCCGAGGCGCATATTTCGCCGAATAAGAAAGGCAGAAGTCTGGTGGAGGACTTCGCGTTATATGGGAGTGTGGCGGATCCGAAGATACGAAAATTTGTGATTGACCATCTACTGATCAACGGTATCAATCATTTTGTCCATGCGGATCCTTTTGGAACGTCGATTTCCGACGACTATCTGCGCAAATTGAACCACTATACCAACGGGATGTGCGAGTGGATGCAGGATAGCGTCCATCATATCAAAGCCGCGGTGCTCTACCATGGAGAAGCGGAATGGAGCGGAAAGTATCAACTGCTTCAGAAACCGGCGAGGGAACTGGCCCGCCATCAGATCAGCTACGATATCGTACCGGCGGATGTTTTTGAGGATCGGGAATTTTACCGCACGGATACTTCGGACGGGCTGGAAATCAACGGACATTCGTATGAAATTCTGATCATTCCCTACTGTGAATTTTTACCGCTGTCCGTGGCAAAGTTTCTGAAGGAGGCCGAGAAGAAACATTTCCCGGTTGTTTTTACCGACGCTTATCCCAATGCGGTGGCGGAAGATCTGACGCCGCTTGACCGCTGTGCCGCGGAGGCGGTTTCGCTGGGACAGTTGGCTGGATATGTGGCGGAAAAAGTGAATGCGGATGTAGTGCTGGATGGGTATTTTCCGTATATCAGATATATGCGTCTGGAAAAGGAAGGACGGCAATGCCTGTTCCTCCACAATGAGAATCCGGGGAAAGCGGCGGACTTTGCGCTGGAATGTGATATCGAGGATAAACTGGCGGATCTGGATCTGCTGGAAGACAGCCTGTATGCGGTTCCATCTGAGAAAGGAGGGATGGGGCGCAAATTGCGGATCCATCTGGAGCCTCTGGAATCTGTGCTTCTGATCTCTGTTTCGGATGAGGAAGAACCGTGTAAGAAGCGGCCATCCCGGGCAAAGGGCGGGATCGTATGCGACGGGGTATGGGACATTGCCGGAAAGCCGGCGCAGCCGAAGGCCATGTTTCCGATCCCCGGTCTGGAAGAAGAAGAAAAGCAGGGATTCCATTGCCGGGAAGAACTTTTGCGGGATGTCTACGAGCTGTCTCCGGATCCGGAGTTTGCCGGGACCGTAACTTATCAGACCGACATCGGGCTGTCCGGACAATCGTATTCAACGCTGGATCTGGGAGAAGTGTATGGAGCCTGCCGGGTGCGTCTGAACGGGCACGAGCTGGGGAGCCGGTTATCAGCACCGTATCTTTTTGATATTTCCGGGGTTGTCCGGGAGGGGGAAAACCACCTGGAAGTGGAGGTGGAATTGTCGGATGCCAGACATACGCCAAAGGGATTTGAGGTTATGATGAGTTCTTTATGCGCGACGGTCTACGCGGCGTTGGAGCCGGGCGGATTGTTCGGACCGGTGCGCTTTGTATAGAACAGAAAAAGGAGGAGCGCAGGCTCCTTTCGAAAATTTTGCTATCAAAACATAATTTTTGATACCGCGGGGGAGAGGGAACATGCTATTTTGATATCACAGAAGAAGGGAGCCGGCCGTTTGCCGGCGCTAAAACCGGGAGGAGGAAAAATATGAAAAGAAAAAGGTTATTGAGCCTGGCGCTTGCCGCAGTAATGGCGGTCGGCGCTTTGGGAATGGGCGGCTGCGGGGAGTCGAAGGAGAGCGACAACACGTTTGGATGGTGGATCTACGCCACAGACGGCCAGGGGACATATTACACGGATTATGATGACAATCCCGCCGTGCAGTGGATGAATCATCAGACCTGGGATGTGGAGA
>CASECT010000005.1 GCA_949286525.1 uncultured Eubacteriales bacterium | reverse complement strand
GGAAAAGGGCGACGCGATCGACCCGCTGCTTCAGGAGTCGGATTTTATTATCCTGTGCGTAGCCCTGAACGACGACACCTATCACATGCTGGACGCGGAAGCTTTCGCGAAGATGAAAGACGGCGTCACGATCGTCAATATGAGCCGGGGCCCGCTGATTGACACAAAGGCGTTGATTGACGCTTTAAACAGCAAGAAAGTGGGCTGCGCCGGGCTGGACGTCTTTGAGGAGGAGCCGCTGCTGCCGGATAATCCTCTGTGGCATATGGAAAATGTTTATATTACTCCTCATACGACGCCGCAGGTGCCGGACCGGACGGGAAGAAGCATTGAGATCCTGAGGGAGAACGCCAGAAGATACCGGGCGGGAGAGCCGATGCTTAACCGGATGCGGCAGGCGGATGTTTATCAGGAGAAAAGCAGCGGCGAAAAAGCGCGGGGGCCTTTCGGTATCGACAGCAGGATTTCGGACATTATGACGGACGAGGCTTCTACCGAAGCGCTTCTGGATATTCTCGAGGAGTGCAGAGGCGCGCGGCAGCCGAAAGGAGCCTTATATATGATCGGCAAATATGAGGTTAAACAGATCTTCGCGCTGATGAAACTCCCTGTTACTGAGGAAAAGCTGGCGGAATACGACAGGAAACTGCGGGACAGCTGGCAGATGTAACAGACAGAAAGGATACGATTTATGGCAAATTGGTGGGAACACTATCCCTGGCGCAATATCCAGACGAATCTGCGGATGTCGGACATGGCGGATATGGATCCGGAAGCTTACGCGGCCCGGCTGAAGGAGCTGGGCGTTACGGTAACGCTGCTGAACGCGGCGGGGATTGTGGCAAATTATGATACGCGGCTGGATTTTCAGCCCAAGAACCCCTATCTGCGGGGAAACATCCTGGAGGAGATGGTGGACGCCTGTCACAGAGAGGGTATCCGGGTTTTCTGCCGGACCGATTTTTCCAGGATCCGCAGGGATATTTACGAACAGCATCCGGACTGGGCTTTTTGCACAGCCGCGGGAGATATCGTGGACTGGGAAGGCTATGTGTCTACCTGCACCAACGGCGAATACCAGCGGGTAAAAATGCATGAGGTGCTGCGGGAAGTGCTGACAAAGATTCCCTTTGACGGCGTATTTTTCAATATGGGCGGATTTATGGTAACGGATTACGATACGAAGTTTTACGGAATCTGCCATTGCGAGAACTGCAAGCGGATGTTCCGGGAACGCTTCGGCGAGGAACTGCCGGAGAAGATGCAGCCCGGGCAGCCGTCGATGCTGAAATATATGGCTTTCAAAGATCAGTGTGAGAGAGAGCACAGGGAGCGGATTGTGCGGACGGTGCGGGGAATCCGGCCGGGGATCGCCATCCACGGCGTGGATTACATACGAAGCGAGTCCGGATCGGATATGGTAAGGCCGCCATGGCCGTATTGCGCGTCTTCCAATGCCCGAAGGGGAAGCGGGCCGGCCAGAAAACGCCCCGCGGACAACAGCGCCGTGGATTTCATGGGATTCCGGTACCGGCATACCAGCGTGTCCCCGGAGCTGATGGAACTGCGCCAGTGGCAGAATCTGGCCAATTCCGGAAACGTCAGCGTCTTTATTATGGGAGATATCGCGAACCATGGAGACAAGACCTGGTACGCGCCCACAAAGAAGGTTTTCGATTTCCACAGGGAGCATGAAGACCTGTACATCCGGATGGTCTCCGACGCGAAGGTGGCTCTCGTCGTTTCCCATGGGCTGGAGACGGATAAGGAAGCCCAGGGATGGGTAAGGGCGCTGACCCAGAGCCATATCCCCTTTGATGAAATTTACCTTGACGAGCTGGATGAGGAAGACCGCCTGGCGGGGAAGGAAGTCCTGATTCTTGGAAATCTTTCCGTCATGGCGGACGGGGAGGCGGAGCGGATCGACCGTTTCGCTGAGGAGGGAGGAACCGTGCTTGTGACCGGAAACGCGGGCATGATAAAGCCGGATTATACCCTGAGAAGGGGCTTTGCCCTCAAATGTCTTGGGGCTGTCATGGCCGGCAGGCAGCAGAGCCTGAAGTCAACGCTTTTCGAGATCAGGGCTGACGACGCGGAAAGCTTTCCCCGCAGCGCAAAGGCGCGCTATATCGCTCCGGGGGCGGCGCTTATGACGGCGCGGCCGAAGGAGGGGGCGAGAACCTGGCTGCGCGTGATCGGAGAACATCCTTACGGTCCGCCGGAGATCTGCCGTTTTACGGAGGAGGACAGAGGAACGGCGCCGGGCGTGATCGCGGCGGACTATGGCCGGGGCAGAAGCGTATATATCCCGTTTCTGATCGGAGA
Source organism: uncultured Eubacteriales bacterium (assembly GCA_949286525.1). Classification (GTDB taxonomy): domain Bacteria; phylum Bacillota; class Clostridia; order Lachnospirales; family Lachnospiraceae; genus Pullilachnospira_A. Next base: position 106 of record CASECT010000005.1, on the reverse strand, counting down.
TTTTTACGCGAAGGAAGGACATCGGAATTCCCTGGATTTTATGCGGGACGTCCTCTTTGAGATATGTCAGATAGCGGAGACAGCCCCGGGACTTTCCCCGATGGTG
>CASECT010000004.1 GCA_949286525.1 uncultured Eubacteriales bacterium | reverse complement strand
TTCCGAAGAAGCCGCTGCAGTACAACTGTCCCCACTGCGGAACGCCGGGCGAGCCCACAGACGCCGGGCGGGAGATGGCCATCGATTCTGTGGAGAGCGAGTGAAAGGAGAGCAGGGGAGTTGCCCCTGCTTTTTGCTTAGGTGCCTATGCAGCGTAAAGAAATGCAGTGTGAAGAAATGCAGTGTGTGAAGATAACCGTGACCGGTCTGGTACAGGGGGTGGGTTACCGACCCTTTGTGGCGGAGCTGGCGGAAGACTGTAAGATCGGGGGACAAGTGAAGAATGTGGGCGGGATTGTAAAGATTGTCGCTGCCGGAGAGCCGAAGCCGCTGGAGCGCTTTGTGGGGAGGCTGAGATCCGAAGCGCCCGCCGGGGCCCGGGTGGATGAGGTGCAGGTGTCGCAGGCGCCGCTGAGGGAGACGGTTTTCCGGGATGGGGAAAGAGCTGTTTTTCGCATTGTGGGGAGCTCCGCAGGGGAGGAGGAAGTGCGTCTCCTGCCGGCGGATCTTCCGGTGTGCCCCTCCTGTGAGCGGGAACTTCTGGATCCGGCTAACCGGCGGTTTCGCTATCCCTTTATCAGCTGTGTGGCCTGCGGTCCAAGGTTCAGTATTCTGAAAGCTGTGCCCTACGATCGTGACACGATAACTATGGGAAATTTTTCCATGTGTCCGGATTGCGCTGTGGAGTATCGGCAAAAAGGGAATATCCGAAGGCACGCCCAGACCATCGCCTGCGCGGCCTGCGGTCCGAAACTGACGCTGTGGGAGCGGATTTCCCCGGAAAACGGCGTCGGGAATGCTGCGGGGAGCATCGCGGCGACGGCGGAGGGAGAGGAAGCTCTGCAGCGGACGATCCGGGGGATTCTCTCCGGGAAAATTGCGGCCATCAAGGATATCGGTGGTTTTCACTTCGCCTTTCTGCCTACCGTCCCGGAACCCTCCCGGCGGCTGCGGATTTTTAAAGGCCGGGAGCGAAAGCCCTTTGCGGTCATGTTTGCGGATGTGGGGGCAGCCAGGGAGTACTGTGAGGTTTCCGATCAGGAGGAGGAACTTCTGCGTTCTCCGGCACGGCCCATTGTGCTGCTGAAAAAGAAGCGGGATTTCTGTCCCGAAGTCTGCGGCGACAGCGATCGGATGGGCGTGTTATTGCCCTGCAATCCGCTGCAGATTCTTCTTCTGCGCCAGACAGGGCCTCTGGTTATGACCAGCGGAAACCGCGGCGGAGAGCCGATCCTGATCCGGGATGCGGACATGAAGGCGCTGATGGAGGAAGGATGCCCGGATCTGATGCTGACCCATGACCGGGAGATTGTGACGCCTCTGGAGGACTCGATTTTCCAGGTGGCGGCTATCGGGGGCGGAAAAAGCGTCTCGCAGATACTCCGCCGGGGCAGGGGAATTGTCCCGGAGCCTGTGTTTCTTCCCCGAACTCTGCCGGCGGAGACTTTCGCGGCGGGGGGAGATCTGAAGGCGGTATTCGCCCTGGGAAAGGGCAGGGCCGTGTATCTGAGCAGCCATTTCGGCGATCTTTTTGACGAGCGGTCCCTGGAGGCGAGGGCGGCGTCTGTTGCCCATATGGAAAGGCTCTTTTCCATTCGACCGGAGATGTCCGTCGGCGATCTGCATCCGGCCCATGTCTCCGCCAGGGATGCGCGGGAGAGCGTGCAGCACCATCACGCCCACATCGCCTCTGTGATGGCGGAGCAGGGGCTTTCGGGGCCGGTGCTGGGAGTGGCTTTTGACGGGACCGGTTACGGGTGCGATAAAACGGTCTGGGGCAGTGAATTCCTGCTGTGCGAGGGCAAAAAGATGCGGCGGGCCGGATGTTTTACACCGGTCAGACTCCCCGGCGGAGACGCGGGCGCGAAGAACGCCGCCGGGGTGCTTCTGGCATTTCTTCTGGAAGGGGAACGCCGGGGACTTGCCGGACTGGCGCAGGAAACTTCCTGGCTTGGGATGTTCTGTAAAAGAACCGGCAGGAAGGAGTCCGAGACGCGTCTAATGATCCGGGCTCATGAGGCGGGAATCCAGGCCGTCATCTCCTCCTCCATGGGACGGCTTTTTGACGCGGTCAGCGCGCTGCTGGGCGTCGGAGAGTACAACAGCTATGAGGGGGAGTGCGCCATTGCCCTGGAAATCTGCGCGTCCCGGGCCAAAAGAGCCTGGCCGCTGGCGATGGAGGTAAAAAATGTCGGTGGCCTGTGGCAGGCAGATAGTGTAAAATTGATAGCGGATATCTGGCGCTCTTTCGGCGAGGGAGCGCCGAGAGAGGAGCTGGCTCTGGGCTTTCATATGGCTGTCGCTGAGGCGGCAGCAAAGATCTGTGAGCGGATTTCGGAGGATGGATCCGGTGCGATACGCCAGGCGGCTCTCTCCGGGGGGACCTTTGCCAACCGTATTCTGCTGAAAAACCTGTGGCGTCTCCTGGAGGAGAGGGGATTTTCTGTGTATACAAACGAAAAGGTGCCCTGCGGGGACGGCGGCCTGGCCCTGGGGCAGATGTATCTGATGACTGAGGATGTGTAGCGTCGGTGTACAAAGGGCGTGCTGCCACTTGTACACCGACGCTGAGAAGGGAGGAATAAAAGATGTGTGTTGCATTGCCGGGTAAGGTAATTGAATTGGATAAAGGGGACGCGCTGGTGGATTTTCACGGAAATCAGGTGCGGGCGAAGGCCGGGCTGGTGGACGTGTCCGTGGGAGACTACGTTCTGGTACATGCCGGGTGCATTTTGCAGAAAGTCTCCACGAAGGAGGCGGAGGATCTCCGGGAACTGATGGATGAGGTAGGCGCATGGACGTAGAGGGCATCAAAACATATCTGAAAAATTACGACGGCCCGCGGATACGGATTATGGAGGTCTGCGGCAGCCACACGGCGGCCATCGAGAAAAACGGTATCCGCGGGCTTTTGTCGGATCAGATTTCCCTGATCTCCGGGCCGGGCTGCCCGGTCTGCGTGACGCCGTCGGCTTACATCGATCGTCTGCTGGAACTGGCAAAGGATCCGGGAACCTGTATTGTTACCTTCGGCGACCTGATCCGCGTGCCGGGCAGTGAGAAGAGTCTGGGCATGGCCCGGGCGGATGGGGCCCGGGTGGAGATGGTGTACTCCCCCATGGATATGCTTGCCCTGGCCGAGGGGGAACCTGAGACGCGGTTTGTATTTGCCGCCATCGGATTTGAGACTACCACGCCGGTATACGCGCTGCTGGTACAGCAGATTCTGGAAAAGGGTATCAAAAATGTCCGCCTGCTTACCGCCCTGAAGCGGATGCCGCCGGTTATCCGCCATCTCTGCGATCATGACGCGCCTGTGGAGGGATTTCTCGCGCCGGGGCATGTGTGCGTGGTCACGGGCAGCAGGGCTTTTGAACCTCTGGCGAGAGATTACGGAATTCCCTTCGGGGTTTCCGGGTTTGAGCCGGAGGAGATCTTGCTGGCGCTGTACGGCATTGTGAAGGTCTGGGAGGAATCCTGCCGTCGGGGAGAGGCGGGAAAAACTTTCCGGGGTAGAGTTATGAATTTCTATCCTTCGGTGGTCTCGGAGGAGGGGAACGTCACGGCGCAGAAGATGGTGGATACCTGTTTTGCGTCGGCGGACGCTTGCTGGCGGGGGATGGGGCTCATCGAGGACTCCGGGCTGCTGCTGCGGGAGGAATACGCCTGGCTGGACGCGGGCAGCGCGGGGCTCGTGGAGGATAAAAAGAAAAACACGGCCTGCCGCTGCGACGAGGTGCTGATGGGAAAGCGTAAGCCACAGGAGTGTCCTCTCTTCGGGAAGATTTGCACGCCGCTGACACCCCAGGGAGCCTGCATGGTTTCCACCGAGGGGAGCTGCTTTTCTTTTTTTGCCAATCGATGAGGCGGGCGGGGGATGGGCTGCCGCCTGTTGCATGCCGCATGCTATCTGCTCTGTCTATCGTCGTGGGCTGCTTGCTGCCTGTTGTTTGCTGCCTTGCTGTCTACTGTCGGGGCCGGCTGCTTGTTGGCTCGCTGTCTACCGTCGGTTTTATGAAAAATGATTTCCTGGCGGTAGAAAGAAGCAAGTTGCTACCGGTGGCTGGAAGAAATCGAATTTTTGGCGGTAGAGATCCGAAAAGGTAAGCAAAATCACACGGCCGGAGGGCATCGATACAGATGGATAAATATGGAGGATTTCGGGATGGAGAATGGACTGGAAAATAGGACGGAAAACGGGATGGAGAAAAAAATCGCGATGGTTCACGGGAGCGGAGGCAGCGCCACCGCCGAATTGATAGCGGAAGTTTTTGCGAAGGAGTTTGACAATGATATCCTGAACCAGATGGAGGACAGCGCCCTGGTGCCGGTGTCCGGACAGATCGCCGTGACGACGGACAGTTTTGTAGTAACACCGGTGGAGTTTTCCGGAGGGGATATCGGCCGGCTGGCGGTTTGCGGTACAGTCAATGATCTTCTGGCCCGGGGAGCTCAGCCGAGATATCTGACCTGCGGCTTTATCCTTCAGGAGGGAGTCCCTCTGAAACAGCTTCGGAGAATTGTACATTCCATGGCCCGTACCGCCCGGGAGGCGGGAGTTCAGGTTGTGGCGGGAGATACCAAGGTAACAGAGGGCAGTGGAGAACTCTACATCAATACCACCGGAGTGGGTGTCTACGGGGAGAATTTCTGGGGACGGCCCATCTCTTCCGCCGGGGCAGAGGATGGGGACGCGATCCTGATTTCCGGCACAATGGGAGATCACCATGCGGCGATCCTGAGTCAGCGGATGGAGATTGAAAATGAGATCCGAAGCGACTGCGCCCCTCTGGCGGAGATGGTTCAGAAGATGCTGGAAGCCGGGGTAGAGATTCATGCGCTCCGGGATGTGACCAGGGGCGGACTGGCGACGGTGTTAAAGGAACTGGCGGAGGCTTCCGGGAAGATCTTCACGCTGGAGCAGGAGAAGATTCCAGTAACTCCTCAGGTTCGAGATTTCTGCGGTTTGCTGGGTCTTGATCCACTGTATATGGGAAATGAAGGAAAACTTGCAGTGATTGTGGCGGAAAAGGACGCGGACCGGGCTTTGGAGATCATGCGTGACTGTGCCTACGGGGAAGAAGCTGTTCGTATCGGCAAGGTGTCGGAAGATGCAAAAGAGAAAGAGGCAAATGCTGGAAACGGAAAGCTGCTCCTTCGCACGAAAATCGGGGGAATACGGAACCTGGATGTTCTGATGGGAGAGGGACTGCCCAGAATTTGCTGAAATTTTCAGAAAATTCTATTGACATTATCGAGTGTCGATATTATACTCAGGGCAGAAATATCGATACTCGATAATTGCCTTTTGAGGAAGGGGTGGGGGTATGAGAGAGAAAAAGCGGATACCGAATTTCTTTTTCTATCGGGACTGCGATGATTTCGCGAACTATCTGAACCGGCAGGCAAAAAAGGGATGGCATTTCCGGGAGTTCCGGCTGGGGCTGGTTTTGGAGAGGGGGGAACCGAGAGATACGTTTTACCGGGTGGAGGTTTTCCCGAAGGGATCGGAGGATGATTTAAAGGGTAACCGGGATACGGAGGAATATGCGGATTACTGCCGGGAGGCCGGCTGGAAATTTGTGGACAGCGTGCGGAAGTTCTGTGTGTTTGAGCGGATAAGGGCGGACGCGGTTCCCATCGTGACGGATGAGGAGCGCCTGGAAAATGTGAAGAAGGCGGAGCGGGTCATCTTAAGGAGACTCTGGTTCCTGTGGTGTCTGATCGCATTTCGGAATCTGCTGGAATGGCTTACACCTCTGGGAGGTTCTTTCCCGGCATATACCTATTTTAACCCGTTATCTCTTCTGAGTGTGATGCTGGTAACTGTGATCGGACTGGAGGTGCTGCTGAAAACTGTTTACCAGATCCTCTGGGAGACTGACCACAGGCGAAAACTGCGGGCAGGCGAGGGACTGGTGCTGGGCGGTAAGGGAGGGCGGATTCTGCTGTATCTTCAGCATGCAGTGCTTTTTCTGATCCTCTGCATAATCGTCTGGGTTCTGATACGGGGAAATACATCGTTAAATGGGACGGAGACAGCTGTGCTCTGGGGAGTTCTGGCGATGGTGGCAGTATTTTTTGGGGCGGCGGCAGTACTTGCCTGGCTGCGGCCAACGGACGGGCTATTCGCACAGATAGCGGCGACTCCGATTATCTTTCTTGCGGCTCTGGTCGTGGGGGCCTTTGCAATGCTGTTTGCCTGGGACGGGACATACCCGAAGAAAGTGTCAGACCCCGATCTGCTTCCCCTGACCCAGGCGGATTACAGCGAGCCCGAGGGAGAGATTACCGCTGCGGATTATGAGACGATGGGGAATGCGCTGGGAAGCCTGGAGCATGGGGATATTACCTATACCTCCGATACAGAAAACACGTTGGAGTATGATATTTACCGCAGCGATATGTCCCGGATCCTGGATCGGATACAGGAAGATGAGAAAAATCGGTACTGGTGGCAGTACCGGCAGGAGAGCGATCTGTGGGACGCCGGGGAGGAAGTGGCGGCGCCGGAGGAAGATGGCTCCGGGATCCATTATGTGGTCCGGTATGATGACGCGCTTCTGGTTCTCTACGTCACGGAGCCGGTAAGCCGGGAACAGGCGCGGAAAATCCGGCAGACGCTGGATCTGGGAGTTGATTAGATGGCGAGAGAACAGTTTCAGACATTGACGGAACCGATGTACTATATTCTTCTGGCGCTGACGGAGGAATGCTGCGGTGTGGACATTATGGAGAAGGTTCGGGGGCTATCCGGCGGGCGGGTCAGGGTAGGCCCGGGAACCCTCTATGCCATGCTGGGAAAATTTGAGGAGAATCAAATCATCCGGAAAACCGGGGAGGAGGGACGGAGA
>CASECT010000003.1 GCA_949286525.1 uncultured Eubacteriales bacterium | reverse complement strand
GGAATATTACGAAATGTTCAGCCGTTTCTACAAAGGCAGCGGCCATGCATTTGATCCATATACAAAAAAGAAAACGAATAAAAAGTAGGAGGATTCCACCATGACATTAGCAACAAAAATCATTTTAATCGCAGCACTGATTTTAAGTATTATTATTCCGTTCGGCTACTACCTGATCGGCGAGAAAAACAAAAAGCGCTACAAACGTTCCATTGGCGTAAATGCGTTCTTCTTCTTCGGATGCTTTGTCGTTGCTTCTATTATGATGCTCGGCGGCGGAGATGTACAGGCGGCAGAAAGCGCGGCTTCTGATCCGGGATTCGCCACAGGCCTTGGTTATCTGGCTGCTGCTCTTGTTACCGGACTGTCCTGCATTGGCGGCGGTATCGCCGTAGCAAGTGCGGCAAGCGCTGCTCTCGGCGCAATCAGCGAGGACTCCAGCGTACTTGGTAAGTCTCTGATCTTCGTAGGTCTTGCAGAAGGTGTATGCCTGTACGGACTGATTATCTCCTTCATGATTCTCGGAAACCTGTAAGATACACGAATTGACGGATACTGAAATGATCCAGATATAAAACAGGAGTGACATACTATGAAAATGTTTCTGATCAGTGATAATGTCGATACCTATACAGGGATGCGGCTGGCCGGAGTGGACGGCGTGGTCGTACATGAGCGCGACGAACTCAGGGACGCTCTGGAAAACGTGCTGTCAGACAAAACCGTGGGTATCGTTCTCCTCACAGAGAAGTTCGGCCGGGAATTTCCCGATATTATAGATACCTTCCGCCTGGAACGGAAAATGCCCCTTCTTGTGGAGATCCCTGACAGACACGGAACCGGACGAAGGAAAGATTTTATCACGTCCTATATCACCGAGGCAATCGGGCTGAAGCTGTAACCCCGGCCCGAACTACGAAAAACAAACATAAGGAGGGATTCCTCTTGACTCTGGAAGAAAAAATCTCACACCTGCAGACTACATCTATGGAACAGGCCCGGGCAGAGGGCAACGCGATCATAGATTCCCACAGAGAAGCGCTTGAGAAAGTCTTTGAGGACCATAAAGCAGAGGCGCTGCACCAGTCTGAGACACGCATCAAAGCCGAAACGCGGAATGCCCGGCTTGCGCTGAACCAGGCCTCAGCAAAATCGCAGCTTGAAATCAAACGCCGGCAGGGAACGGTCCAGCAGGAACTGAAAGATAAAATATTTAAAGAGGCGTTAAGTCTTGTTGAAGATTATATGAAAACCGAAGCGTATGAAGATTTTCTCATCCGCTGCATCCGCCAGGCCAAAAACTTTGCCGGAGAAGATGAGATAATCATCTATATCAATCCGTCTGATGAGAAAAAACGTTCTGCTCTTGAAAATGCCGCGCGCGTTACCCTTACTGTCAGCGCGGAGGATTTTATCGGCGGCATTCGCGCGGTTATCCGAAGCCGGAATGTTCTGATTGACAATTCCTTTAGAACGCAGCTGCGCAATGAATATGATAAATTTTTGTTTTTAGGAGGTGACGGCATTGCTTAAGACAGCAACAATCTACGGAATTAACGGGCCCGTCATTTACCTGAAAGGGAACACCGGATTTTCCATGTCTGAGATGGTCTATGTCGGGAAGCAGAAACTGGTAGGCGAAGTAATCGCCCTCGACAAAGATCTGACCACAGTTCAGGTGTATGAGGAGACATCCGGGCTTCGTCCCGGAGAAGAAGTTACAGCCAGCGGCGGCGCGGTTTCTGTAACTCTGGCCCCCGGTATTCTGAATAATATTTTCGACGGTATCGAACGTCCTCTGGAACGGATCGCAGACTCTGCCGGGGCATTTATTACCCGCGGTGTCAGCGTGGATTCCCTGGACAGACAAAAAAAATGGGATACCCATATTACAGTTTCCAAAGGTCAGTATCTCCACGGCGGAGATATTATTGCCGAGGTGCCGGAGACACACGCTATTGTCCACAAATGTATGGTGCCTCCCGATATGGAGGGAACTGTTATTGACACCGTACCTGACGGAAGCTACACCATTGATGAACCCCTGATTACGCTTCAGCTCCAGGACGGTACAGAAAAACAGCTTACAATGACCCAGAAATGGCCGATCCGGGTACCCAGACCGGTACACCACCGTTTTCCCGCGTCTGTGCCGCTGATCACAGGCCAGCGTATTATCGATACTATGTTTCCAATCGCGAAGGGAGGCACTGCCGCTATCCCGGGAGGATTCGGAACCGGAAAAACCATGACCCAGCATCAGATTGCCAAATGGGCGGACGCTGATATTATCATCTATATCGGGTGTGGCGAACGTGGAAATGAGATGACACAGGTACTGGAGGAGTTCGGTGAACTGACCGATCCCCGTACCGGCAACCCGTTGATGGACCGCACCACCTTAATCGCGAATACTTCAAATATGCCCGTGGCTGCCCGTGAGGCAAGCATTTACACCGGACTGACTCTTGCCGAGTACTACCGGGATATGGGCTATGACGTAGCTATTATGGCGGACTCCACTTCCCGCTGGGCTGAAGCTTTGCGTGAGCTCTCCGGACGTCTGGAGGAAATGCCGGCAGAGGAAGGTTTCCCTGCCTATCTGGCATCCCGGCTGTCCGCATTTTACGAAAGAGCCGGCATGATGCACAATCTCAACGGGACAGACGGTTCTGTAACAATTATCGGCGCGGTTTCTCCTCAGGGAGGCGATTTCTCCGAGCCGGTAACCCAGAACACCAAGCGTTTCGTCCGCTGCTTCTGGGGACTGGACAAAAGTCTGGCCTACTCCAGACATTTTCCGGCCATCCACTGGCTGACCAGTTACAGCGAGTACTTAAATGATCTGAGCCACTGGTATCAGGACAATGTCTCGCAGAAATTTGTAGATTACCGCAATCGTCTGATGGCGCTTCTCAACCAGGAAAGCAGTCTTCTGGAAATCGTCAAGCTGATAGGAAGCGATGTACTTCCCGATGATCAGAAGCTGGTGCTCGAGATTGCCCGTGTCATCCGTCTGGGATTTCTTCAGCAGAACGCATTTCACAAGGATGATACCTGTGTAAGCCTGGAAAAGCAGTTCCTGATGATGGACACTATTTTATACCTGTACAAGCAGGCGCGTACCCTGGTTACAATGGGGCATCCCATGTCCGTACTTAAGGCGGAAAATATTTTTGACCGGATCATCTCCATCAAATATGATGTTCCCAATGACAAACTTGAAATGTTTGCCCAGTATCACAGAGATATAGACACATTCTACCAGCGCGTGCTTGAGAAGAATGCATAAGGAGGGAGCGGATCTATGTCAATAGAATATTTAGGCTTAAGCAGTATCAACGGTCCTCTGATTGCACTGGAGGGCGTACAGGACGCTTTCTACGACGAAATCGTGGAATTCGTCATAAACGGCACAGAGAGAAAAATCGGCCGCATTGTAGAAATCTATGAGGACAGGGCCGTCATACAGGTATTTGAGGGGTCGGAAAACATGTCCCTGAAAAATACACACACAAAACTGACCGGCCATCCCATGGAAATTGCCCTTTCCCCGGATATGCTGGGACGTACTTTTAACGGAATCGGGCAGCCCATCGATGACCTGGGGCCGATTATCTCCACACTGAAAAGAGATGTAAACGGTCTTCCCTTGAATCCGGTCCGCAGAGAATACCCGAGGAACTATATCCATACCGGTATTTCAGCTATAGACGGACTCACCACACTGATCCGCGGACAGAAACTTCCGATCTTTTCCGGAAATGGTCTGCCCCACGACCAGCTGGCGGCACAGATTGTAAAACAGGCTTCCCTCGGTGAGGATTCCGACGAACAGTTTGCCGTTGTATTTGCCGCTATGGGCGTCAAACATGACGTTGCTGATTTCTTCCGGCATACCTTTGAGGAAAGCGGCGTTGCAGATCACGTTGCCATGTTTCTGAACCTTGCAAACGACCCGGTGGTAGAACGTCTGATCACCCCCAAAGTAGCGCTTACCGTGGCAGAATATCTGGCTTTTGAGCAGCACATGCACATCCTTGTAATCCTGACGGATATGACTTCCTTTGCGGAGGCAATGCGGGAGGTTTCATCCTCCAAAGGAGAAATCCCCAGCCGGAAAGGATACCCGGGATATCTTTACAGTGAACTTGCCACAATCTACGAACGCGCGGGCATCGTGGAAGGCGTGGACGGCTCGGTAACACAGCTTCCGATTCTGACC
>CASECT010000002.1 GCA_949286525.1 uncultured Eubacteriales bacterium | reverse complement strand
TATGAGGCGGGCCATCCGGTGCCCGATGAAAACAGCTGCAAAGCCACGGAAAGAGTACTGGATATGACGGAAAACCTGCAGCCCGAAGATACCGTGCTGTTTCTTCTGTCGGGAGGAGGGAGCGCACTTTTTGAGAAGCCGTTGATTCCATTGGAGGAGTTGGAGGATATCACATCCCAGCTTCTGGCCAGCGGAGCGGACATCGTGGAGATGAACACGATCCGCAAGCGCCTGTCCGGGGTCAAAGGTGGTCGCTTCGGACAGTGGTGCGCTCCTGCCCGGGTGTACAGCGTGATTCTGTCGGATATTCTCGGAGATCCTCTGGATATGATCGCCTCAGGACCTGCGGCGGTGGACGTCTCCACCTGTGAGGACGCCTTTCGCATAGCGGAGAAGTACCATCTGAAATTGAGCGTGGAGGCAAGGACCTGCCTTGCCGGGGAGACGCCGAAGGAACTGGCGAATGTGGAGAATCATGTGATCGGCAGTGTGCGGGAACTCTGCAAGGCGGCGATGGAGGTCTGTAAGGAGCTTGACTATAAGACGGTCTTTCTCACGGATCAACTGGACTGCCAGGCGAGGGAGGCCGGGGCTTTCCTCGGAAGCATCGCTCTAAGCCATGCAGGCAGAGTCGCCTTTATCTGCGGCGGGGAGACCGTGGTGCGCCTGACCGGTTCCGGAAAGGGCGGACGGAACCAGGAACTGGCGCTGGCGGCGGCGGAGAAGATCGACGGACTTGCGGATGCTGCGGTGTTCTCTGTGGGATCCGACGGCACCGACGGCCCCACCGACGCGGCGGGCGGTTATGTGGATGGGGAAACGGCGAGAAAACTGCGCGAAAAAGGCATCGTTATCTCCGATGTGCTGGAAAATAACGACGCCTATCACGCCCTGCTTCAGACAGGAGGGCTGATCGTGACGGGCCCCACCGGAACCAATGTCAACGATCTGTCTGTCCTGCTGATCCGACGCTGACCTTCCTGGCACAGATGGCCATCCGAGGTGGATGGCCAAAGTCTTTTCAGGCGGTAAAGAACCGGTAGACGGTGGTGGTCTTCTTCTCTACGCCTGCCTTGGCGACGGGCTGGGAGAAGGAGGGAATATTGATGGCGTTGGGATAATACTGGGTCTCAAAGCAGACGCCGTATCTGGGCTGATAGAGGAATCCGCCCTTGCCGACAACATTCGGATGGATGTAGTTGCCGCAGTAGAGCTGCATGCCGGGGAGATCGGTGTAGACCTCCATCTTACGTCCCGATTTGGGATCATAGAGACTGGCGGCCAGGGAGAGTTCGCCCTCCGTGATGTCCAGCGCAAAGTTGTGGTCGTATCCCTTTGCCAGGGCAAGCTGCTCATAGGTATCGTCCACCTCGGGAGCCATGGGCTTTTCTTTTGTGAAATCCAGAGGCGTTCCCTTCACATCGATCAGGTTGCCGGTGGGAACGGAACCTGCGTCGGTCTCGGTAAAGCGGCTGGCGTTGATCCATACCAACTGATCCAGCACGCTGCCGCTGTCGTGGCCGGCCAGGTTGAAGTAGCTGTGGTTGGTGGGATTGAAGATGGTATCCTGGTCGGAGAGCCCGCTGTAATCGATCCGCAGCTCATTGTCCGGCGTCAGGGTAAAGGTAACGGTAATTTTCATGTTGCCCGGGAATCCCATGTCCATATCCTTCTTGTCGTAGGTAAAGGTAATGGCGTTATCCTTCACATCCGCCACATCCCAGATGCGCATGCACAGAGGATCCGAGCCGCTGTGGAGATTGTTTTCCCCGTCGTTTTTGTCCAGTTCATAGGTTTTCCCGTTCAGAGTAAATCTGGCGTCGCCGATCCGGTTTCCGTTGGGAGCAACGCAGCAGCCGAAGTAGAGATCGTTGTCGAAATAGCTCTCCAGCTTCTCATATCCAAGGACGATGTCCTTTTCATTGCCGTCCCTGTCCGGAACGGTCAGGGAGAGAAGATTCGCCCCGTAATTCATGAACGTTGCCCGGATGCCGCCGGCTCCGGCGATTTCATAGGTGTAGACTTCCTCGTTTTCTCTGGTGGTACCCCATAATTTCTTTTCCAAAATATCCTTCCTCCTTGTCCTGTCGGTATTCCATGATACCATAATATGTATATAGCCATCATAGTGGAAAATCCGGGAAAGTGCAACGGGGAAAGTATCAGAC
>CASECT010000001.1 GCA_949286525.1 uncultured Eubacteriales bacterium | reverse complement strand
TCTTTTTCCACATCAAAAAAACAGACGCGAAATTATCCGCGCCTGTTGCTAAAGAGGGAAATCTATAAAATTCACGCCGCCATACGGCAGTCCTTCGTCTTTACTCTCTTGTAGCTTACCACACGTACAATGGTTATGGCGAGGCTGACAATCATCAGCAGATAGAAACTTACCCCGCGGTTTACCATCATGGAGGGCATAAGATACGCGCTGGTAAACACCGGAAGGAAGACGGCGCTGTACATCAACTCGGTAATTCCCTGGGCTCCCGGGATCGGCAGCATATCCACGGCCACATAGACGCTGGCCTGCAGCAGAATCACTTCCAAACCATCGGTTCCTGTGAGGCCGAAGCCCCGATATATTACATAAGTCAGCGCAAAGAGCGTGCTTCTCTGGAAAAGGGTAACGATCAGAATCCACAGCAGTTTTCCCTTGTTTTTCTTGAAAAAAGCGAGGGCCTGCCGGTACTCCTCGATAAATCCGTCGATCTTTTTCTGACGGCTCTCCGCCGGTTTCATCAGATGGCACTTCACGAGAAGTTTTTCTCCACCCCGCACAATGCTTCCGATGATTCCCGGAGAAAACATAACCAGGTACAGCACGGACACCACGATGACATTCAGCGACAGCCCCAGCAAATACAGCCAGAAATAATTGCCCAGCAACGTCCGCAGAGGATGAAACCAGAAGATCAGGATTCCCACGCCCACCGCCACCAGCACCGTCTTGTAGGCGATAGCCACCGTCAACAGCACGATGGAACTGTGGGACATACTTCCGCCGTCCTTCTTCATACAGTAGAGCTGCATGGGCTGACCGCCGGTGGCCGAAGGGGTAATACCCGAGAAGAAAAACCCCACAAATGAGTAGATAAAGCACTGGTGCAGCCGGCACCGCTCGCCGAGGCCATGCATCAGATACCATATCATATAGCCTTCTCCGCAGACGAAAAGCACAGAAAGGGCAACCGTACCCAGCAATGCCGCCGGCTGCATCTCCTGCAGGGCTTTCCCCACTTCCCCGAAATCCTGGGAGGAAAAAAACGCCTGCCAGGTAGCCACCATAACTACCAGGAAAAACGCTACTTCCAGAACAAATTTTTTCAAGTCTTTCTTATCCATTTTCTGTCATCCTAATAAATTGTCCGATATAGTCCGGCCCTTCGTGCCGCCGGCGCCGCCTGATATACAAGGACGCTCCTGCGGTCTCTGGCCACAAGCTCCTCCAGCTTTCCCTCGAAGACCACTTCCATGTTCTCGTATTCATACACATCCTTCGGGGTTACCAGAGAAAAGTGTTTATCACTGATGGGCAGCCCGCACTCCTCCAGCACTCTGGCCGTGTAGGAGGAACAGGTGTACTGATTTTTCAGATAAAATTTCTTTCCATGCACCAGAAAGGGCAGCCCGAGCACCGCGTAATGCATTCGGAAGCGCCGGTCATAATCCCGCTCCAGCCGTTCGCGGATCTGCTCCTTCTGCTCCAGAGTACACTCCATCCGGCATACGCGATATTCCGCCGTGGGAAACGCCCGCAGAATTTTCTCTTTATCCTCCCGCTCAAATCCGGCAATGACCGGAACGAAAGGGTTTCGTCTTCCAAAACTATAAGCCTCGTCCAGATATTCATCCAGCGAGAGCACTACATGCACATATTTCTGATGCAGGAACTTCCGGATCGCCGACGCGAAAAAGCCCGGCGTATCCACAAGCGCAAGATATATATAAGCCATTCTCTCCATCCCCCTACTGAAACTGATAGATTTTCTTTGCCAGCCGGTAACCGCCCACCGTCAGTTTTCCACCGATCCTGCCGGGCAGATTCGTCCATCCGCTGAGGGTCGTGTAGGACAGCCGATAATACAGGCGCGTATCCTGTTCCTTAATATCATTCCACAGTTTCCGACGCTTCTCCAGCGCCTCCTCATCTCCGATCAGAAGCAGGTGGATCGAGGAAATTGCCATCATAATGGAAATATTCCGGCACATGTAGGCAGCCAGTTTCGGATACTGCTCTTTGACCTGCCGCAGATCCACACAGCGGGCCACAATCTGGGTTACCTTAATCTGCTGATCAATTCTGCTCATCAGGACTTTCTCATTGACCGACTGATCTTCTCTGCCCAGATAATATTGATACATGTCAATGTCCATGTAGAAAATATGTTTCACATAAGGAAGCGGCTGATAGGCAAAGATATTGTCCACATAGAAAGTGTGCTCCGGCAGCACCACACCGCATTCCCGCAGCACCGCGGTCCGGTAAATCAGCGCATGCATGATCAGGTACTGGGAAGGATGAAAATGCCCGATATCATTCCATCCGCAGAGCTGCTCCTCGGGAAATACATTCCGGTACCCCATGCTTTTCGTGATCCCTTCATCCAGATGGTTGTAAACATAATTACATACATACAGATCCGGCAGCGGGTGTTTCACGTCCTCTTCCCATACATGGTGCTTGATTGTGGACAACAGCTTCTTATATGCCTTCTCCTCCAGCCAGTCGTCAGAATCCACCACCTTATAATAGATCCCTTTCGCCAGTTCCATTCCCTTATTTACACCGGAACCGTGGCCGCCGTTTTCTTTGTGGACAGCCCGCACAATATGAGGATATTTCTCCGCGTAGGCGTCGATGATCTCTCCGGTGCGGTCAGAAGAACCGTCATTAATCAAAAGAATCTCCACATCATCGCCGCCGGGCAGAAGAGATTCCACGCATCTCTCCAGATAATCCTGAGAATTATAACAAGGCACTGCAAATGTCAGATATTTCATACTCTTCACCTTCCTCTCATTCAATAGAACGAGTTTCCTCCCGAAAAATCTTCATCTTTCTAAGCTTTTTTTATTTTAGCAGTTCATCGTTAAATTCCGCCTATGATTTCCTTAACAAAAGCTAAAAAATATCTGAATTCTTGTTAAATTCCCGTTTTCGTGTATAATGTTTTTTATGAATAAGAAAGTACTGTACACACTGGAATATCATAAAGTAATCGACATGCTCTGCGACCGGGCCACCTGCGGAAAGGGCAGGCAATACTGCCGTGCCTTAAAGCCCTCCTCCAATCTGGCGGAGATCCGGAGAATGCAGCAGCAGACAGAGGACGCACTGAATCGGATTTTTCGAAAAGGATCCGTCTCCTTTTCCGGCGCCCACAATGTGACAGCCTCCCTGAAACATCTGGAGATCGGCGGCACGCTGGGAACTTCCGAGCTTCTGCGCATCGCCTCTCTTCTGATCTGTGCCCGGAGGGCAAAAGCCTACGAGCGGGGCGATGAGCGCGTGGAGATACAGGAGGATTCTCTGACCGGCTATTTTCAGGATCTGGAGCCCCTGTCCCCCATCGCGGATGAGATTACCCGCTGCATCCTCTCCGAGGATACGATAGCGGACGACGCGAGCCCCGGCCTTCGGAATGTGCGCCGTCAAATCGCCGCCACCAACGAGCGGATCCGCAGCCAGATGAATGCCATGGTCAACCAGAGCACCATCCGCACCTATCTGCAGGACGCGCTGGTAACCATGCGGGACGGGCGTTACTGCCTGCCGGTCAAGGCCGAGCACAAATCCCATGTCCCCGGAATGGTCCACGATCAGTCCGCCACCGGCTCCACGCTCTTCATCGAGCCGATGGCTGTGGTAAATATGAACAATCAGCTGCGGGAGCTGCAGCTTCAGGAAAAAGAGGAAATCGAGAAAGTCCTGGCCCATCTCTCCTCCCTGGTGGCGGAGCAGGCAAAAGCCATTGCCCGGGATTTCTCCATTCTGGCTGAACTGGACTTCATCTTTGCCAAGGGAATGTTGGCAAAGGATATGAACGCCGTCGCTCCCACCTTCAACACCGAAGGGAAAATTCTGCTCCGCGGGGCGAGACATCCGCTGCTCGACAAGAGCACCGTTGTCCCCGTGGATATTACCCTTGGCGATACTTTTGATCTTCTGATCGTTACCGGTCCCAACACCGGCGGCAAGACCGTTTCCCTGAAGACCTGCGGACTACTGGCCCTGATGGGACAGGCCGGCCTTCACATTCCCGCGAAAGACCGGAGCCAGCTTCCCGTCTTCGACGACATTTTTGCCGATATCGGCGACGAGCAGAGCATCGAGCAGTCCTTAAGTACTTTTTCCTCCCACATGACCAACATTGTGCGTATCCTGCGCTCTGTGGGCGTCATGGAACCCGCCGGGAGGAAAAAGCAAAAGGCGGCTTCAACAGAGAAAGGGGAAACAGCAGAGACAACCGAGCACTGGAACAAAAACTACCTGGTGCTCTTCGATGAGCTCTGCGCCGGGACCGATCCCGCCGAGGGCGCGGCTCTGGCCATCGCTATCTTAAGCCGCCTCCACGAGCAGGGCATCCGCACCATGGCCACCACCCACTACAGCGAGCTGAAACTCTTCGCGCTCTCCACCCCGGGTGTGGAAAACGCCTGCTGTGAATTTTCCCTGGAGACTTTGAGCCCCACCTACCACCTGCTGGTCGGTGTTCCGGGAAAAAGCAACGCTTTCGCCATTTCCAGAAAGCTCGGCCTCTCCAAAGATATCATCGATCTGGCAAACGAGCAGATTGACGAGGAGGACAAATCCTTTGAGGATGTGCTGGTGGATCTGGAACAGAAGCGGGTTGCCATGGAAAAGGATCGCCTGCAGATGCAGAAGGACAAAGAAGAGATTGCGTCTCTGCGTTCATCTCTGAAAGAACAGGAAGAAAAACTTGCCTCCTCCAAGGAGAAAATTCTGCAAAATGCCAATGAGGAGGCCAGCAGGATCCTGAAACAGGCAAAAGATGTGGCGGATGAAACCATCCGCGCATTTAACAAGTACGGGAAATCCAACCCGGACATCGCCGAGATGGAGCGAAAGCGGAGCGCCATCGGAAAGGAACTTTCCAAAAAGCAGGCAAAGGCCTCCGCCATCAAAAAGGACGTGGTCAATCACAATGTACCGAAACATCTCCGCATCGGAGATTCGGTTAAAGTGATCAGCATGAATATGAAGGGAACGGTAACCTCTCTCCCCAACGCCAAGGGCGACCTTACCGTACAGATGGGCATCATGAACTCGAAAGTCAACATCAAGGATCTGATCCTTCTGGAAGTGCCCGACGCAGCAACCAAAGCCTCCGGCAGCGGAAAGAAAGCCCGCCGCAGCGGCGGTTCCATGGGGCTTGGAAAAGCCGCGACCATCTCCCCGGAGAGCAACCTTCTGGGTCTGACCACCGACGAGGCCGTCGCACAGCTGGATAAATACCTGGACGACGCCTATCTCTCCCATCTCAAATCCGTCCGCGTCGTGCACGGAAAAGGCACCGGCGCCCTCCGCAATGCGATACATCAGTATCTGCGCCGCCAGAAAAAAATTGTGGATGAATTCCATCTCGCGGAGTTTGGCGAGGGGGACGCTGGCGTGACGATTGTGACATTTAAATAAATGTAAGACCCGCGAAGCGGGTTCTGGCACGGGATTCGGGATGATACCAGGCGACATCTTCCTTAACGAATCCCTACGCATCCCCGCAAACGGTTATTGGTTTGCGTAATAGCGAACATTCTTACCGTTTCCCTTTTTAACCAATAAACCTTCTTCCAGCATTTCCCGCAAGAGCAAAATCGCTGTAGACTGGGAAACTCCAAGATCAGTTTCTACATCCGCTCGTACGATTGCTCCTTGCCTATGGCACAATTTCAGAACTTCGTCAATTCGTTTTCTCAATTTAAACGTGTCAATCGCCCCAACAGTCTTTAATCTGCTCTGAGAATTCCGGCTTTCCACACGAAAATTCTTGTTGGGAAGCGTAATTTTAAATGCATTATTTGTGGCTTCCACCAACGGTTTGATGTCACAATCATCGTAAGATTCGTTAATCTTCAAAATACCGGTTCCATAAGCTTCAATAAGATGCAGCCGATAGAAAATATTTGCCAGATACTGGTTTCGGAGTACAGATACCCCCAACTTCACATCCTCCAAAGTAATTCCTCTGACCAAACCACCAATAGTTACAAACTCCATACGATCATCAAAAATACTGATAAGCGTGGGCCCGCTAAAAGAATAGTCCCGATGAACGACTGCATTGAGCAGTGCTTCCCGTACAGCCTCCGTAGGATAATCCCGCATATCCACCCGGTCCAATCCATCAAACTCTGCCCTGGTACGGTTATACTGATCGATATAGGCGTAGGCTTCCTCTAACTGTTCGAGAAGCGAGCCGGACAATTCTCTGCGATCCTTAAATACAAATTTTTTACTTCCCTCATAAACAGCCATTTTTATCATATGCGTGCACTGATCAGACAGCAAAAAAGCCAGATTTGTATACATATTGTCTTCTCCTATCAGATGCAATGTGCGCATTTGCGATTTTCCAAAGCTTACCTTTCGCTTATTAAAAAATTCGCTTGTCTTCTCAAAAGTAAGCTTCTGATTAAGCGAACGCGCAGCTTCATAGCTGTCACCGCTGGTTTCTTTGATCATCTGCAAAATGGCAGTATCCGTTGCCGGTACGGTAGACGCTCCCTGGCGAACATAAACACCTTCAGGTCGAATTCCTTTGCCTTGCAGATAATATGGTCTTGCCGTACCACGCTGAACAGATACGCAGATAATCGATTTTCCATCGATGACATCGATACGGCAATCCACAAACATGGTAACGTCAGGCCGAACCGCATCCCGAACAGCGTTCATCAAACGCAGCATAGTACCATCCGTATCATCCACACCACAGATCGTACCATCATCATTTACACCGATATAAAGCATACCGCCATCACTGTTTGCAAAAGCAATGATTGTTTTTTTTATATCATCAACATATTCTCTTTTAAATTCCGTTGTCTTATTCTCTGTCAGCATAATATCCTTTCAATCTGATTCTAATCAAATTCTAACTATATTCTAATTATATTCTACCTAATAATTATTATAATCATTTTTCTCAGATTTACAATCAAAATTTAAAGAAAGACAATAGAAAAAATGATCTGACACATCATTTCAAAATGTATCAGATCATTTTCAAATTAAACGATTTCAGTTTTCACAAGGAAGTTCTGTTCGCTAAGCTCGACCTGCGCCTGCGGCTTGGTCTCGCCAATCTCACAGAACGACCTCGCACTAAATTCAAACATCGCGCGAAGCGCTCATTTTCATTAAGTGCTTCCGGTCTATACCAGCTCCAGAACAACTTCCAGCGCTCCGTCGCCCTTGCGCTGTCCGATCTTGACGATTCTGGTATATCCGCCGTTGCGTCCCTCGTACTTGGGAGCGATCTCCTCGAAGAGCTTCTTCGGCATATCAACAACCTTCGTATCGCGCTTCTTAGCACCGGTCTCCTTTACAGGATACAGAACCTTGAGCATCTGTCTTCTCGCGTGAAGACGGGAAGGACGATCTTTCTTGATGGTCTTCTCAACGGTATCGTAAACGGTTACTTTCTTTCCGTCCACAACTTCCTTCACTCTCTTGCCATCCTTGTCCTTGCGGGCAACTTTCGCCTGTACGGTCACTTCGTCGAAGTTGTCCTTCTCCTTGATTGCCAGAGCGATCAGCCCCTCAGCAATCTTAGCCACTTCCTTAGCCTTAGCCTCGGTCGTGATGATTCTGCCGTGATGAAGCAGGTTGGTTACCTGATTTCTCAGTAATGCTTTTCTCTGGGAAGAAGTTCTTCCTAACTTTCTATACTTTGCCATTTCTATTCCTCCGTTTTGTGGCGTCATCCGGCCGCGCCCTTTGGACTTATCAGCCGAACGGGTTGTTAAAGTTCCACTTAGGGGCAGACACCGGCGCACCCTTCGGTTTTACCGCCAATGCCTTTTCCTTTTTTATTCGTCTCCGGTTCTGAGTTGAAGTCCAAGCTCCTGCAGTTTCGCAACCACTTCCTCCATGGACTTGCGTCCCAGATTCCGAACTTTCATCATATCATCCGGCGTCTTGTTGCACAGCTCCTCCACCGTGTTAATACCGGCTCTCTTGAGACAGTTATAAGACCGGACAGACAGCTCCAGCTCATCGATGTTCATCTCAAGCACCTTGCCCTTGGTATCGCTTGGCTTCTCAGCCATGACAACCGCTTCCTTCGCGTTCTCGGAAAGATCGATGAACAGGCTCAAATGCTCGCTGAGTACCTTCGCCGCAAGGCTGACGGCCTCATCGGGGCCCAGGGTACCATTTGTATAGACGTCCAATGTAAGCTTGTCATAATCGGTAATCTGTCCCACACGGGTGTTCTCCACCGTGAGGTTCACACGCTCAATCGGCGTGTAGATGGAATCCACCGCGATCACTCCGATGGGGGTGTCCTCCGTCTTGTTCTTATCGGAACTGATGTATCCTCTGCCATTTGTGATCGTCAGCTCCATGTACAGCTTGGAATCCGCGCCTCCGTTCAGATGCGCAATCTCCAGCTCGGGATTGACAATCTCGATATCGGAATCCACCTGGATATCGGCAGCCGTCACAACGCCCTCGCCCTCAAATTCGATATAAGCGACCTTCGGATCATTTGTGGAGCTGTTATTGCGGATGGCGAGATTCTTGATGTTCATAATAATCTCCGCCACATCCTCTTTCACACCCGGAATCGAACTGAATTCATGCAGAACTCCGTCGATCTTTACCTGGCTTACCGCTGATCCCGGCAGGGACGAAAGCATAATTCTCCTCAGGGAATTACCAAGTGTCGTTCCATACCCTCTCTCCAAAGGTTCTACAACAAACTTACCATACTTCTTATCTTCTGAAATCTCGGCGATTTCAATGTTGGGTTTTTCGAAATCGAACACTACAAAGTCCCTCCTTCTTTATGATGATCAAAAGCTCCTATTACTTAGAATACAGCTCGACAATAAGCATCTCGTCAACAGGAACGTCGATCTGCTCTCTGGAAGGTAATTCCTTTACGGTTCCCTGTAACTTCTCAAGGTCAACATCCAACCACTCGGGAACAAGTCTGCCGCCGGTAACCTCAACGATGTCCTTGAATCTCTGCAGGCCTTTGCTCTTCTCGCGAACCTCGATCACGTCTCCGGCCTTTACCAGATAAGAGGGGATATTTACCATCTTGCCGTTTACCAGAAACATCTTGTGATCTACAACCTGTCTTGCCTCTCTTCTGGTTCTGGCAAATCCCATACGGAATACCACATTGTCGAGACGGCTCTCCAGAATCGTCATCAGGTTCTCACCAGTCATACCCTTCTGGCGGTCAGCCTTCTCATAATAATTATGGAAAGGTTTCTCCAGAACGCCATAGATAAACTTAGCCTTCTGTTTCTCCTTCAACTGCATACCATACTCGGAAACTTTTCTTCCCGATCTCTTTAACTGTCTCTTGGATTTCTTGTCTACTCCCAGATATACAGGATCCAAACCAAGAGATCTGCATCTTTTCAGAATAGGTGTTCTATTTACTGCCATCTTAGCTTATCCCTCCTATATTACACTCTTCTACGTTTTGGCGGACGACATCCGTTGTGCGGAACGGGAGTAACGTCAGTAATGCTCGTTACCTCGATTCCACAGGCAGAGAGTGCGCGGATAGCGGCTTCTCTTCCCGAACCCGGTCCTTTTACCATTACATCAACCGTCTTCAAGCCATGTACGAGCGCTGCCTTTGCAGCAGTTTCCGCTGCCATCTGTGCAGCGTACGGAGTAGATTTCCTTGAACCTCTAAATCCAAGGCCACCTGCACTTGCCCATGACAGAGCGTTTCCCTGTGCATCCGTAAGAGTAACAATCGTGTTGTTAAAGGATGCCTGGATATGTGCCTGGCCGTGTTCAACGTTTTTCTTTACGCGCTTTTTTGTTACTTTTTTTGCAACTTTAGCCATATCTAAACTAACCTACTTTCTTCTTTCTTTACTTACTTCTTCTTATTGGCAACTGTCTTCTTCGGGCCTTTTCTGGTTCTCGCGTTGGTCTTGGTCTTCTGACCGCGAACCGGCAGACCTTTTCTGTGACGGATTCCGCGATAGCATCCGATTTCCTGCAGTCTCTTGATATTCAGAGCCACATCTCTTCTCAAGTCGCCTTCCACCATCATTGTCTCGTCAATGACAGAGCTGATTCTCTTGACTTCATCGTCGGTCAGGTCCTTCACTCGCGTGTCGGGATTCACATTCGCAGCTTCCAGAATCTTGTTGGAGCTCACTCTGCCGATTCCGTAAATGTAAGTCAAGCCAATTTCTACACGTTTTTCTCTCGGTAAATCTACACCTGCGATACGAGCCATGTGTGTTTACACCTCCATAAATTATTCTTCGGATTCGTTTATCCTGTTTCTCCGAATATCGAACAGCATGCAGCTCCGGTTTCCCGGCCTGAAATGTGTGCACCCACCCGATCCCGGCAGTCGTGCTCTAAGCACGAATAGACCGCACCTGTCCCGGTGCAGATCCAAGTCAGTTGATCGAACACCCCTCGGTATGCAAAGGCGTCGATGCAGTAATTCTTCATTATATATTATGAATCAGCCCGACGAATTCTGTGACGGGCTGCAGCCGCACATAAATATAATGCAAATCGGAAGTTCTGTTCGCTAAGCTCGACGTTCGCCTGGCGGCTCCGCCTCGCTAATCTCACAGAACGGTCTCGCACTAAATTCGAACATCGCGCACACGCTCGTTCTCATTAAGTGCTTTCGGCCGGTCATCCCTGTCTCTGTTTGTGCTTCGGGTTTTCACAGATAATTCTGATGCTTCCCTTTCTCTTGATGACCTTGCATTTTTCGCAAATAGGTTTTACTGATGATCTTACCTTCATGGGAAATCCTCCTTTCCAATTTGCCTGTTTTCTTCGGTTTTCTCAAAATGCAGAGACTTATCCCGAAAAACGTTCGGCTAACATTATATCAGCTAAATATTCCAACGTCAAGAAAATTCGTTGAGATTTTGTAAATTTCTCTGTTACTATTCACAGCCGATTCAGCTCCGCAAGGAGCGAAACGGAAGCCTCGCAGAGGCGACGAGTGCGCATGTGGGTGGAGTGGCTGTGAATAGTAATCATCATTTATCTCTCCAGATAATCCTGCCTTTTGACAGATCGTAGGGAGACATTTCCACGGTTACCTTATCTCCGGGGAGAATACGGATATAATTCATTCTCAGTTTTCCGCTGATATGCGCAAGAATCTGGTGGCCGTTTTCCAGCTCCACCTGAAACATCGCGTTGGGAAGCTTCTCTACTACCTTTCCCTCTACTTCAATTACATCTGCTTTCGACATCTTCATTCCTCCTGTGATACAACTCTAACATTTTCGCAACCGTCTCATCCTCGAGCATGTTCTGCCCCTCCAGGAATTCTCTGACTGCGGGCGGGATTTTCTTAATCAGCTGTACATGCATCCGCTTCTTTTTCTTCGGTGCGGCCAGCCGTTTTGTGGTTCCGTTGACCAGATACAAATAATCCGCATCCTGCGCCCATATCAGATAGACATGGTTCTTATCGTGGCCGGCCTTTGATCTCGCCAGGACAATTTCTCTGTTCACTGCTCCATCCGCTTCCTTTCCTTTTCTGTCAGCGTCAGGATCTCGGGATCTCCGTCCGTGATCAGAACCGTATTTTCATAGTGGGCCGACAGGGAACCATCGGCGGTAACCACCGTCCATTCGTCGTCCATCCATTCCACATCCGGGGTTCCCATGTTGATCATAGGTTCCACCGCCAGGGTCATTCCCGATCTCAGTCGGATTCCCCGGCTGAATTTTCGGAAATTCGGGATCTCCGGCTCCTCGTGAAGATGGGTTCCGATTCCATGTCCCACCAGGTCTCTGACCACTCCGTAACCATAGCCGTTGGCGCAGTCATAAATCCCTGCAGATATATCATGGAGATGTCTGCCCGCTCTCGCGTATTTCATCCCCGCGAAAAAGCTCTCTCTGGTTCTCTCGATGAGAAGCCTGGCCTCCTCGGATATCTCTCCGATGCCGTGGGTCCGGGCCGCGTCGGAATGATAACCTTTATAGATCAGTCCGGTATCAAGACTCACAATGTCGCCTCCCTTTAAGATCCGCTCTTTGCAGGGGATTCCATGTACCACCTCGTCATTGACAGACACACAGACCGAAGCGGGATATCCCATATAGTTCAGGAAGTTTGGTTCACAACCGAAACTGCGGATCGCTTCCTCCCCGATCCGATCCACATCTTTGGTGGACATTCCCTCTCTCAATTCCTGTTCCAGGATCTCATGCACCTTTGCCAGAAGCCGTCCCGCTTCCCGCATCAGCTCGATCTCTCTGGCAGATTTGATGGTAACCGACATCGTTACTCTCCCAGAATCGCCACGATGTTCGCGAATACCGTCTCCATCGGCTCCATACCGTTCACAGATTTCAGAATGTTCTGCTTCTTATAATAATCGATCAGCGGCTGGGTCTGCTCGTGATAGACATCCAGTCTCTTCTTAACCGTCTCCGGCTGATCGTCGTCTCTCAGCACCAGCTCGCTGCCGCAGACGTCACAGACGCCTTCCTTCTTCGGCGGAATCGTTACCACATGATAGGTTGCGCCGCAGTTTAAGCAGGCTCTTCTTCCGGACATACGGCGGATGATATTTTCATCTTCCACCTCGATATCGATGGCATAGTCCATCTTGTCTCCCTTTTTCTCCAAAGCCGCGTCGAGAGCTTCTGCCTGGGGAATGGTACGGGGAAATCCGTCCAGAACGAAGCCTTCCTTACAATCTTCCTGGCCGATGCGGTCCATGACCAGATCACAGGTAAGTTCATCCGGAACCAGCAGCCCCTGATCCATGTACTCCTTTGCCTTCTTTCCCAGTTCCGTTCCGTTCTTGATATTCGCGCGGAAGATGTCGCCGGTAGAGATGTGTGGAATATCATATTTCGCGGCAATCTGTTTTGCCTGGGTTCCTTTTCCTGCGCCCGGCGCGCCGAGCATAATAATCTTTTTCATAAAAATCTCCTTATACAACCTTAGGAGATACGGCAAATGCCAGTATCTCCATCAGTATGTCAATCATTCAAAAAGCCTTTATAATTACGAACAAGCATCTGCGACTCAATCTGCTTCAGAGTCTCAATGACAACACCCACGATAATGATGATGGATGTGCCGCCGAAAGACACATTTGCATTGAACAGTCCGTTCAGGATAATCGGGATAATAGCCACAATCGACAGGCCGATAGCTCCGATAAAAATAATGTAATGCAAAATGGAATTCAGATAATCGCTGGTAGGCTTGCCCGGACGGATACCCGGAATAAATCCTCCCTGCTTCTTCATGTTATCGGCAATCTCCAAAGGATTAAATGTTATGGATGTGTAGAAATACGCAAAACCGATAATCAACAGCAGATATACCGCCGCTCCGATGGTATAAATCCAGTTGTTGGGGTCAAACCAGTTGGACTGGGACAGTCCCCGGAGAATCTGCGCGCCGATACCGGTGCCCTCCGTGTATCCCAGCAGCGCGGCAATAAACACCGGTGTCTGCATCAGAGACTGGGCAAAAATAACCGGAATCACACCCGCTGTATTGACCTTTAGCGGAATATGGGTAGCATTGCCGCCCACCTGACGTCTCCCCTGGATTTTCTTGGAATACTGTACCGGAATCTTGCGCTCCGCGTTCTGCAGAAGCACAACCAGAACTACAGTAGCAATGATAATCGCCGCAATGATAACCGCCGCCAGCGTTCCTCTCGCAAGGGTCTGGCCCGCGATAAACTGTTGATAAAGTGTTGTCAGATCACTGGGGATTCTGGAGATAATGTTGATAACCAGCACGATGGAAATACCGTTTCCAACGCCCTTCTCCGTGATCCGCTCGCCAATCCACATCAGGACCGCCGATCCGGCTGTCAGAGCCGTCACGATCAGGATCACATTCAACACGTTGAACTCTTCCAGATATCCGCCCCGTCCGAAACCGATCGCCATGGCAATGGACTGTACCAACGCCAGCCCTACTGTCACATAACGGGTAACTTTGTTGATCTTCTTCCTTCCTGTCTCTCCGTCCCGCTGAATCTCTTCCAGCTTCGGAAACGCAATCGTCAGAAGCTGCATGATAATAGACGCGGTAATATACGGCGTAATATTCAATGCAAGAATCGACATTTCCTCGAAGGAACCACCGGTAATTGCGTTGAAGAAATTCATCGCATCTCCGCTGGATCCGAACATGCTTGAAAACACGTTCCGGTCTACCCCGGGAAGGGGGAGCTGGCAGCCGATTCTCACAACCACCAGCATAAGGAACGTGAACCCGATCCGCCGTCTCAAATCTTTTATCTTAAATGCATTGCGGAGTGTCTGTAGCATTAGATCACCTCTGCTTTACCGCCAAGAGCTTCAATCTTCTCTTTCGCGCCTACGCTGAACGCATCCGCCTGAACCGTGAGCTTCTTGGTCAGCTCGCCGCTGCCCAGGATCTTCACTCCGTCTCTGGGGTTTTTCACAATACCGGCTTCCAGCAGTGTCTCAACGGTCACTGTGGCGCCGTCCTCAAATCTCTCCAGAGCAGACAGGTTGATGCCTACGATCTCCTTGGAATTTCTGCACTTGAATCCTCTCTTCGGAATTCTGCGATACAGCGGCATCTGACCGCCTTCAAATCCGGGTCTGGGCGCTCCGGAACGAGCCTTCTGTCCCTTGTGTCCTTTGCCGGCAGTCTTACCATTTCCGGAGCCGTGTCCGCGTCCTCTTCTGAAATTATCACTGTGCTTGGATCCCTCTGCAGGACGTAAATTAGATAAGTCCATTATGGCACCTCCTTCTTGTAGTCTTAAATTTCCTCAACCTTAACCATATGTGCAACCTGACGGATCATTCCTCTGACCGCATCGTTATCCGGCATCTCAACGGAGTGATTCAGCTTCCGAAGTCCCAGAGCCTCTACCGTCTTTCTGTTCTTGGGAACAGCGCCGATGGTTGACTTTACAAGTGTGATTTTCAATTTCTTATCTGCCATTTCTCATTTCCTCCTTAACCGAGAATCTCCTCGAGGGTCTTGCCGCGAAGCTTTGCCACTTCCTCCGGAGATTTGAGCTGGCGCAGTCCATCGATGGTCGCCAGTACTACGTTCTGCTTGTTGGAAGAACCCAGAGACTTGGTACGGATATTCTGGATTCCGGCCAGCTCGCAGACCGCACGGGCCGGACCGCCGGCGATGATACCGGTACCTTCCGGAGCTCTCTTCAGCAGTACGGACGCTCCCGTATGCTTTCCGGAAATATCATGTGTGATACTCTTGTTCTCATCCAGCTTAACCGTGATCAGCTTCTTCATAGCGTCTTCTTTTCCCTTGCGGATTGCCTCAGGAATTTCCGCCGCTTTGCCAAGACCGGCACCAACATGACCATTTCCGTCGCCGACAACAACCAGAGCCGTAAAGCGCATGTTACGTCCGCCCTTTACAACCTTTGTTACTCGTTTAATGGATACTACGTTTTCTGTTAATTCTAACTGACTAGCATCAACAATCGTACGTTTCATGTTTTTTCCTCCTAAAAATCTAATCCGGCTTCTCTAGCGGCATCTGCCAGAGCCTTCACCTTGCCCTGATAGATGAAGCCGCCCCGGTCGAAGACTACCTTGGTAATGCCTTTGTCAAGCGCCTTCTTGGCGATGATGGTTCCCAGCTTCTCCGCAGCGTCCATATTGTTGGTCTTATCCAGCTCAGCCTTTACCTCTTTCTCCAGAGTAGAAGCCGACACAAGGGTATTTCCAACGGTATCGTCAATAATCTGAGCATACATATGATTATTACTTCTAAAAACAGCCAAACGCGGTCTGTCTGCAGTACCGACAAGATTGTTGCGTAATCTTCTGTGCTTTGTTTGGCGAACTACAGCTCTTGATTTCTTACTAACCATTTCTCGTCACTCCTTTATTATTTCTTACCAGTCTTGCCGACTTTACGTCTGATTACCTCATCGGCATACTTGATACCCTTGCCCTTGTACGGTTCAGGTCTCTTCTTGTCTCTGATCTCGGCAGCATACTGGCCGACTCTTTCCTTATCGATACCTTTGATGATAATTTTATTTCCATCAACAGTGGATTCCAGACCTTCCGGATCAACCATCTCAACAGGATGAGAAAATCCCAGATTCAGAGTAAGTGTCTTTCCTGCCTTGGAAGCTCTGTATCCAACGCCGTTCACTTCCAATACCTTCTCGTAACCTTCCGTCACGCCTACCACCATATTGTGGATCAGTGTTCTGGTCAGACCGTGCAGAGATTTCATCTTCTTCAGATCATTCGGTCTTGTTACGATAACTTCGGATCCCTCCAGCTTGATCTCCATCTCCGTCGGGAGAGATCTCTCGAGAGTCCCCTTAGGACCTTTTACAGTCACATGATTATTTTCTGCGATATCAACAGTTACGCCTGCGGGTACCGCGATTGGCATTCTTCCTATACGTGACATGCCCGTACCTCCTAAAATTCTCCGCCGCTTCGGCGGGTTGATTTGTTTTGTATGTCCGGTCAGTCGGACCGGTTTATACTTTAACGTTGCTGTCTTTTTTCATACATCGATGTGTATGACCGGGGAAGTTCTTTTCGCTAAGCTTACCCTCCTCACAAGGATGTTCTGTTCGCTAAGTAAGGAAGTTCCACTCCACTAGCGCACTGCTCTCCTTGACAAGGATGTTCTGTTCGCTAAGTTTGAGCGGCGTCTCAGGCGACTTGCTCTCACTAATCTCACAGAACGGCCTCACACTAAATTCGAACTTCGTCTTCGACTCGTCCTCATTAAGTGTTTCCGGCCTACCAAACAAATGCGAGAACTTCTCCGCCTACCTGAAGCTTTCTTGCTTCCTTGTCCGTGATGATACCCTTGTTTGTGGACAGGATTGCGATTCCGAGTCCTCCCAGGACTGTGGGGATCTCATCCTTTCCGGCGTAGATACGAAGTCCCGGCTTGGAGATTCTCTTGATGCCGGTAATGATCTTCTCGTTCTTGTCAGCGCCGTACTTCAGGGTAATGCGAAGGGTCTTGAACGCTCCCTCGTCGATCAGGTCATACTTCTCAATAAATCCCTCGTCCACAAGAATATCTGCAATCGCGATTTTCATCTTGGATGAAGGAATATCTACGGTATCATGTTTTGCAGTGTTTGCGTTACGGATTCTTGTAAGCATATCTGCGATCGGATCACTCATTGTCATGATTCTCTTTCCTCCTGTTTTGTTCTGGGGATGTGAATAAAAATTGCTTGCACTCATTAAGCTGCTTTCGGTCACCAGCTGGCCTTCTTCACACCCGGGATCTGTCCCTTATATGCAAGTTCACGGAAACATACTCTGCAGATTCCATATTTTCTAAGATAAGCATGCGGACGACCGCAAATACGGCAGCGGCTGTACTCTCTGGTGGAAAACTTCTGCTTGCGCTGCTGTTTTACCTTCATGGATTTCTTTGCCATATTCCAATTCCCTCCTATGACTACTTGGCAAACGGCATGTTAAACAGTCTCAGCAGCTCGCGCGCCTCTTCATCTGTCTTTGCCGTTGTAACGAAAATAATGTCCATTCCTCTGACCTTGTCAACCTTGTCGTACTCGATCTCCGGGAAGATGATCTGCTCCTTGATTCCAAGAGCGTAATTTCCTCTTCCGTCAAAAGCGTTGGGGTTGACACCGCGGAAGTCCCTTACTCGGGGAAGAGCCAAATTAATCAGGCGATCCGCGAACTCATACATTTTCTCGCCGCGAAGGGTCGTCTTGCATCCGATTGCCATTCCCTCTCTGATCTTGAAGTTTGCAACGGAGTTCTTTGCTCTCGTCACTACTGCCTTCTGGCCTGTGATGGTCTCCATGTCGCTCATGGCAGCGTCCAGGATCTTCGCGTTCTCCTTCGCTTCGCCAACACCCATGTTTACCACAATCTTGTCAAGCTTCGGCACTT
This sequence comes from uncultured Eubacteriales bacterium, assembly GCA_949286525.1. GTDB lineage: Bacteria > Bacillota > Clostridia > Lachnospirales > Lachnospiraceae > Pullilachnospira_A. The sequence continues at coordinate 6,962 of CASECT010000001.1, read as the reverse complement.
CCATAATATTCTTATAACCAAACTTCTGGATCATGGCGTCCACGATCTCGTTTTGGTACTTGTCTCTAAGTCTGCTCAACTGACTGGCCTCCTCTCAATTAATCGATCACTTCGCCGGTTGCCTTAGCGTAACGGACTTTCTTGTCTCCGTCCATCTTAAAGCCAACTCTGGTTGCTTTACCGTTGTGAAGGAGCATCACATTGGAAACGTCGATGGGTCCTTCCTGCTCAATGATACCGCCATTCTGGTTTGCCATGCTGGGCTTGGTGTGCTTCTTGATCATGTTGACACCCTCCACCAGAACGGTGTTGTTCTTCTTATTAACAGCGATCACTTTGCCTTCGTTGTTCTTGTCAGCGCCGGCAATCACTCTGACCATGTCGCCCTTTTTAATCTTCATTGTTGCCATCCTGCTACCTCCTACAATACTTCCGGAGCAAGAGAAACGATCTTCATAAACTGTTTCTCACGAAGCTCTCTAGCTACGGGTCCAAAAATACGGGTTCCTCTCGGAGTTTTGTCATCTTTAATGATAACTGCAGCATTTTCGTCAAATTTGATATAGGAACCGTCCTTGCGGCGGGCGCCCTTCTTGGAGCGTACCACTACTGCCTTTACCACGTCTCCCTTTTTGACAACGCCGCCAGGTGTTGCGTCTTTGACGGTAGCAGTAATCACATCGCCGATATTTGCATATCTTCTTGTAGAACCACCCATAACACGGATGCAAAGGATCTCTTTTGCCCCAGTATTATCGGCTACTTTCAGTCTGCTTTCCTGTTGTACCATGATGGTAGCCTCCTTTACCTGTTATTTTGCTCTCTCCATAATCTCAACAAGTCTCCATCTCTTGTCCTTGGACAGCGGTCTTGTCTCCATTACTCTGACGGTGTCGCCGATCTTCGCGTCGTTGGTCTCGTCATGAGCTTTCAGCTTATATGTCTTCTTCACGATCTTTTTGTAAAGCGGATGCTTCACGTTGTCTTTTACCGCAACAACAATGGTCTTATCCATCTTATCGCTCACAACAACACCCACACGTGTTTTTCTAAGATTTCTTTCCACGATTGATCTCCTTTCTCACTTTAAAGATTCCCTCATCCTCAATTGGAAGAGTTGCGCTGTGCCTCGGTAATGACGGTCTGGATACGGGCGATATTTCTTCTCACCTCGCGGATCCGTCCCGTGTTATCCAGCTGATTGGTCGCGTTCTGGAATCTCAGATTGAAAAGTTCTTTCTTCGCATCGACTAACTGGGCATTCAGTTCTGCCACAGACATATTCTTCAAATCTTCAACAAATTTCTTAGTTTTCATTCGATTCACCGCCTTCTAAATCCGCACGAGAAACCACTTTGCACTTGCAAGGTAATTTGTGTGTAGCAAGACGCAGCGCTTCCTTGGCAACGTCTTCCGGTACTCCGGAGATTTCAAATAATACACGACCGGGCTTTACAACAGCTACCCAGTACTCCAACGCGCCCTTTCCGGAACCCATTCGAGTCTCGGCAGGTTTCGCAGTTACCGGCTTATCCGGGAAAATCTTGATCCAGATCTTACCGCCACGCTTCACGTAACGCGTCATAGCGATACGGGCAGCCTCGATCTGATTGGAACGAATCCAGCAGGGCTCCATTGCAACGATACCATACTCTCCATTGGTAATCTTGTTGCCTCTCATAGCCTTACCGGCCATGGAGCCGCGGAACTGTTTACGATGTTTTACTCTCTTTGGCATTAACATTAGCGAGCTCCTCCTTCCTTATTTCCTTTCGCAGGAAGTACTTCTCCCTTGTAAATCCATACCTTAACGCCGATCTTGCCGTAGGTGGTATCCGCCTCAGCGAAACCATAGTCGATGTCCGCGCGCAGGGTCTGAAGAGGAATGGTGCCCTCGCTGTAGAACTCGGTACGAGCCATATCAGCGCCGCCCAGACGTCCGGAAACGCTGGTCTTGATTCCCTTGATGCCGGTCTTCATACTTCTGCTCATGCAGGACTTCATGGCACGGCGGAAAGAAATACGGTTCTCAAGCTGCTGCGCGATATTCTCCGCAACCAGCTGAGCATCTCTGTCCGGTCTCTTAACCTCTTTGATGTCCACGATCAGCTTCTTGTCTGTAAGCTTCTGCAGTTCGCCTTTTACCTTCTCGATCTCAGCTCCGCCCTTACCGATCACAACACCGGGCTTTGCTGTGTAAACGATCACTTTTACTCTTCCGGCAGCTCTCTCGATCTCGATTCTGGAGATGCCAGCGTTGTAAAGTTTCTTCTTCAGAAACTTTCTGATATTGTAATCTTCAACCAAATAGTCTGCAAAATCATCCTCTGCATACCATTTAGAATCCCAGTCCTTAATAATGCCGACTCTTAAGCCATGAGGATTCACTTTCTGTCCCATGTTTGCCCTCCTTCTTATTTCTGATCCAGCACAATCGTAATGTGGCTCATTCTCTTCTCGATTCTGTAAGCTCTGCCCTGTGCTCTGGGTCTGATTCTCTTCATTGTAGGTCCTTTATTTGCGTAGCACTCTGCCACATAAAGGTTCTCAGCCTTGTAATTCTGATCCGGATAGTTGTTCTCAGCGTTCGCGATTGCCGAGTTCAACAGTTTCTCTATTACAGAAGAAGCATATCTGGGATTGTATTTCACAATCGCAAGAGCGGTTGCGACATCCTTTCCACGGATTGCGTCCAGCACGAAGCATGCTTTCTGAACTGACATTCTGGCGTAAGATAACTTCGCAGAAGGCCTGATATCTTTTTGACTGTTTCTCTCACGTTTGATCTGGGATCTATGTCCTTTTGCCATGATGAAACCTCCTTTCAAAACTCTTAAGTGTTAACGTACTCTGGATTTCTTCTCGTCTTTTCCATGGCCTCTGTAGGTTCTGGTGGCAACGAACTCGCCCAGCTTGTGTCCTACCATGTCTTCGGTAACGTATACCGGCACATGCTTTCTTCCGTCATGTACCGCAAATGTGTGTCCTACCATCTGAGGAAAGATTGTGGAACGACGAGACCAGGTCTTGATCACGCTCTTCTCGCCCGATGCGTTCATAGCGTCCACTTTTTTCAGTAAGCTTTCATCAGCAAATGGTCCTTTTTTTAATGAACGTGCCATAAAAATCCTCCTTATTTGATCGCCTTACCGTCTCTTCTTCTCACGATAAGTTTGTTAGACTGCTTGTTCTTCTTTCTTGTCTTCAGGCCGAGTGCAGGCTTGCCCCAGGGAGTACAGGGTCCCGGACGTCCGATAGGAGCCTTGCCCTCGCCACCGCCGTGGGGATGGTCGTTGGGGTTCATAACAGAACCGCGGACCGTCGGGCGGATGCCCATATGACGCTTACGTCCAGCCTTACCGATCTTAACCAGGTTATGGTCTCCGTTGCCGATGATACCGATGGTCGCTCTGCAGTTAAGAGGAACCATTCTCATCTCTCCGGAGGGGAGTCTCAATGTGGCATACTTTCCTTCTTTTGCCATCAGCTGCGCACCGTTCCCTGCGGAGCGAACCATCTGTCCGCCCTTGCCCGGGTGCATCTCGATGTTGTGAACCATGGTACCAACGGGGATGTTGGCAAGCGGCAGGCAGTTGCCCACGCGAACCTCAGCGGTATCTCCGCTGACAACGGTCATACCGTCAGTCAGTCCCTCGGGCGCCAGGATATATGCTTTCTCGCCGTCCGCGTAGCAGATCAGCGCGATGTTAGCGGTTCTGTTGGGATCGTACTCGATTCCGATTACCTTTGCAGGGATTCCATCCTTGCTGTTTCTCTTGAAGTCGATCACTCTGTACTTTCTTCTGTTTCCGCCTCCGCGGTGTCTCACCGTGATCTTACCCTGATTGTTGCGTCCTGCATTCTTCTTCAGCGAAACCACCAGAGACTTCTCAGGAGTCTTCTTTGTGATCTCAGCGAAGTCAGAACCGGTCATGTTTCTTCTGGAAGGTGTATATGGGTTATATGTCTTGATTCCCATTTTGGTTCTCCTTTCGTTGTGTTTATTCTCGTACTTGTCTGTACATAAGGTAATTCTTTTCGTTGAGCTTGCCCGCCGCTCACCAGCCCGGGCTCGTCAATCTCAAAGAACGACCGCGGCTTATAAGCCTGCGAAGATCTCGATGTCCTTGCTGTCCTCAGTCAGCTGAACGATCGCCTTCTTGGTCTTTGCGGTCTTTCCAACGGTCATGCCGCGTCTCTTCTTCTTGCCGTCAGCGTTCATGGTGTTGACGCTGGCAACCTTTGTTCCGTCGAACATCTTCTCAACGGCTTCCTTGATCATGGTCTTGTTTGCTTCAGGATGAACAAGGAATGTGTATTTCTTCTCTGCCATAGCGGCCATGCTCTTCTCGGTAATAACCGGCTTGAGGATTACGTCGTAATATTGTACGTTTGCCATTATGCATACACCTCCTGGATCGTTTCTGCAGCAGCCTTGGTAACCACTACCGTGTTGTATTTCAGAATATCATATACGTTGATGGTATTCGTCAGCGCCATCTTTACGTCGGGGATGTTTCTTGCGGACATCTCTACGTTTACGTCCTTCTCGTTCAGGACAACCAGCGCTTTGTCTACCTTCAGGTTGTTCATAACCTGAACAAAATTCTTGGTCTTGATCTCGTCGAACTTCAGCTCGTCGAGCACGATGAATTTATTCTCTGCAACTGCGGATGTCAGAACAGACTTGAGGGCCGCTCTCTTCTCCTTCTTGTTGAGCTTAAAAGAATAATCTCTCGGGGTCGGTGCGAACACTACGCCGCCGCCGGTCCACTGGGGAGCTCTTGTGGATCCCTGTCTTGCATGACCGGTTCCCTTCTGTCTCCAGGGTTTTCTTCCACCGCCGCTGACTTCAGAACGGGTCTTCGCCTTCTGAGTTCCCTGACGGTTATTTGCAAGCTGCTGTACTACTGCCATGTGAACCAGATGCTCGTTCACTTCAACTCCGAATACGGAATCGTTAAGCTCCATAGTATCAACTTCTTTGCCTTCCATATTATATACGGATACTTTAGCCATCGTAAAGTTCCTCCTTTCCTAATCTTCTCTTTACTTTCCAGCCTTCACAGCTTCTCTGATGGTTACCAAAGCCTTCTTCGGTCCGGGAACAGCTCCCTTTACCAGAAGCAGGTTGTTCTCAGCATCCACGCGAACCACTTCCAGATTCTGGATCGTGACTCTCACGCTGCCCATGTGTCCGGGCATTCCCTTGCCCTTGAACACCTTGCTGGGAGAGGAGCAGGCGCCGTTGGAACCCTGATGACGATGGAACTTGGAACCGTGAGCCATCGGTCCTCTGTGCTGACCAAGTCTCTTGATCGCGCCCTGGAATCCCTTACCTTTGGAGATCGCGGTTGCGTCAACCTTGTCGCCAGCCGCAAAGATGTCTGCCTTGATCTCGTCTGCCAGATTGTAATCAGCGCAGTTCTCAAAACGAAACTCTCTCACATATCTCTTTCCGGAAACGCCAGCCTTGTCAAAATGGCCTTTCTCCGGCTTGTTCACGCCATGTCTGTTGCGCACTTCCTTCTTGCCGTTGGCATCTCTGTTGACAACCTTTTCCTTCTTGTCAACGAAGCCAACCTGTACTGCTTCGTAGCCATCGTTCTCCATGGTCTTGATCTGTGTTACCACACAGGGACCAGCCTGAAGAACCGTTACCGGAGTCAGCACTCCGTCTTCGCTGAAGATTTGAGTCATTCCGACTTTTGTTGCTAAGATCGCTTTCTTCATTCTCTTTCTTTACCTCCTGTTAAACTACAGCGGAACGTTTCATGCCCTTTCGGCAGCGGAACCGTTCATTCTAGAACAAGAATCTATTTCTTATCCTTCATTTTGATATCGATGTAAACACCCGCCGGCATCTCCAGTCTGGACAGCGCATCAACCGTCTTCTGGGTCGGCGTCATGATATCGATCAGCCTCTTATGAGTTCTCTGCTCGAACTGCTCTCTGGAATCCTTATACTTGTGAGTAGCTCTCAGGATCGTTACAACTTCCTTCTTGGTAGGAAGGGGCACCGGTCCGCTCACCTGTGATCCGTTCTTCTTTACAGTCTCGATGATTTTTCTGGCAGATGCATCCACTAATTCGTGATCATAAGCCTTCAATGTGATTCTCATAACCTGAGTTGCCATAAAAAAAGTCGCCTCCTTTTCGCACTTTTTAAATAGTACGACAAGCGGTGACTGTACACTTCTCCGTGTGTGTCCTATTGGAAATCACACGTTGTTTCTACTTTCTTCTCTGTAGACGATTCAGCTTGTACAGTGACTTGTCGCCAGTTTCCTAACTTGACATTCGCTCCACGGAAAACCTGCCACGGCGGGCAGCAACCTCGCGCTTCATCGCTATCAATGTCACAGCAATAGCTAGTATACATGAAAAAATCCGGCTCCGCAAGTACTTTGTGCCAGATTTTGTATTTTTTTGAGTACAAAGTTTTGCCAGCGCCTACAGGGAAAGAACAGCCTCGACAAATTTATTTGGCAGAGGCTGTTCTTTTTCCTGGAGGAAGATGGGCGGAACGCCCATCAGCCGCAGACAAAAGTTGCGAAGCAACGGACAGCCTTCGCAGAAGGCGGTCTGCGGCCTGCTGGCGAAGCATGGGCGGTCTGCGGCCTGCTGGCGGAACGCAGGCGGCCATGACTTGCCAGCGAAACGCCATTTCCCCCTCACAGAGACACCGGCGTCTTTTTTTCCGCGTCCCAGTTTCCCCTCTCAAAATCTTCTCTGGAAATCATATAAAACGCAATGCCGCCACCCCTGCTTTTCCCCAAAATAACATAGTCGCCGCAAAAACCGCGGATATCCGGAAAATCCGGGTCGTCCGTATCCAATGTGTACAATTCCCTCTTCTCGCCGCTGTACAGATCGTAAAGGGATATTTTCTTTCGCCTTTTTCCGTCCTTCTCCTCCGTATCCATCCAGAGGATTTCACGGTCACTGTACATAATATCCAT